>PFNQ01000020.1 GCA_002792115.1 Candidatus Woesearchaeota archaeon CG_4_10_14_0_2_um_filter_33_13 | reverse complement strand
TTCAACCAAAAGTATTAGAATTGTTAAAGTAGTTTAAAAAATCTTAAAGAAATTCTAAAAGTCAAAAAAATTAAAAAATAAATATTAAACAAACTTATTGTAAAGCCATCCTCCTAAATATCCAATAATCAGGCCCCATAAAGCAGCTTCCATCATTCCGCCAAGAATACCTAACCAACTGAGTGTGTAAAAAAAATGGAATTTTTGCATTGTTTCTACTGCACCCAAACCAATTCCCATCTTTCCAAGCAGACTCATCAACAACATTCCTGCTGCAGATAAAATTGCTAAAGTAAATGCAAGCGCAGAAGAATTACATCTTGCTTTTAGAGAAGGTAATTTGATTGCTCCCTTTTGGACGTTATTTTTCTTAATACTCTTCTTGCCAGAAGATTTACGAGCGATCTTTTTAAGAGTTATTTTTGGTTTAGATTTAACACTTCTTTTAACAGCTTTTTTCTTAGCCATAATCACAATCACCTCTTTGATTGATGGAACAGAAATAGTTATAGTTTATAAAAGTTACTTTTAAGAATGTAGTTCATAAAATACAACCAAAATTAAATCCTCAAAGAAGTTACCTTACTTATACCATGCTCATTCAGCAAGCAATCTATGCAAGTTGCTTAAGTTGGACATTCGTGAAACTCAGTCCAACGAATGATAAAAAAGATTAAATTCTTAAAGAAGTTACCTTACTTATACCATGCTCATTCATAGAAACTCCAAACAAAGTATCTGCTTCAGACATTAAAGCATCATTGTGAGAAATAACAATATACTGAGCTTTATCTGAATAATCTCTAATTAATTTTGATAAGGTCTCAGAATTATGTTTGTCTAAAGCTGCATCAATCTCATCCAAAATGTAAAATGTTGCGGGTTGATATTCTTGGATAGCAAAGATGAATGATAAAGCAGTAAGTGTTTTTTCTCCGCCAGATAAAGATTTAATATCCATATAACGATTACCAGTTAATTTAACCTTAATACTTAATCCACCTTCAAAGAGGTTCTCTTTGTTATCTAATTCAAGATAAGCATTTCCTTTCTTAAATAGGTTAGAAAAGATTCTTTGGAAATTATCATTAGCTTGATCAAAAGTTTTCATGAAATGATCTTTCTTTTTAGTTTCAATCTCATTCATCAAAGTTAAAACATCAGTTTTTTCTTGATCCAAACTATCTTTCTTCTCAACTAATTTAGTATATTCTCGCTCAATCTCTTCATAAATCTCTAAAGCTTTCATGTTAACGGCAGACATTTGTGAAAGCATAACTTCAAACTTGTTAATTTCATGCTGCAACTCTTGTACAGTTTTCCCGCTAATAATTGTAATTTCCTTATATTTTTCAAAATCTTCATACAACCCAGCAAGTTTAGCTTTTACTTCAGCATTCTTCAAAGAGATTAAATTAGATTCTCTTTCACTACCACGGACATCTTCACGAACATTTTCAATCTCATTCTCTGCCTTATTAATTAAGGTTGTTTCTTTCTCCCTTTGATTAAACAACTCTTTGTATTTAGAATAAAACTCTTTGCTCTCAGCTTCCTTCTTAACTAATTCTTTATCCTTGATAGTAATCTTTTCACTCAATTGTTTAATTTCAGCCTTAAACTCTTGTTCTTCTTTATCATGTTGTTTAAAGATATCTTGAATTTTTTGCTTTTCAGGTAAGATAATTTGATCAACTTGTAAAGAACTATTTTTAAGGTCATTCTCTAATCTTACTAAATCTTCTTTAGCTTTCTGCCTTGATTCCTCATATGCACTTAGCTGAGCTAAAAGGCGAGGATTACGTAACTCGCTAACTTGCGATCTTAAATTTTGTTTTGCAGACTTTAATGTAGCTAATTCGTGATTAAATACAGAAATCTTATTTTGAATCTCATTTGATTTAATTTCAACTTCTTTCAACTTTTCTTTAAGTTCCTTCTTTAAGCCTTCGCTGGCAGTCAAATCACTATCATCTAAATGTAAAGTCTTCTCTAACTTAATTACTTCGGCTTCTAACTCACTACGTTTATTTCTTAAAAAAGAAATTTCTTTTTCATTAGCTTCTCTTCTAGTTAAGATTGAAGAGATAACACTCTCAGATTCTGCAATCTTGGCTTCAATCCTTTCCAGCTCTTCAATGGAATCTTGTTCCTTAAATCCTAAAGCCTGCTTCTTAGCTAAGAACCCGCCACGCATAACTCCGCTTGCCTCTGTTAAAGCACCATCAAGAGTAGCCATCTTAATTCTGCTAACACCAACCTTTCTGGCAGTATCAATGTCTTCAACAATTAAAGTATTACCAAAAACATAAGCAAACGCTTTCTTATATTCAGAACGGAACTTAATTAAATTTAGTGCAAAATCATGTACCCCAGATTGTTTTGCTAATTTTTGATCTTCATTGCTTATTTCTTGGTAACGAATCTTATTTAAAGGAATAAAAGAAGCAGAACCAAGTTTATTATTTTTTAAATACTTAATACATTCTGCAGCGATTTTATCATCATCAACAACAATATTCTGCATTCTTGCTCCTGCAGCCATCTCTAAGGGTAAGGAATATTGTCTATTAGCTTGACCTAACTCAGAAATTGTTCCATGTATGCCGCCAAACTTCTTTTTGTTACTTAATATACTTTCAACGGCCTTATTCCCAGATAATGCTGCTTGAACAGACATTGCTTTAGCGTTAAGTTGAGCTTGTTTCTCTTGCAACTCCATCAATTTACTTTTTGCATTAGATAATTGAGAAGCAAAACTGCTATCTTGATCAATACATTGATTTAATCTTAACGTAGAATTTTTAAATTCGGTTTTTTTCTGTTGTAAATCTTTAATCTGCGATTTATTCTCAGACTCAACTTCCTTAACCTTTTTAATTCGTTCATCAATCGTTTCTAATTGATATTCTATTCGATCTTTTTCTCGAAGAAGTTCTTGTTGTTCTTGTCTTATTTTCTGAGCTTCTTCTTGTTGAGTTTCAATTAATTTATCTTTATTCTCAATCTCATCTTCCATTTCTTGTGAAGATTCAATTTTATTTTTCTTTTTAAAATCAGCAATATTCTTGATAAGAGTTTCTAACTCATTTTTCTTCTCTTGAATCCGTTTATTAAGATCTTTACCCTTACCGCTAAAGGAAACAGCTTTTTCTTCTAGCTCCTTAAGTTCTTCGCCAAGCTGATCTTTTCTTTGCTCAATCTTGTTAAGTTCATCTTTAAGAGTAGATATTCTTGTTTTATCCTTAGCTAACTCTACTTTTAGATCTTCAACATCACGATGTAATTCTAACTGTTCTTTTTCTCCTTTTTGTTCAATTTCTTGATTAAACTTAGCAACCTTATCTTTTCCGGATTCAACCTGCTTTTTTAATTCAGAAATCTTTTCTTCAGCTTTTTTAATCTTAGTTTGATGCTTTTCAATCTCTTGATCAAACTTGCCTTTAACTTCTTCTCTTTCTTTGATTTGTAAATGTAAATTTGTGGCCTTATAAGAATCAATCTGCTCCTTAAGCTCTTTAAACTTTAAAGCCTGATCACGATCTTTTTTTAACTCTTTAAGATAAGTTTTACGTTCTTGCAAAATGATAACAGCATTGTTTAGTTTCTCTTCAACCTTGTTTAATTCTAACATTGCTTTATGTTTCTTTTCCTCATAGATAGAAACATCACTTATCTCTTCAATAATCTTCCTTCTTTCCATTGGAGACATGTCCACAAAGCGCATAATATCTCCTTGAAGAATGATGTTATAACCATCTGGATTAATTCTTGCTGCAGATAATAAGTCTAGAACTTCTCCTCTTGTTTTCTTCTTACCATTAATTCTATAAACACTATTTCCAGTCTTAGTAATACTTCTATTAACAATAATCTCACTGTCTTCAACAGGAAAGACTTTATTTTTGTTACAAAAAGCAATCTCAACAGAAGCACTAGTCGCGGGAGTTTTCTTTTTACCACCATTAAAGATCAGGTGAGAGGCTTTCTCAACCCTCATAGATTTAGCTGAAAGTCTACCTAAAACAAAACAGATTGCGTCTCCAACGTTACTCTTGCCAGAACCATTTGGTCCAATAATACAATTGAATTTGTTGTCGAGAGGGACGTCCGTTTTCTGAGCAAAACTCTTAAAACCATGAATCTGAATTCTATTAATTTTAGTCATAATAAAACACTCTCTTTTACAGGTAAACCTTTTTATTTTAGATTTATAAATGTTGCTATTTTGTAAAAGACCTATTAGATAGATATTTACATTACAATTAATGGAGAAAAGTGGGGCTGCAGGGATTTGAACCATTCACTAGCCACTGGACAACTCCAGATAAACCTTATTAAGCCATAATTCTGTTAAGATTCAAGAAAAAGAACAGAAATTGGGCCAGTTATTAAATATTTAGACTTAATAAAACATGAAACTTAACAACAATATTGCAGAACTAATTGGTGTAATAATTGGCGATGGGTGTATTAGATACAAACCACACTTATCACAATATTATATCGAGATTGTAGGGGACAAGAATAATGAAAAGGAATATTTTGAATACCTCAATAAAATGTTTATTGAAGAATTAAATCTCAATGCTTTTATCAAAGTTAGAGAAGGAGGATTAAGATTAAAAGTTTATTCCAAAACATTTATTGAATTTTTAGTTTACAAACTTAAACTTCCCAACAACAAAGACAAATGTCAAAATATCTTCATTCCAGATGTTATCTTTAATAACAAAAATTTATTAATATCTTGTTTAAGAGGGATTATGGACACAGATGGATCATTGTTCCTAACTAACAAAGGGCACAGAAAAAATTATCCCACCATTGAGATTAGTACAACCAGCCAAAAGTTAGCCCGCCAATTAAAAAACGCATTAAAAGTTAGATTTAGAATAGGGTTTAGAAGCTACAAACCGGGCAGATTTCATAGAATTTACAGAATCTCATTAAATGGTGATAAGATGATCGAGAAATGGTACCAAGAAATTGGATTCTCAAATTTAAGAAACTTAAACAAATATAGAAAATATAAAGAAAAGTGGGGCTACGGGGATTTGAACCCCGAACACCTAGATGTCTAATCTGGGAACTTCAGTTTCACTTCCCGTAAAGGAACTAGTGCTCTCCCAGGTTGAGCTACAGCCCCAACTTAAATGCATAATCCGGCAACCATTTATAAACTTTTTTAGAACCAAGTCTTTAGTTTATAAGCGATAAACCTTTTTCCGTACTTTCTGAATAAAGCTCTCTCTTCCTTATACGCACGAAGAATCATCACAAATAGAGTAGAAATGGTTACCCCCAACCACATTATTGATAGTAAATATACAGACCATCCAAAAAGTGTTAGTACTAGTCCAATATAGATTGGATGACGAATCTTTGAATAAATGCCTGTTTGCACTAATCTCTTCGGTTTAATACCAGAATGAAAAGCATCATCCAGATTAAGTTTACCTATCCACCAAATCAATAATCCTATAACCATAAAACCAATACCCACATAATTGTAATACCTATAATTTCTATAAGCACTAACAAAATAGGTAGAAATTATTGTGAAAAGCAAAGGTACAACGTTTTCAATTTGATATCTTTTTAACCACATTTTTTTAAATTATTTTCCGTATGTTTTATTTACAAATTCTAGCTTAAGGAAGTAACCATTATCTTCATGGCAAAAAGGTTAAAGAATAATATAACCACTGCAGATAAGAAACAATAAAGTAATGTACTATTAACCAAGTTCTTACCTAAAGCATACCTTTCTCCTAATTTATCCGAACCATTCTCAATTCCGCTGTTTAGGACGGTAAGAATATATGTTATTTGGACAATATAAAGCCCGACAATAATTTGAAAATGGAAAGTAGGAATTCCAATTCCAAAAATACTTAACATATCAGCCCAACCACCAACTCCACCGCCACCCGTATTTGCAAAAGTGGCTAGTTGCGCACTTAACCTCGTTAAGATCGTTGAGATCATTGAAGTGATACCAACAACAATTCCGGCAATGGCAGGAGTAAGGAACTTAATTTGTGAAGTCATAGAGGAACTGATCTCCGCCATCAAATCTTTTAACCGTTCTTCTACCCGATGTATCTCTTTAATGTAACGAGACATAGATAATAAAGCTTGAGCAGCAATCCTCGGTCCTTTTTTTATACTTTCAACTAATACTTTCATAGAACTTTCAATAACCTTAGAAGGATAATTAAAAACCGCACCAACTTGAGGATCGAAAAGAGATTGTTCTAAACCCATACCCAATTTAGTTATATTTCTTTCTGCTAAATTAAAAAATTCTCCAGAAGTTGTTCCTTTCATCGTGTCAGCAACTTTGGCAAAGGCAATCTCAGCAGGGATACCGTCACCTAACCGATTACCTAATTGAAACATAGCGGAAGAGAACTCGTCTTCCAGTTCTTTGGTTTTTTCTCTTATTTTTATGACATTCTTTGAACGCAAGGAAAAAAACAAGCCAAAAGAAATACCGAACGCGGCAGTAACAATTAATGATAATAACGCTGCACCTAAACCATATGGTCCTACTTTCTCAAGAGGTTCACAATTCGGCATTTCAGGAGTACAAACATATTCCATCATCTTTACTTTTCCTTGTTCATCCTGAATTTCAAAAGTAGGATCTAAAGTGTGTAATATGATTGGACTGAATCCAATAATTAATCCAACAACTAACACCATTATGCTAAAGTACATTGGGTTAACACCAACAATAAGCTTCTTACCAAAGTTTAAGTTTACATTTTTAAATTTCTTGAACCCAGCCTTTTCTCCGATATCTTCTGCACCATAGCCAGACGGACGTTTAGACAAAATTGTTCTACCAAGATAATAAACCGATAGGGGTAGAGTTACGTTATAAAGAACAGCAATATAGATTGCAGTAACAAATGGATTTGAACCTTCTCCGCCACCCATAAAACTTACAACTAAAGGAAGGATAACTAAACCTAAGATAGGTAAGATTACACCAAGCATATTTAACATCATCATTGGTGATTGTAAGGAATGAGCATAATGTAACATATTCTCATAAGTACCATTAAGAATGACGTCTAATGCCTTATCTAACAAAGCTAACCGTCTATCTTCAGATGGTTCAAATAGAGATGATTCTACTAAATGGAATGCTTCAACAAACTCTTTATCCCACTCCTTCCAAACCGTTAGATATGCTTCTGCAGAATCTTTGATAGTACTAAACTTCTGAGTTTCTACATCCCATAAGATCTTACGGAAATCTAAAGATAATGGCTGATCAAGATGATCAGCAGCGAATTCAATTGCTCTTTCAAGGTTAGAAGTATGCCTCATGTAAGTTACAAGGTAAAAAATACTTTGAACCATCTGGTTAGAGGCTTTCATCCTCCAAGTATTAGCCATAAAACTAGGCAGTTTGCTAATTGCAGGAATCATTAAAAGACCGGCAATCAAAAAGAACATTACAAAAAACATCATTTTAAAGATAGCAAAAGAAATAAACGCGCCAAGGATCATTACCGTCATCGGCAAAAGTAAAGAAAAGGCAGTAACACCGGCGGGAGTTACATTAAGATGACAAATATCTAAGTCCTTTTGCATCAGCTCAGCTTTTTTTGGATCTGCAGTTAATTTAAGAAATTTTTCTGAAAAGTTGCATGCTTTTTCAAACAAACCAAAGCTGTTAGGATATAATTCACGTTTAAACTCAGAATATTCTTTACTGGTTATTTTTGGTGATGCTTTAGCTACATCCTCGCCAAATTCCTCTTTAACCTTAGCTTTATATTTCTGCAGTAACTCTTCGTACTCGTCCTGTTGCATCTATCAAACCCCTTTATTAGATAAGAATAAAATTTAAGAGTTTAAATAATTACCTACATCAAGAAGGATCAAGATAGAATCAAGATGAGATTAGGAAAAGATTTGAAAAGATTAAAAAAGAATTAAAATGGGATTACAACTAAGTTATCTAAATTTTCTGCAGGGATGCTTTTTCCCAAAGCAACATAACTATTAACTGGGCAATAAACGCCATTTCTCATTTTAAATCTACTAACTAATTTTCTATCTTGGTTACGTTGTTCAGTAGGAACAAAAACTCCATGTCGATATGTTTCAAGATTAGGAATTCCACTCGGCCCGGAAGGATAATGAACATGATGAACGTGAGAAAGATTTAATTCTCTAATAACCTCTTTTTCATCTAAACTACCAAGATAACAATTAATCCTAGTTCTACCTTTATCCCAAACTAAAAGAGCAATAACTTGAGCTTCCTGATTTTCAGTAACTGACCTTAAACGATCATCTAAGTAGTTTCTAGCTGGATCTAAATCTGCCACACCGATTGGAGCATATCTTCTTTCAGCTCTTCGAAGATCTCGACTTAAATCTTTTAAATCTGCCATTTTAACTTAATTTACTTTAAAATAGCAAATCTTTTTAAAAAGATTACCCTAAATTAGTAGTAAAATGTTTTCATTCAATATCAAACATCAAGAAGCGAATTGTGAAGCTAGAACTGGAGTGATTAAAACAAGTCATGGAGAAATTAAAACTCCTGCGTTTATTCCAGTAGCTACTAAAGCCACAGTTAAAGCTTTAACACCGCAACAATTAGAAGAGATTGGCTTTCAAGCAATCCTATCTAACACTTATCATCTGTATTTGCAACCTGGCGAAGAAACCATTGAAAAATTGGGAGGGTTGCAAAAGATTTCTGGATGGCATAAACCAATGTTTACAGATTCTGGCGGATTTCAGGTGATGAGCCTTAATGGTAAACTTTGTAAGATTGATGATGAAGGGGTGGATTTTAGATCTTGCATAAATTGTTCTAAACATCGTTTTACTCCAGAAAAATCCATGCAAGTACAAAGAAAATTGGGCGCAGATTTGATTTTTGCTTTTGATCAGTGTTTAGAAATTGAAGCAGATTACGAAACAACTAAAAAATCTTTAGCAAGAACTCATGCCTGGGAAGAAAGAAGTTTAGTAGAGTTTAAGAAACTTAACAAAGATAAGAAACAAGCATTATATGGAATTGTGCAAGGCGGGCGATTCAAAGATTTAAGAGAAGAAAGTGCAAAGTTCATCTCTTCATTAGATTTTGATGCGATTGGAATTGGCAGTATTTTTGGTGATCCTAAGGAGGAAAGTATTGCATTAGTAAAACAAGCAATGCAGTTTCTGACAAAAGAAAAAACTAAACATCTTTTAGGCATAGGGGCAGTAGAAGATATTTTTAATTATGTGGAGTTAGGAATAGATACATTTGATTGTGTCTTACCAACAAGATTAGCTAGGTCAGGTTACATATTTTATGGAACAGAATCTGGTGGAACTGAAAAAAATAGATTTAGATATAAGTTAACTCATGCTAAGTTTAAAGATGACAAAGAGCCTTTAGAACAAGGATGTGGGTGTTATGTTTGTAAGAACTTTACTAGAGGGTATCTGCACCACCTATTTAAGGCCAAAGAGTTGTTGTTTTATACTTTAATCACCTATCACAACCTTTACTTTTTCAAAACATTAATGGACCAGATCAGAGAAAGTATTGAAAAAAATGAGTTTTTACAATTAAAAGAAAAATGGTTACAAAACTGATTATCGTCCGACATGGTGAGACTGAAGAGAATGCTAAAAGGATTACTCAAGGACATCTTAATTCTCAATTAAGTGAAAAAGGGAAAGAACAAGCTCAGAAACTAGCATTAAGACTTAAAGATGAAAAGATTGATTGCTGTTACTCTTCTGATTTAGATCGCTGTATGAATACAGCTAAAAAAATTATTGAGTTACATTCCAATTCAAAAATTGTTTCTTCTTCAGAATTGCGAGAACAAGCTAAAGGAACGTCTGAAGGACAGCCCCATAACGTGGTGTATGCAAAGTTTCATCAAGAAAATGTTCCTTATCATCTTTGGGATTATGAAGGTGGAGAAACTTTCGTACAGTTGTCAAAAAGGACAATTAAATTTATAGAAAAGATACGTGCAGAGAACTTTGGTAAGACCATCTTAGTGGTTACACATGGTGGAAATATTCGGGCTTTGTTAGCACATATCAACAATGACGATTTAGCAGAGACTAGACAATATCAAGCTAAAAATACGGAAGTTACGATTATAACTTATGAGAACGGTGTTGCAAAAATAGAAATCATGAATAATGGTGAACACCTATGAACCTAGAAGATTACAATTATCATCTCCCGGAAGAATTAATTGCTCAGAAAGCATTTTACCCTAGAGATCATTGTAAGTTAATGGTCATAAAAGAAGATAAATTCTTACACCAAAAATTTTATGAGATCATTGATTTCTTGCAGCACGGAGATGTTTTAGTAATAAATGAAACTAAAGTTAGACGTTGCAAATTAATTGGGAAAAAAGAAACTGGAAGTCCAGTGGAAGTCACATTAGTCAAACATCTAGGAAATAATTTTTACGAAACCAGAATCAAAGGAAAACCAAAAGTTGGAAAAAAATTAATCTTTGTTAATCTTACAGGAAAGATAATCAAACAAGAAGAAGATTGTTTTTATGTTCAATTTGACAGAGAAATAAGAGAAGAGGAATGCCAATTATTAACACCCCCATACATCAAAGAGGATGTACCGGAAGAAGATTACCAAACTACTTATGCAAAAGTTTCTGGTTCTTTAGCTGCACCAACTGCAGGACTGCACTTTACTCCAGAATTATTAAGAAAGATAGAATCAAAAGGGGTTAAGATTGCTAGATTACAATTAGACATCTCATATTCCACTTTTTTATCAATAAGAGACATTAAAACTCATCAGACAGGAAAGGAATATTTCTCATTAGATAATAAGAATGCAGAAATAATTAATTCTGCAAAAGGAAATATAATTGCTGTTGGCACAACAGTAGTCAAGTGCTTAGAGTCTTGCAACTGGGAAAATAACAGAATCAAAGCCACTGAAGGAATTTCAGAAATTTTCATTAAACCTGGGCATCAATTTAAGGCACCATTAAAAGCAATGTTAACCAATTTTCATTTGCCTAAATCTTCTTTGCTTTTGCTAACTTCTGCATATGCCGGAAGAGAACAGTTACTTAAAGCATACAACGAAGCAGTTAAAAAAAAGTATCGGTTCTTCTCATTAGGCGATGCAATGTTGATCTTTAAATGATGAAGTTATGCTGTGTCTATTAACTCTCTTTCTTTTCTTAACTCCTTCCGAGATTGATTAGCTAAAGACTTCCTTCCAAGAGATAAAGCACCCTGAATAATCATCCCTGGACTTTCAATCAGCCTTCTGCGCATATAAGGTGCAGCTTCTCCTGGCCTAAGTTGAATGGGTGCATAAAATCTAACTACATGACCTTCACTTTTGAGCGTGGGTGCTAAATCATTTTCAACATTTGGTGGACCTAATAAAAACTGAAACTCATAAAAAGAATGATCCATTTGGTTCAACACATTTCTTTGCAAATGAAAAATGACATCATGATCATGAGTAGCAACTTCAATATAAACCAAATCGCGCTTAGATGCCTGATTAACCCTTGCAATCAACATTCCTTTAGCATTATCATTATTCATCTCACCAACCGTCTCATCCTCAGTATAAATCCCTAAGCAGAATCTTTGTCTTACTGGATGACGTCCCGTAGTGAGAGTAATACTCTTAATAAATAAATCAACAAGATCATCATGGCTACGATAAAGTCTACCTTGTAAGACGCCACCAAATCCAGAATAGCCTTTTTTACGCATAATTTCTTCAGCATTTAATGTAACACTTTTCCAGTAGGCTTGTTCAGAATCTAAAGTAACGTCAATCGGACCTGCTTCATCAGCGATTGTTTCCAATCCTTTTAATAAACGTGTCTGAGGTGAAACATACAAACCATTTGGTTTGTGTTCTGCATAACAGATTGCAGAAGGTTTCACAGAGAGAGAAACTGGTTTTTGATGTGGATGATTACCAAAATCAAATTTTGGTCTTACTAAACGAATTAACTGAACATAATCATCTACTGCTCTTCTTGCTTCGTCAACTGACTTCGCAGATTCACCTAATATATCTAAAGAAGAATAATACCCATATTTTTCATGTAAACGACAAATTAAATCAACACCATCTTGTAAAGAATAACCCGCCACATACCTACTACCTAACCTTTCGATTAACGGTGTAGGTATTGCATTAATAATCGGTTTAATTATTCCACCCATAGTCTAAATTTTAGACGAAATGGGTTTATAAGGATTTAGTTACTTTAATAGTTAGTTGAGATTCAACACAGAAGTTTAATGATTTTAAAAAATAAAAAATAAGAAGAAGAAGAAGAAGAAGAAGAAAAATTACTTAATTTCTCTCTTATTAACTTCATCTCTCAAGTTAGAGATAAAGTCATCAATCTTTACCCTATAACTGACTTCTCCGTTTCTAGTACGGATGGCTAAAGATTTTGCTTCTACTTCCTTCTCTCCGATGGTGATGATATAATTAGCTTTTAACAATTGCGCTTCTCTAACTTTCTTACCTATTGTTTCCGTTCGATCATCTAACTCCACCCTAAAGTTATTATCAACCAGTTTTTCTTGAACTTCTTTAGCAAAGTTAACACAATCATCATTTATTGTTAAAATCTTTATTTGTACTGGATTTAACCACAGAGGAAACTTTCCATTAAGATGTTCTGTAACAATTCCAATAAACCTCTCAATTGCTCCATAAACTACACGATGTAACATGATTGGCCTCTTACTTGATCCGTCACTAGTGGTGTATTCTAAATCAAATCTCTCGGGTAAGGCCATATCTAATTGAATAGTTGAGCACTGCCATGTTCTTTCCAGAGAGTCTCGCAGATGAAAATCAATTTTGGGCCCGTAAAATGCGCCGTCCCCCGGATTAATTTTATAATTCATCTTTCTTTTCTTAAGAACAGTCTCTAAAGCATTCTCTGCTAAATCCCAAACTTTATCTTCCCCAATTCTTTTTTCTGGGCGAGTAGATAATTCGATATGATCAAACTTCAAGTTAAAAAGATTGAACATTTCATTGATAATGTCAATGATCTTACTGATTTCAGATTCTAGCTGTTCTTCGGTACAAAAGATATGGGCATCGTCTTGAGTAAATTGAATTACTCGAAATAACCCTGCTAATACTCCAGAAAGTTCTTGACGATGTACTATTCCAAGTTCTCCAACTCTTAATGGAAGATCTTTGTATGACTTAGTAGAAGTTTTGTAAACTAGCATTCCACCAGGACAATTCATTGGTTTAACGGCAAAGCTTCTTTTTTCATACTCAGTAATGAACATGTTCTCCTTATACTTAGCCCAATGACCAGACAATAACCATAACCGTTTATCCATAATTTGTGGCGTAGATATTTCTAAATAACCATTTCTTCTGTGCACTTGTCTCCAATAATCTATCAACAGATTTTTGATGGTCATTCCTCGATCATGCCAGAAGACCATTCCTGGGGCAATTTCATTAAAGCTCCATAAATCTAATTGTTGCCCAATAATTCGATGATCATTGTCCTTTAATTTGCTAGTGTCTAATTTAGAACGAGAGATCTGTTTCAACAATGATTGAATCTCTTCCGCTGTTAATTCTTTTTCTTCAACTTTGACTTCTCCTTGTGAATCAACAGACAATTCCCTGCTCAATTCCGATAAAGGATGACCTTTACAAGAAATATCAAAAGATTTATACCAACCAAATGGTGCTCGGCTTACCTGGTAGTTTTCTGCGCTTAGCACTCTCTGAGCTTCTTTCATTGTTTCCTCAGCAAACTGTGGGTTGGACAGACTTGAACTTAAGTGGGCATAGGGATAAAGAACAATATTTTTAGTGTTAACTTGTTGAGCAATGTTCTTAATCTCATGAAGATACTTATTAATTATCTTTTTTTGGTCTGCTTCATCAGCTTTTTCAACAGCAGTAAAGATAACTAAACATTCCTCTATTCTTTGTTTATCTTCATTAATATTCTCTTCCGCTTGTTTCATAGCTTTCTTCTTAGCTTTAAATTCAATAAAGTCCGCATGGATCGTTAATATTTTCATTTTTTAATAAGTACCTCACTAATTTTCTAATTTATTTTATTATTCTTTAAAAAGTCTTCTTCTTTGCAGCAATAATTTCGTTCATGATTTCAATTCCCACCCCCAGATTAATAATAACTTCCTTGGAATATTCTATTGGTATACAACCAACGTATGGTCTTTCTGTCCAATACCCAGCATTGATACATTTATGAAAAACTTCCTCTGGAACTTCCAAACTTAACAAAGCTCCTTCTAGACCATGACTATATTCAGCTTCTTCTGCCAAAGCTTTATCTCTAGTACAATAGAAAGGAGTGTTCTGATTTAATCCCCATAGCCCTATATTTAATACTTTATCTATGTGTCCACCATGATAAAGTCTTATTCTTTTAGGTTCCATTCTTTTGAAGAACTAGCTATGCTCAGACAAATTCTAAAGATAAAAGAGATAATAGAAATCGGCCCAAGCTATAACTAGCTTAAGCGGTAGTTGTGGTAGTTGCAACTAAATAAGACAAATATTTCTTTAATACAATTAGTTGGTCGTACAACATATCAAAACAATGCGTAGAATTCATATTTAAAGGTTTTGACAAATTTGACATCAAATCTTAGAAAACATTTATAAACCACTGTCTTAGATTAACTTTAACTTTGAGAGATAACCCGGTTTAGGCTTGGTTATACTGGAGAAAGGGATAAAGCTCATTCTCCTTAAATATAAATTAAAGGTAAAAATAAAAATGGCACGAATGCATAGTAGAGCAAAAGGAAAAAGTGGAAGTAAAAGACCTGTTAAAAAAATTCCTTCTTGGGCCCCTTACAAAGGCAAGGAAGTAGAAAAATTGATTATCAAGCACGCTAAATCAGGTAGTGCACCATCTGAAATTGGGGTAATCTTAAGAGATACTTACGGAATTAATAGTGTTAAAGCATTAACTGAAAAAACAATCACTCAGGTTTTAGAAGAAAATAATTTAACCAAAGAACTTCCAGAAGATATGTTAAGTTTAATTAAGAAATTAATTGATATTAATCAACATATGGATAAGAACAAACAAGATAAAACTGCTTTAAGAGGTCAACAGTTAACCCAGTCAAAGATCAGAAGGTTAATTAAGTATTATAAAAATACAAAAAGATTACCAGCAGACTGGAAATTCGACCAAGAAAGGTTAAAGATGTATGTAGAATAAACATTTCTTTTTTATCTTTTTCTTTTGATTTTTCGTTAAACTTGATTTTCAATAAGCAAAGAAACCGAAAACAGATAGATAGATAAATATAGAAAGGTTTTTAACTTCATTTTTATTACTAAAGATTAAGAATAAAATGGTAGACACCGTTAAAATCATTTTGATTGTCGTTGCTGTACTAGCTGTGGCAAGCATTTTAGCTGTTTCAATAAAAACTGATGGATTAACTGGGGGAACAATAATTAAAAAAGTTTCTTGTTACAATGACCATGACTGTGATGACCACAACAGTCTTACTGAAGATTTCTGTAAGAATTCTGGAACTGAAGGTTCTTTGTGTGTAAACAAATTGATGAACTAATCAAAAAGAAATAACAAATAAAAAGAAATAAAAACTTTAGTAATTAGAGTCTTGTGCGAATATTCTCAATGTTAGTAGCAATATCCTGTCCTTTCTTAGTTAATTCTAATAATTTGAGGCGACCCTCTTTCTTAAATTTAATTAACTCAGACTTTTGCATCTCCTGTAAAATTTTCACAACGTGTGAGTAAGTACAGTCGATTTGTTTTGCTAACACAGACGCATAAACATTAGAACTGGCATTCTTCAACTCAACCAGCATCATGGCCGGTTTCTCTCGGAAAAACACTTCAAAGATGGCTTTTTCGTTTTTGATCAATTTAACATTCCCCCCTATCTATTCCATCTCCACCCCCTGTTAAAAGTTAGAGCGTAATAGTTATATTTAAGCATTTATTGATTACAATAGCTATTTTGAAGACCATCTATTTAAAGCTTTTGTTCAGTTTTTTATGAGCATAAAGCAAACGTTTTTAAACTATTGTTTATCTCTAAAAAAGATGAATTCTTTAACGCCAAATGAGTTTTTTCCTCACGAGAAAGTTCGTTCTGGACAAGATGAATTAATCAAAGATATTACTAAAGCAATCGGCGAAGAAAAAATTTTGTTAGCACATGCACCAACAGGATTAGGAAAAACCGCTAGCGCTTTAGCAGTTGCGATTCCTTTTGCATTAGATAGAAAAAAGATTATTTTTTTCTTAACTAATAGACATACTCAACATCAAATTGCTATCAACACATTAAAATTAATTAAAGAAAAAACTGGAAAAAATATTTGCAGTGTTGATTTGATTGGCAAGAAATGGATGTGCAATCAAGAAGTTGCAGGATTGTTTGGCTTAGAGTTTAATGAGTTTTGTAAACATGTTGTAGAGAAAGGAGAATGTGAATTTTATAATAATGTCAGAATAAAAAAAGAATTATCAATTGATGCTAAACTATTGATCAAAGAATTAAAAGAACGAGGACCAGTCCATAATGAAGAACTGATTAACATCTGTAAAGAAAAAAAAATGTGTAGTTACGAAATTTCGTTAGCCTTAGCCAAAGATACAGAAATATTAATTGGGGATTATTACTATTTATTTAATCCCTTTGTACAATCTACTTTGTTTAAGAAATTGGAAAAAGAATTAGAAGATGTTATTTTGATATTAGATGAAGGCCATAATCTTCCAAGCAGAGTTACTGAAATGCTTAGTAGTAATCTATCTACCATAATGCTCAAGAATTCCATATTAGAAGCAAAAAAATACAGATATGAAGGGTTAATTGGATGGTTACAAAAATTAAATAATATCTTAAACGATTTAGCTGATTTTAAAGAGGAAAATGAAAAAGAAAAATTAGTTAATAAAGAAATTTTTCTTGCTGCTGTAAATAAAGTTGTAGATTATCAAGAACTAATTAACGATTTAGAGACTACTGCAGATGAGATTAGAAAAAAACAGCGTAAAAGTTATTTGGGAGGTGTAGCTCACTTTTTGCAGTCTTGGCAAGGAGAAGACAAAGGGTTTGTTAGAATCATTTCACAAAAACCAAGTAAGTATGGGCCGATTAATGTGTTAAGTTACTCTTGTTTAGATGCAAGTATAGTTACAAAAGATGTTTTTGAAAAGATCCATTCTGGAGTAATTATGAGTGGAACACTCAAGCCAACACATATGTACACAAATGTTTTAGGGATTACAAAAGCGATTGAAAAAGAATATCAATCTCCGTTCCCGTCCGAAAACAAACTTAGTTTAGTAATACCAGAAACATCCACCAAGTACACATTAAGAGGAGAAGCAATGTTCCAGCAGATTGCAGAGAGATGTTCCAAGATATCAAATTTGATCCCTGGGAACGTGGCTTTGTTCTTTCCATCTTATCACATGAGAGACCAGATCTCTCAACATATTAAAACTGAGAAAAGATTATTCTGGGAAAAAGCAGATATGAACAAAGAGGAAAAAGAAGTTTTCCTGAATGATTTTAAGCTAGAAAAAAATAAAGGGGGTGTTCTGTTAGGGGTTGCTGGAGCGAATTTTGCAGAAGGAGTAGATCTTCCGGGAGATTTACTTAATGGTGTAGTAGTGGTAGGATTGCCATTAGCAAAACCAAATCTTAAAACTAGAGAAATCATAAAATATTATGAGAACACGTTTGGAAATGGATGGGACTATGGCTACATTTATCCAGCAATGTCAAAATGTATCCAAAGTTCAGGTAGGTGTATTAGATCAGAAAAGGACAAGGGAGCAATTATTTATTTGGATGAAAGGTTTACTTGGCAAAATTATTACAACTGTTTACCTAGAGAAGGATTGATTGTAAGTAAGGATTATGAAAAATTGTTAAAAGAGTTCTTTAATAAAACCAAGTAAGTGTCCTGTAATTAAGATCATTTAATAATTTAAATTTCCAAAATAATCATAGCTACCACCAAACCTGCTAATCCAAAAATTTGTTTTAAATGTAAACTTTCTTTTAAGAATATTGCACCCATTATCGTAACCGCAAGAATGTTAATGCCTAAAAATAGGGCTGTAGCAACACCAACACTCTCCAAACGTAAACTTTGAGCATAAACCATTAGTCCAGCAAGATTAAGCAAAATCCCGATTATAAATAAATAGATTCTACTTTGTTTAGCCCATAAAGCTAACACTATATCACCGCTAGTAACACATAATCCTGCGATTATTAAAATAGTTGTTAATTTCATACAACTATCAGAGTAACAGAAGTATATTAACATAATGTAAAATAATTTACAAAATATTTAAAAATAGTGAAATAATCCACATTTAGCAATGGCCAATGTAACGGATGTAGTGGAGAAAATTCTTTCAGGAAAACCTTTCATTCAAGAAGGTTTGTCACGAGGAATAATTAATCATGCAGCTTTAGCTGAAGAGTTAATTCCACAAATTGAAAAAGAATTGCGACAAAAGGTAAAGTTTTCTGCAGTAAACATGGCTATACGCCGGTTAAGCGAGAAAATGGAAAAAAGTATGATGGCAGAGATTACGTTTGATGAGTTTGCAGATATTTCTTTAAGAACTGATTTAGCGGAAATCACCATTTTTCATCATATTGATAGTAACAAAATAATTCAACAAATGTACGGATTAGTAGATTTAAAACGAGGAGATTTTCTTAGTATTACTCAGGGCATGTACGAACTAATGATAATCACCAATGATCGTTATTTTGAAAAAATTAAAGCAATCCTTCCAAAAGGGATAGTCAAACACTCTGCAAAGAACCTAAGTAGTATAACTATCAATATCCCAACTCAAACTACTAATACTTTTGGATTGTTTTACATTTCCACCAGAGCATTAAATTGGGAAAATGTTAACATAATTGACATCATTTCTACACATACAGAAATGACTTTTATAGTGCGCGAAGAAGATGCTGCTAAGGCATTAGAGGCACTAAAGAAGCTGATTAAAGAATAATAATTAAAGAGTAATGATCAAAAAGTGATCATTTCTACCTCAAAAAGTAATATTGGTTTGTTAAGAATATAACAACAGGCACTATAATAACTTCTTTTTCTCAGATTTTTACACAGCTACATGTCAGAAGTCTTCTAATTTATAAAAAATATCCTTATTCTTGAGCAGATAATAAGAAAAACCAATGACCAAAATGGCGTTTTTCCGTAACCAGTATACAAAAAAGTAACATTTATATACCTGTTGTACTTTAACTACAAATGTTGAGACAAATGTCACAACAAAAATCATAATCTGTTGGGCTCCAAGATTTCTACCACCCTCACCCCCTCTCGGAGCCCCAGTTTTATTTTTTTTAATAAAAATGGCTAAGGTTCCTTTAATGCTAGGAAGTGGAAGAATTGTGATATTAGCCGTTGCTTCATTATGGACTTATTTTAAGAATAGAATTTTTTGATTATTGAGAATATTCTTTTTCAGATTTATAATACTGTGGGCTGATTTCACCAAATTTACAATTATCGCAAGTAGCATCTAAATTAATCCAATCGCCTTCTTCTTTATATGCAGATATTGCTTCTGAAAGCTTTACTTGAACATAAACGTGATTTGGAACAAAAACAAAACGTGTTTGCAAACCAATTGATTGTAATAACGATGATAATAAAATGGAAGTGTCGTCACAATCTCCAACATCTGACTTTAAAGATTCTTGAGGTGTTTTAAAGTATTCAAATGCAAGAGGATCGTTAACATAATTAAAGTTCTTCTGCACAAAGTAGAAAATAGCTTTGGCATTGCAAACTTTACTAGTTTGAAAACAAGAAAGGCTAACGATTTTATCTGCAATCTGTTTTATTTCAGAAGTTGTCTGAATATAAGATCGGATATCATTGGAGGTAATATTTGGAACCGTCATTGAAGGGACATGTAATTCCTCAACCGAAGGAATATAATTTGGTTCTGGATTCTGTTTTACGCCATAAAATGGAACTAACCACATAATTATCATTAATAACAGAAAGACCCCGATGATGTATTTTATCGGTCCTTTATACCATGGTTCTTTTTGTTCTTGAAACTCTGATAAGTCCATTTAATGAAGAATTACTGGTATTTATTTAAGATTTTGGTAATTGGTCTAAGAACTTAATTGAAATTAAACCATTAAGGGACCTACAAAGTCTTTTAATATTTTTGGACCTAACTTCCTCCACACACAAAGCAGAGATATTATTAATTGTTATCAAATCAAAAACAGAAGGAGTTAGTTCGGAAAATTCTGTGTGAACTCCTAAAGAAGATAAGTGGTGGGCATCAGAAGTTGCAATAACAGGAACACTCTGCATTAATAATTTTGACAAGCAATAACGAGAATTATTGCTAATGGGATTGGTTAACAGGTTAGGAGTGTATTCTACACCATGAAAATGAGTAATAACTCCCGCATCATAAAATAAATCGTGCGGTTTAGGATGAGCCAAGAACATCTTTAGATTGTACTCCTTAGTTGCTTCCACTGGAACCACCGACCCAAAATGAGCAACACCCCTCAACATCTTTTCTAATTCTCCAATGTCACCTAAAATTAAACCATGAACTTTATTTCTTTTATTCCCAGGAATTAAAAGACTGAGTTCAGCAGCGGGATAAATGACAATAGTTCTATCTAATCCTTGTTGTACCAAATAAGTTTGGGCCTCCTCATATGAGCGTAGAGGAGACAAGCAATCAGAAAAAGTGTGTTCAGAGAATGCTATCCCAGACAATCCAGTATTATTAATAGCATACTGAATTATCTCAGAAACAGGGTTTGTACCATCAGAATTTACCGAGTGTACATGTAGATCAACTCTAATCCCAGTACCAACACCAGAATCACCTAACAGAAGACTAGCCATGTTCAAAAAAAAAAGTGTGGGGGAAGGGATTTGAACCCTCGAACCTACTAAAGGACAGGATATCTAATCACTTCAACTCAAGTGAACTTAAGTCCTGCGCATTTGACCAGACTTTGCCTAAGGTTTTAAAGCAATTTATGCTTTAAAATTACCCCCACAAATCTGGTTATCACAGGTGTCCTAATTATTAGCAGGTATTTGTATCCAAACAAGTAAATTATTTATAAACTTTCCCTTATTATCTTAGACATACTTTGAAATTGGCTGGATGTCTTCTAAAAACCTAAATTGGTCTTTTCGGCTTATTTGAATAATATAATACGGTTTGCGTTTAGGTTTAGATACTGGCCCCTGAATAGTGTGTTTGTAATTCAATTCTTTTAACAAACCAGAGATCTGATGTATACCACCATAGTTTGTAGAAAAGAATCTAACGGTACCAACAGCAGTCCCATCTCCATCAAAGAACCCTCTCAAAAAATAAAGTTTAGTTATTAAATTAGAATTTGCTACAGATTCTGGCACTTGCCAGTTTAAGTGCCCTAAAGGAGTTTCTGTAATAATCCGTTTGATTACTGCCCTGTTTCCGATATTAACCTTACCGTCTTTTGTAATCCTAAACCTAAGACCAAATTCTTTAAACAAAAGATTGAGATAATGATGAGATAAATTTTTATCTTTATTATAAAACTCGATTCTTTCGGATTTTTTATTGTTACGGACATATTGCTTATTGTATCTATTCTCAGTGTAGGTAGAATAAGAGATAATATGACTTCCTTCAGCACAAAGAAGACCAATAATTTCGGCGAATTCTAAAGTAATTTTATTTATCATTTAAAACAGGGGTCATAAATAGTATGTACTCCAAGGAAATGTTAATGATTATATTTTATAAACCTTGTCCGCAGTTGTCCAGTGCTAATGCAAATTATTTGCTGTAAATATTCTTAATCCAGAATTTCTTGATAAAAGGCAAGGTTAAAGTAGAAAGCACAAATCCAGCAGTTGGTACCAAGGCATTTAACAAGAAATAAGGCACTTTAATTATCCAGAAGAATAAGACAACAACAAAATAAGTCATTAAAGCGATAATTAACTTTCGTATAAAACTTGTTTCCCATGCCTTATCCGCCTCAACTCGTTTATTACGAAGCTTTATTTCTGCCATTTCCTTTTGCAAAAACTCAATAGAAACCATTTTACCTACGTGATTTTCTTACACCATTATTAATTTCATGAAGCAAAAGAAGAGCCTGATCCATGTCTTTTTGCATATCACGGTTTTCTCTTTCTGCTTTACGATTAACGTAATGATCATACTTCGCATCAATCCGATCTCTTTCTGCTTGGCGATTCTGACTCATCAAAATCATCGGTGCTTGTATCGCTGCTAAGGTTGACAACGCAAGGTTAAGCAAGATATAGGGATAAGGGTCAAACGGTTTTTTTAACAAAATCCAACTATTAACCACCATCCAAGAAAATAAAAAGATGAAAAAGATTACAATAAAATACCAACTACCACCAAATGAGGATATTTTATCAGCAGCTTTTTGGCCCAACGTAAGCTTCTGCCGAAAAATTGGATGGTGCTCACTCTTTAAGTGATTTTCTTCCCTCTTTTTTACCATTGATAGTGAAACAATATTTTTGCATTTATATAACTTTTGCTTAACCCCAACAGAATAATTTATAAGTAAAATAATTATATTCCAACTCATGGACACAATGCTATTACTCTTATTAATTGTCATTGGTAATTTATCTTTGTATTGGGTTTTCTTTGGTAAGAAAAAAATGGATCAAAAAATGCAAGGAGGTATTTCCTAAATGCCCGATCGAACTATTGTTGTAGACCACATTAAATTTAGTTACGAAGGGTTGTTTAATATGGCAGAACTACACAAATTGATAGGTGAATTCTTTTACAATCGCCATTGGGATTTTAATGAACAACTTAATGAAGAACTAATCACACCAGAAGGGAAACAAATTCAGATTGTTTACGCCCCCTGGAAAAACGCCGGTAATTATTATAAAATTAAAGCTAAAGTAAAGTTAATTGCTGCAAATGTTAAAGATGTTGAAGTGGAGCATGACAATCAAGTTCTTAGACTAAATCAAGGACTAATCAGAATGACATTTGATGGTTATGTATTTTTTGATAGAAAAGGATTATTTATCACTTCACCATTTTATTGGTTTATAGCAGTATTATTCAACAAGTACTTTTTCAAAAAACATTATGAAAAGTTTGAACGTTGGATTGAACATGATATGGACGAACTAATTTATAAAATTAAAAATTTCCTTAATACATACAAGTATTATTACCAAACCTAAAAATGATTAACGAAATGAATTACGAACGATTTCTGATCATAAATGGTCGGGAATTGAATTATAAGGGTATCTTTAGGATTGATGAGTTATATAGTACAATCAATCGTGCTATTGAAGAACAAGGATATGAAAAAAGGGAAAAGCGCAGTGAAGAAACAGTTAGAGAAGAAGGACGTCACGTTTATGTTGAACTTAGACCATGGAAAGAAGTTACTAAATATCTTACTTTAATGATAAAGCTAAAGATTATTATGGATAATGTTACTGAGGAAGTTACTACTATAAACAATCAAAAAAGAGTTTTTCAGAAAGGGGATTTAACGATAGTTTTTGATGGATGGATTCTTACTGATTATCAAGATCGGTGGGGAATGCGACCATTCTTTTACTTTGTTAAAGGAATGTTAAACAAATATGTTTGGAAAAACCCAATTGAAAGTAATATTTTTGGACAATTAGCTGGAGATGTCGCTCACGTTTATGCTAAGATCAAAAAACATTTGAATAGTTTTATGGAAACCTCTGCAAAAGAGATGCTTTCTGAAGAAGAAATTTTAAAACAGGTCGAAGAAGAATTAAAAAAAGAAGTTGAGTTGGCAAAAAAAGAAGGAATTTCTAACTAAAGTCTAAATAAGTAATTAATTTATTAGTTATAAAACTGAGTAGTAACGTTACTAATAATTTCTCCCCTTAAATCAAAAGTAGTAGTTTTTACAATCTTAACCTTAACTATATCGCCTAACTTAAAAGCACCATTAACTATTATTGGTTTATAAGAAGCGTTTCTGCCAATAAATTGGTTTGGTTCTGTTCCAATCTCATCAATGATAATTTCCCCTTCCCAATCAATCCAACGCTCGTTCTGCAATTTGAAAATATTGTGACAAATGTCAGTAATAACCTTAGAACGATGTTTAATTACATCGCTAGGCAATTGTTTCATCTTTGCTGCTTTTGTGCCTGGCCTAGGCCAAAATCGAGATATATTAACAACGTCGGGAGATAATTCTCTTAAGATATTAAGAGTCTCCCAATGTTGTTCCTCAGTTTCTTGAGGAAATCCAACAATGATGTCAGTAGCGATATTAACACGATAAAACTTTTCTTTGATTTCTGTAACTAATGATCTAAACTCTTTCGCAGTATAATTACGACACATATTCTCCAAAACAACATTGCTTCCACTTTGCAAGGGAAGATGGAGAAAACGAAAGAATTTTGGATTAGAAAAAACATCTAGAAACTCTTCTTTAAATTTTAAAAGATGATTGGGATTCATCATTCCAATGCGGATACGAAAATTTTTAGGGATCGCCACAATCTCTTTTAGCAACCTTGCTAAGTTTGTGTTTATATCAAAACCATAGCATCCCGTGTCTTGAGAAGTTAACCATATTTCCCTTGCCCCATCTAACAGACCATCTTCTATTTCTTTCTTGATCTCAGCAATAGGATATGAAACTAAATTACCTCGAACTTCTTTAGTCTTACAAAATGTACACGCGCCCAAACAACCACGGGAAATAGGTACGATACAAACAATTGGATTTTTCTTAACTCTAGGAAGATTTAACGGAGGCATCTCTCCACACTCCAGCAACTTAACGATATTATCATTTAATGCTTCTTCGACAACCTCAACAATGTTATGAATTTGTTTTGTTCCAACAAGAGGATATTTTCTTAATTTTGGAGGATTAGTTTGGGCAATACACCCAGCTACAATGATAATTTTGTAAGGAAAAAGACCTTTAACTTCTTCTAAGCGTCTATAAAACGCATTTTCTGTTGGCCCCTTAACAGTACAAGTATTAAAAATAATTACATCTCCTTCTTCAATAGTATTGACTATTTCAAATTGAGATTTTTTTAATAAACCCGCCATCTGTTCGGAATCAGCGAAATTATGACTACATCCCGCAGTCTCAATATAGATCTTAGTCATTGCTCTTTAAGGAGAATGTTGGTTTATAAAGATTTCTTGTATAAAGGACAAACTATTAAAGAATCCTTAAAAAGTGAGTTTATCTTTTATCAATCAAACGCTGCAAACAGTTATAAGCCCTTACTGCATCCATTTTATGGACAATAAAAATTACTTCAGTCATTGTAGAAATATTTTCGTAGATGTTAATGTTCTCCCAAAATAGCTCTCTTATTACTGTAGCTAAGATACCAGGAGTATAAAGGAATTCTTTAGAAAAACTCATAGCCAAAGAAACTAAGTTATGTTCCAAATTAATTTTCTTCTCATTTTTAAGTAAGGTGATAATCTCTTTCAGATGCTTTTCTTCCGCTACAATCGTAATCTCATAGTTTCCGTAGATCACATTAAGTGTTTCTCCAGTATCATAATTAATCAAATCATAAACAGACTTCAATTTACGTAATAATTCTGGTGAGCGAACAAAAGTAACATCACACAACCCAGACTTCATAATAATCTGTGAGTTAAATTTAAGTGGAACTTTAACATCTTCTTTTTTCTTAATTGTTTCTCTAAAACGACGTAAGGCCATAACCACCGCAGGTCCTTTAACTTTGCTTCCTAACTCTGCTTCGAGTTCATCTTTGATATGTTCGGCAAGGTTTGGGTAATTGATAATATCTTTAGAAAGGGCTTCGTATAACAACGGTTTATTATTAATTATTCTTTTGACAAGATGACTGATAGTAACCATACATCTCTCAGTTTGTTAGTAATTTAAAAACTTTGTTATTATAATAACATTACGTTTTTATTCTACTTGCTTTTTGAAGTTAAAATGACTTCAGAACAAGCTAGAGAATCTACAGCAAAACAATTTATTGACAAAGAAACAGCAATATGTATTGCTGAAAATATTGGCACTCCTGTTTATGTTTATCGTGAGGACCTTCTGAGAGCTAATGCACAAGCAGTATTAAACTTTCCTAATGCCTTTGGTTTTACTCCCAGGTATGCTATGAAAGCTAATTCCAATGGCACAATTTTAAGATTGTTTAACCAAATGGGTTTGCAAATTGACGCTTCTTCGCATTATGAAGTAATGAGAGCCATGATGGCGGGCATTCCTGCAGAGCAGATACAATTAACTGCACAATTAATTCCAAGAGGGAAAAAACTAGAAGAGTTAATAACTATGGGAGTAAGGATAAATGCGTGTTCTTTATCTCAATTAGAAGATATTGGAAAAGTTACTCCAGGTAGTGAAATTTCTGTACGGATTAATCCTGGGACAGGTTCTGGCCATTGTAATAGAACTAATACCGGACACGAAAGATCTAGCTTTGGGATATGGTATGATCTTGTCCCAAAAATAAAAGAAATTGCAGGAAGATACGGATTGAGAATAAGTCGTATGCACACACATATTGGTTCTGGTAGTGATCCACAAATTTGGAAAGATGTTGCCAAACTCAGTTTAGGCTGGGCTACAGAATTTCCAGATGTACAAACACTAAATTTAGGTGGTGGTTTTAAAGTTGGCAGAATGCCTGGGGAGAAAACTACAGATCTTCAAGATTGTGGTCAAACAATTAGAGATGAATTTATCGATTTTTATCAATCTACTGGAAGACAACTTCATTTAGAAATAGAACCTGGAACATATTTAGTTGCTAATGCTGGGGCTGTTCTCTCTCGTGTGGAAGACGTTGTCTCAACTGACATTTGGGATTTTTTAAAAATTGATACAGGGATGACAGAATTAACAAGAATATCGATGTATGGAGCTCAACACCCTATAACTATTATCCCAAAAGATAATTCTCCCAGAAGACAAGCAGATTATATTGTGGTAGGTAAGTGTTGTGAAACTGGTGATACTATGACACCAGAACCCGGAAATCCAGAAGAATCAGTTTCTAGAAATATGCTACAAGCAAGAAGAGGAGATTTAGTGATTATTGGGGGAGCTGGTGCGTATTGTGCTTCTATGAGTACAAAGAATTACAACTCTTTTCCGGAAGCACCAGAAGTTTTAATAGGAGTAGATGGAAAAGTTGATCTCATTAGAGAAAGAGAAGAATTAAGTGAATTACTAAGACACGAAAAAGTTCCGGAGAGATTTATAAGATGATTGACCAATCTAGAGTTGATAAGTATGGTGGAACTTCTTTAAGTACAGCAGAAAGAGATAAATCCGCGCTAACGTTAACGTTAGAAGATCGTGCAGTGTTAAATCAAGATGGAACCCTAGTTTTAGTCTGTTCTGGAGCAGGTAAAATTGACGGAACCCCAGAAGGTAGAAAAGCTACAGACCATGCTTATGATATAGTTCAAGGAAGAAATTCTGAAACGGAATGGAGGATAATGCAGGATATGTTTTATGCAAACCTTCATGAACATAAATTAGAACGATCATTGATAGATTCATTAGTTGTAGAATCAACAAGTTTGTTGCAAAGCGGAAACTTAGATCCACAAGCACAAGCCAGAATTATTGGACTTCCAGAAAGAGTTAAAGCAAGAATATTAATGGAAGCAGGTAAAGCAACCCACCCTTCTTTGGAATTCGTTCTTTTAGATTATGATCAAAACGGAATGTTTGGTGTTTCTAATCATCCGGGAAATATTGATGTTCCCGTTGGTCATCAACAAACATTAAAGGCAATTGCCAAGATTTCAAGAGAAAGAGATTTAGCTGGAAAGGTTGTCGTCGTGCCTGGGTTTATTGGTACAAAAGTAGGCACAAAAGAAATGGTCACATTACAAAGGGGCATGTCAGATGGAACTGCAACGTATTGGGGAGCCGCCTTATATTCTGATGAAGTTAGAATCTGGAGTGATAATAATGGGATCTCTCCGGTTGATCCTTCTATCATTCCCGGATTAAATCCAATTTCACAATTAACATATAGAGAAGCAGAAGCATTTGCAGGATTAGGAGCCAAGATCATTAATGATGTAGCTTTAAGACCAGCAAGAGAAAGAGGTGTTCCCGTCAGAATCTTAAATAGTTTTGAACCAAACCATCTTGGTACTACAATTAAAGCAGTCGCTAATGGTAAAAGAAATGATTTTGGAGTAAAGGCTGTTGCACAAACTGAAGGATATACTATGATTACTGTTTATAATATGCCAATGCTAAAAGCAGGAGTTGCTGCGGAGGTGGAAAGTACTTTTGCAAGACATGGTTACAATGTAGAAACACTGAATGATGGAGATTCTTGCAGAACCTATGCGGTGTTTGCTAAACCAAATCTAGGAGACCTATTACTAGATCTAAAGAGAGATGACCATCCTACAAAAACTGCCAATGGTTTTGCCAGAGTAACTCTTGTTGGAGAAGAAATGGGGTATACTGCTACGGCAATTTTCTTTAGTACATTGAACACATTAGGGATTAAACCAAAAATATTTCAATTTTCTGATGATTCAATTATTGTGGATGCATTCATGCGTGAACAGTATGTACACAATGTTGTAACACGGCTGTATCGACAGTTATTTACTAATTAAAAAAACTAAAACTAAAGAACTATTAAGAATGTGAATTAGTTATTATCATGAAAAGATTTAATTTTTGTTTCAATAGATTGTAATAGAGAAGAACCAGGACGATAATCACCAACATGAAATTCATCGAAGTAATAACCCAATTCTCTTCCTGCTTTGACAATTGCACCCTGATCTGCAGCAATGCCAATCGTAGCAGCACCATATTTTTTACCTAATTGACACATTGCTCTATCACTAAAACCATCCGCGATAATAATCGTTTGTCTGAGAGGAAAATCATAAACCTGTTGTCCATCCCGCAAATTTCCTCTAAATGATTTCCCATAACTTAATGCAACCACAACATTTTCCTTCTCACCCGAAGAAACAGTACATGCTGGACCAATAATTCTTCCAGTATCAGAACCATCTTCCGTAAGAAAATCGTAAGCAGCGATAATATCAACATAAGGACCAACTATTGGGCAGGCTTGCAAAATTGGTTTGATCCCAACACTGATTATTCTAACTTCAAGATTATCGTTAGGAAAACCTTCCTTAATATTATTCCAAAATTCTGGAAGGCCTGGAAAAAGATGTTCTTTCTTCAACAATCTTCCTGCTTCTAACAGGTCTGCTCTTGTTAAGGGCCGTCCTAATTTAGCCTCTACTTCTCTTTGGAATAAAGTTAAATACATGACGCTAAAATTTTCTCTTCCAATACTTCTCTGTTCATAAGCTCTCTGAGTAGTGGAAACTTTATTCCAGAAATCTGCTGAGTTTATACCCAGCTGTTCTAAAAAAGGATCTTGATGAAAAATCGGAGGCCTAGTGCAAGTATAATCAAAGTCCATGTTAATGGCAATGTTAAGTGGTGTAGACATTTTAGTGTTTTAACTCTCTATTTAGATATATCAATAAAACATCTAACACTAACAAGGAAATGTTTTAGTAATGAATTAAAAGCCCAACCTCTTCAAGATTAAATTTGCATCAAACTCTTCTAAGTCTTTATACTCTTGGCCCACACCTAAAAATAAAATTGGTTTCTTAATGGTGTAAGCGATACTTAATGGTGCCCCACCTTTCTCATCAACATCCGCTTTTGTTAAAATCGCGCCATCCATTTCAACCAACTCATTAAATTTTCGAGCCTGTTCAATACAATCATTACCTGTTATAGACTCGCCGATGAATATCTTTAAATCTGGTTTAACTACTCGAATAATCTTTTCCAATTCTGCCATCAAATTAGTGTTACTATGTAATCTTCCAGCCGTGTCAATCAAGACAACATCAACCTTATTCTTTTCTGCATACTTCACAGAGTCAAAAGCTACAGCAGCAGCATCGCTACCATAATCATGTTTGATCATCTTAACATTAAGCTTATCGGCATGTTCTTCTAATTGTTGAATTGCTGCTGCTCTAAAGGTATCACAAGCAGCCAGAACTACGGACAGACCATTTCTTTGAAAATAATTTGTAAGTTTGGCAATAGAAGTTGTTTTACCGCTACCATTGATGCCAAAAAAAGCGATAATTAAGGGTTTCTTTTCCGTATCTCGTTTCTCCTTGGCTTTTTGTAATAAATCAATTCTTTTGAAAGATAAAATATTTTTAAGTGTTTTAGCTAATGTTTCTTCGATCTTACTCTCAACATCTCTAGGTAAGGGCTTATCAACAAGTTCTTCTTTAAGATCATCCTTAATCTTCTCGATAACCTCAACAGAAACGTTATTTTCCAATAAGACAATCTCTAAATTCCAGAACAAATCTTCAAACTTAGCTTCTGAAATTGTTTTTGTAGTTAAAGTTTGTTTAACCTTGCTAAAGAAACCTTTCTTTTCCTCTGTTTCTTTAGTTTCTGTTCCTTTAGCTTCTACTTCTTTGGCTTTTTCTACTTCTTCAAGTTCTTGATCTTCCTTTATTTCTTTAATCTTCTTAAAGTCAGGTTCAAATTGTTCTTTTCCTGCACTAAACTTTTCAGGAATAACTTCTCCAGAATCTGACTTAATGATTTGATCAAGTTGTTCCAGCTTTTCTTCAGTAACTTCTTCAACTTCGGTTTTTGTTGTTTCTGCGGGTTTTTCTTTTCTTTTAAAAAAACCAAATAACTTTTTTCTTTCTTCTGATTTCTGCTCTTTAGTTATAACATCTTCGGCTTTTTCTTCGTCATTTTTAACCTCTTTTTTGATACCCGTCGCTACTGGTGCAGAAATTGTCTCCTTGATGATTGGTTTTTTTTCCTCCCTCTCTGTTATAACTTCTTTAGTCTCAGTTTTGATCTCTTTTTTTATTTTTTGAGGGAGATCTTTTTCTGCTTCTACTATTG
>PFNQ01000001.1 GCA_002792115.1 Candidatus Woesearchaeota archaeon CG_4_10_14_0_2_um_filter_33_13 | reverse complement strand
AACATTTTTATTCACCTCAATAAATGGAAAATACTGCTCATTTATTAATCTGACGCTTTAGACGCACTGTCCGTATTTAAAGCATTATTAACGCGTTATTAAAACGCAATCCAAAGTATATTTTGAAAAGTTAAGAATTTGATTTGTAAAAATAGATTTGTTACGGGTTAAGTACATTAATTTAAGGAGATTAATATAATCCCTTCTCAATTAATTCTCTTTTCTGTGCTTCCCTTTTCAAAGCTGCATACTTATCAATCAAAGAAAATTTGGGAGGTCTTGGCAAGATAGTGGCTTCTCCACAGTTTGGACATTTCTCATTCATAGTATAAGTTGTGCAGGAAACACATTTATGGATTTTCTCAGCCATTTTTAATCTTTCTTCTCACGTTCTAACTTTGAAGTAGACAGTTTATCATTAAACTTTTCCAGAATTCCCTCGACTTTTGATAAAGAATTTTCGGCTAACTTATAATCAACGTCCTCGATAATCAATTTGTATCTTCCACCGCCAAGATAAGCAATAGTAACTTTATCTGAGACTTTTTCAATATCTTGTAAGGTCTTTTTAATTTTTTCAATACCCTGTGGTTTATAAGTTTCTAGATGGATTACAGCATTAATGAAAAATGATTCTGGTTTAAATTTCTCAATAATAATATTGTTAAACTCTTGGGCAAGAGATTTCTCAATACCCATCTTCTCTAAATCAGCTTCTTCCTCAGCAACATCACGGAAACAAGAATATAAAAAATCATACTCCTGAAAGATTGGAACACTTATTTTTTTATACACTTCTTCTGCAGGTTTGTTTATTCTTTTAGCAACACTTTTGACAATACTCTCTGCTTTTAATTCCTGCTTGATTGAATCTAATTTCTCCTTACGATCATTAGAGTTAACTCTCCTTAAAGATAGATCAATATGTCCTCTTTCACGATCGATTCTAAGTACCTTGCAAACAACTTGTCTACCAATACTAACATAATCACGCAAATTTCTGATTCTTCCAGGTGATACTTCAGAAATGTGTACCATCCCAGACTGACCATATTCTAATAAATCTACGAAAACAGAATTAGGAAATAATTTTGTAACCTGACAAAGAACAATCTCATTCTCTTCTGGAATTCCATGACGTTTGTAAAACATAAGAACTTAAGAATAAGGTTAATTTATAAATGTTTAGCTTTATTAATCCCAAATTCAAGCTCAAATCCGCCCTTAGATTTTCTTATAAAAATTATGTGATTCTGTTTGAAATAAATCTAATTGTGATGTCCTTCTTCTTTTCCAATCAGAAGTAGAGCACCAAATTAATTTATGCATCATCGCTGGACTAACTCCTATCTTTTTTGCTTCTTCTTTTAGCACCATTTCATAATTATGATAATCAGGAAGTGATATGCCCCGATTAGGAACTTCAACTCCTAAATATCTTAACACCCAAATGTCCACAGGAACAACTTGCTCACAACCTAACATATTTAAGTATAAAGAAGTACTCTTTGGTCCTAATCCTGGTGCTCCACCTTTTGTTGAATTTCCTACTAAATAATTTCTTAATTCTACTTCTGCAGAAAAATCTATTCCTCCCTTTATCCGATCGTAAAACCCGGTCTGGTTCCACCAGGAAGAGAAATCTATTACTTGTTGTAATCGTCTTCCCATTGTTTGATTTAAAATTTGTTCCAACACAGAATTATCTAACAGAACATCTTCTAATATCGCATCTGCTAATCCAAGGTCGTTGTTAACAAAAAGCTGGCGACAAATCTTTAATAACTTGCCATAAGTCTCTCTTGCTGATAAAACACAATAAATTCCTGCTCTAAATGCATTAGTCTCTATAAGGGGTTCAACTCTCTCCCTATTTCTCAATTCAACGGCATCACGATAAACTTGTTGATCAAACATTTAAAATAAAATTTAAAAGAAATCTTTTAATGATGTTGGTATTTAAGAATATAAATCAGGAATATAAGTCAAAAATATAAACTTAAAGCGAATTTATTCTAGAATCTCTAAAACCCTGCCAGAAATTCTTGATTTTCCACCAGTAGGGTAAGCTAATTCTTTAGCGCAAACTAAACACTTAACAACTTGGGCAGCGTTACCAAAAATAACCTGTTCATTTTTGCACTTAGCGCATCTTACTTTGATAAATTTACTTTTTGCTGCATCCATTTTAAACAAACTCCACTTTCTTAGCTCTAATTCCTTTACTTTGGCAAGACGCCTTCTTACATTCAGTACAAGTATATCTTAAATCGGTTTTTTTAGTATTCTTAGCTCCAGATCGTTTAAATTTGGTTACTGCTGGTTTAGAATACCTTCCCAAGTTACCAATTCCTCTAGCTAACCCTCTTAATTTTGCTCTAACTTTAGAACCATGACTTAGCGGACTAGCAGTTTTCTTCTTGTTCTGAGTCACTTTCTGCTGAGTGTGCTTCTTACATTTTCTACAAAACTTTTTGATTGTTTTAGGAATCTTCATTTGATTTACTCTCTAGATGGTAGGTTATTTAAAAAGCTTACGGTTATATTGACTATCTGTAAGCCACTACACCTTTTAATAGTTGAACATATTCATTTACTAATCCAATAGCAAAATTAAAACGAATTGCATGACTTCTGGTCTTTAAATCAGAGCTAAATATTGTTCCCATCACTCTTCCATGTGAAGTAACTACAACCCCCCCAGAATCGCCCCTAATAGTGCTATTAAAAGTTAAACCAAAACTTTCTTGTGGATTAACGTGTATATGATCCTCAGAAATACAAGAAATAAAAACGGGAGTTGTATCAACTACTCCCATACTAGTATGAATCTGTCTGTTCCATCTACTTAAAGAACATACTGAACTTTCCGCCATCTGTTCCACTCTTCCTTCATAGACAGGTAAATGCACCGGTTCTTCTTCACCATAAACTCTAGCTTTAACTAATGCTAAATCCATTCTGGGCCACGCATGGCAAACCCGTTCAACAGGATAATATCTACCATCACCATTAGAAACATCAATGTTTAAATCAGAACTTTTATCCACACAGTGGAAAGCAGTAATAAAATAACCATTTTGTGTAATTAATAAACCATTAGAAGTATGCCCTCCGTGAATAGTTAACTCTAATAGTGATTCTTCAATAGTTCTTCTAGCTTCAGGAGTTGCTAACCTTGCTCCAATGTATAACTCTCCAAGAAATTTCTCCAATAAAGGAACACTTTCTTTATCTTTCTCAAACCCAGAAGATTGTCCAAAACTACGCGCTAAACCATTAAACCAAGTCATTTAATCTAAAATTAGAGTGTAACTTATAAATATTGTGGGACTTAACTACTTTAAAGTAAGAACTCCCTGACATTAGAAAAACTAGTTTTAACAAACTCCTTAAATTCTAATCGTCGTTCTTTTAACTCAGCTAAAGCGAGTTTAACATGCGTACTTCCCTTAGGAACATTAAACCCTGCTTTAGTACTAAGATAATTTAATTGATTTAACGCTCCAGCTCTGGCCAATACAGAAGCCGCGGCAACTTCAACATACTTAGATTCAGCTTTCTCTTCTTGGATATCACCAACATTGCAACCAGGATATTTATCCACAACGTGCTTACCAGGAGTAAGATAATTTGCTGTTTCTTGATGTAAATGGTTAAGCATTTTTGTAACCTCTCCATTTTGGTTGTACTCTAAAGGCAAAATACTCTTCACTTCACAAGGAACGATTTTACGAATCTTTTCTGCCATTAGAATAATTTCTTTATCACTTAATGTTTTACTATCCGCAACCCCCAATTCTTGAAGTAATGCCCTTCCTTTATCATCAGCTTTAACAGCTGCAACCACTAATCCACCAAAAGTATCACCTTTCAAAGACTCGTCACTACCAATAATCCATCCGGTCTCTTTACGAAATTTTTCTACTTTAACTCTTTCTCCAACACCCATCTTTTCAATTATCTCAGCAACTTGGTTAACAGAATCTTCTTTTCCGTGCAATAATAGCTTCCCAGAGTTATACAAAATTAAATTAACATCCTTATAACGTAAACGAACTTCTTCATAAATTGTTTTAGGTTCTTCTTTAGAGAACCCTTTTTGGTATAGCCTTTCCAAATCCTTTTCTGTTACGTTAGTAAAAACAACCATAAAGCATAAGTAATAAGTTAGGATATAAAAAACTAATCATTTCATTGTTTATAGAACTATTCAATACGACTATTCAATAAAACTAAAAATTAAAACTCACCTAAACTTTTTTGCTTCTTCTTTTCTAAAACATTAGTGTACGATTTCCATTTCTTTCTAAACAAGTGAGGATAGGTGTCATGATACTTCTCTAAAAAATCTTGTGTTTTTTTATCCGACATATATCCAGAACCAAAATCAATACCAATCTCATTTTTAATTTTATCAATTTGCCGATCTCTAATTACCTTTGCGATTACAGAAGCAGCAGCCACAACAATATAATTAAAGTCTGCTTTATGTTCAACAACTAATTCTGCTTTATCTTTAACCGCCTTACTTAACCTGGATTCAAAATATGCCTTGTAAGCAGGAATATTAACACTAGGACAATCAACAATAATCTTATCCGGATTTAATTCTGAAACTAATCTAGCAGAAGTGTCTGCTTCTAACCAATTCAAGTTACTTTCTGCTTCTCCTAAAGAAAGGTCAATTGCATCCGGTTCCACTACCTCAATTCTAAAATCTTCAACAACATCTCTTAATTGATCAAAGATTTCTTCCCTCACTGAAGAACTTAACAACTTAGAATCTTTAACTCCCATCCATTCCAATTTTTTGATGTTCTCCTCTTTTACTGCTAAAGCTACCATAACTAAAGGGCCGAGAACTGGACCTCACGGGTTTAACAACAAATTAGTTGCTAAAACTCCCGGCTTCGTCAACCCCTACAATAACCTTACCTTTTTCTGTCAATTTCCATGAGCGCTTACTTGCTATATAAGATACCACTCCCTCTTTTTGATATCTTAATAGCCTACTTACAATGGCTTTTCTAGCCATTCCAACTGCACTCCCAGTCTTTGATAGATTTACGTACTTATTAAGATTGCGTAATATTTCAAACATTTCAGTTTTCTGATATTGTTTGATAAGATCATTCTTTGCCCAAAAAGAACCCTGTTTTGTTTTAATATGATCAATAATATGTTCTTTCTTTAAAATAGAAAGAACTTCTAAAGTATAAACATCAGATTTACTAAACAAAAGTGATAATTGTTTAGTAGTTTTAAAAGAATTAAGTTCTCCTAAAATCAACGTGCGAAATTCGTAAGGAGAGTAGTGTTTTTCTTTAACTGAATATATCATCTTTCTAAATCTTGCTTCTTTTTCTGGGTGTAAAGATGCAATGTTAATTTTCTGAGCTTTTTCTAAATATCTTCCAGTAATCCAATAAGCTCTCTTGTTTTGATCAAATTTTATTGGAAATTCAAAATAAGTCAATAGTTTCTCAATATACTCATTCCTCACACTAGAAGCAATTCTTAAATTACGAGAATTATTATTCTTAAAATCATGTTTAACATTTCCTTCTCCTGCAAAAATACCTCTTAAGATTTCAGGATAATAGATCTTATTAGTTTTAATTTTAGTTACAATCTGTTTCCATTCTTTAACAAAATTAATATCTGCTAATTTGTAGATATAATACGTTTTCCTTGCCCAATCATCAGAATAATTTCTAATTGTTAATCCATTTAGATTAGTAATTAAAATCTTTGGCGTTGAAGAATAAACATACTACCTAGGTTTGTTTTTACCAAAATACACATTACTAATGTTCTCTTGAAAAAACAATATTAGTTCTAAACAGTTATTAGTAAAAGTTATTTCTTGATTTGTTTTGTTATCTCCCTCAGCCAACCACAAACCAACACATTCAACTAATTCCTTTGTAATTTCCATATGAATGAACTCATTGTCTTCATTAACCTAAACAAAAAGTTTTGGAAAAGAGAACAACCAACACAATTTCTTAACTGGTTCTAGATAAAATAAAAAACTAAAGCCGGTTTTACATAACTCTTTTTCATTGTTATTGTAAACTAATTCATTAATAAAGCTTGTCCGGAGTTGACCAGTGGGTTGTGGATTTACTGAGACGATAATTAAAAAATAACTACTATAAACCAAAAGCATCAGTAAATTCACGCATTCTTCTATATTCTGCTAAAAATCCTGACCCCTTGTCTGTAAGATGAATAACCTTGGACATAGTTTTTTTCTTACGGTTTTCAATATCTTCAACTCTAACTAATTCCTTGCCTAATAATTCATCTAAATAGCTATTTAATAATTTGTGAGAAAGGTTAGATTTGTACATTAAATGTGTAGGTTTAATCTTGCCCCCTTTGTTTTGAATAGACAACAAAATATCATAAACCAATTCTAAACGTGACCTTCTTTTGTTAGACATTCTTAAATTAAAACCTTCTTTTAATTTTACTGTACGTACCAAGCAATGTTAAAAATCCGATTAACATGAAAATTTCTGCTAAGACATAAAACTGATTATAAAAATACACAAACACAAAAAATACATTACTTAAAAGAATAAATATGAAACTAAGCATAACTCTGAAAGCATTTTCATTTTTATCTGTATTTAAATAATTCTTATAATAATTTAACACCGTTAAACCAAGGATGACAGCACTAGTTAAATAAAATACTACATATTGAAAATTGGCTACAAATGAAATTAAAAAGATTAAGTAAATAAAAAGAGCCATTTGGCTAACTTCATGGTACTTTCTAAGTCTATCACGAGACTTTTGTGAGATAAAAAATATTAATAACCATGCAGCTAACATTAAAAACATCTCTACAAAAAAACCAGCTCGATAAAATAAGTCCGCAAATTCTAGGCCAGGACCAACAATCGGACTTAATACTCCTGCAGTAACTTCTCGAAGTGGATGGTAATAAAGCACACTTGAAGTAAACATTTTACTAGCTAAACCAAATGCCACCATCAAAAAAGCAACCATAAAATAAGCGAATCGATTTTCTTTAGTAAAGCGATAAATCCTTAAGCTATAAGCAGCAATAAGTAAAGCGACTATCAAACTAATTCCTTCAAAAAAAATATCTAGTCCATTAAACCAATTAGGTGTAAAAAATAATTGATACATTTAGCTCATCAACTCACTCATGAGTAACAAATTGTTTGCGTGATTTAAAAAGGTTATGGTCTTTTTTTCTTTAATTGCTTTCTTTATTTTGACTGCATAATTGATTTATAAAGGTTTATCCTTGCTATTATTAATTCAAAACATACCTCAAAACAATACAAGAATTAAAGAAATGAATTAAAAAAAATAAACCTGATTGAAACCATTTAATGTTTAACGCGCCAACCTTCTTTTCCGGGTCCCTTGGGCCCGGTTTTTAAAATGTAATAAAATTTATTCTAAAGGAACTCCACTCCAAAGTGTCCAATCTTCTGAAGGAGAATACCCACCAAAAGTAAAGTATGGTGGTTGAGTTTGTCCAAAGTAACCATACTGCACCTGCCCCCAAGGTTTTCTAGGAGCAGCACCACTTGCACCATAAACTCCACTACCAAACAATTTCCAAGATTTCATGACACTATGGAATCCAGAAACATCCGTTGTATAATCTGCCCCAGGTTCTACAATCATCTCTCCTTTGTAACCATGCTTCTTAAAAATTTCAACAATCTCTTTTATTGGAGCATTACCTTGCCCAGGAGCTAAGTGATCGTCTTGATAACCATAATTATCAACTAGATGTAAATGGCCAACAACACCACTTTTAGCTAAATTCTCAACTTTTTTTAACGTCCATTTCTTAAACTCTTCATCATTTTGCTCTAATGATTTATTGGGATCGCCTCTCCAATATTTCTTCCACATGTTTAAATGACCCGTATCAAATGTAGCAGTAATATGATCTTTTGCCTTAGCATTTGCTTCAGATTCAGACATTCCTCTTTGCCTTAACATTTCAGCCATTTTCTCTCTGCTCCCCACAACTAAATGAGCTAATTCATCCGGATGTGAACCATAACTTTCGGGGAAAAGATTTTCCATCGCCAAAGCAATAGGTTTTTTTGCTACACCCTGTTTCATTAATTGTTTAGTTCTTTCCATCGCCCTTATCCCGGCTTCAGCGTAGGAAGAAAATGATTCTCTTAATGCATAACTATCAGCACTCTCAACATGACGAATCGTTTCCTTTGACTCCTCTGCCTGTGACCATTGACCTGCAGAAGCCTCCTGTGCTTGTTTCATCCTAGCTTCTAATTGAACAATTCTTTCTCTTAATATTTCAGAAGGAAATTTGCTTTCTGGAGGGATTAAATCACCAAACTGAGAACCAATCTCTTTTTTGAGTTTCCACTTCTCTTCTTCATCAGTAGAGGCCTCTAATTGATCGTAAACTTCTTTAGCTTTCTTCATTTTTTTGATTGTTTTTACAGTTTCTTCGAAGTCAGAACCATATTGATAGGCCCAACCACGACTATTAGCGGCATTAGTTTCTAATGTAGAGATAATATATGCTTCTTCAGGTTTAACTAAAATTTCTTCTTCACTTGTCACATCCTTAAATCTATCCCAATAAGATTGGTGCAACTCCTTTTCTGAAAGAACCCCATCTTTCCAACCCCGCCAAACCTCTCTTGCTCTAAGGGTCATTTGTTTAGCTTCAGCCTGTAAATCCTTCCAGTCCATCTGCCTTACTTCAAATTGTCCTTTTTCGGCATTAAACATCGGAACTCTATTTTCGTCAGAAATTCTATTCCCAAAATAATCCATATAAATTAATCTTCCCTGCTCATCATACTCACTACGTGCTTGCTTGGTCTTACCATCAAAATCTAAATATTCCGCACCCTCTGTAGCAGTATTCCAGATTGGACGAGCAACTTTCCTGTTTTTTCTGGCTTCTTGAATCACTCCACCTGTCCTTGCATCAACAACTCGAAAGGAAGCTCTTTCTTCTTCTCCCTCATACATCTTAAACTTATTATTATCATTCCATTCAGCATCAACTAAAGGACGGTAGAACTCTCCAGTGTGAACAACAACAGGACCCCCCTGTGCGACATCACTGGCAAAATCTACTGCTCGTTTGATCTCATCAACAGCCATATTTCTGTTTTGTTTAGAAAAATTTCCTTGTTGGTCCATACCAGCCAAACCATAAACTCCTACAGAAGCGTGAGTAGTAAAGTCAACTCGGTTAGCTTTTTGCAATTCTTTGAATGCTTGCCTTTGAACTTTACCATACATCTCAGGTGTATGTCCTTGCCCAGAACCTTTTCCAGAACCCATAAAACCAAGTTCAACAGTTTTTGTACCGGCCCTTAACTTAGCACCAACAGCTTGAACGTTAGGAACTGGACCTAAACCAATACTCATCCCAATTTCTCCAATACTAACATTAACATCGTTAGTAGATTGGTTTCCTGGAGAAGCTGAAGAACCAGAATAGTCTCTATCCATTGGCATGGCGTATGCCGTTGCAAAACTAGAACCAAACTGCACCATAAAAAGAGGTAGATTTTTTGAGTATATAAACATTACTTTAAAGACCACATAATCCATGTAACTAAAAATCTCCCACAAAGTTTATAATTCTCCGTTTAGAATGTTACAAAAAATGATCCAACAACCAACATCAACTGAACAGGCACAAAATAATAATTCATTAGAGACACTTTGTGTTTTAAGTGCAGCTTTTGTAGCTGGCGCAGCAGCAACATATGTTACTACCAGATATGGTATAAGCTTAAACAGCCACGACGTGGGAAGTTATATGGCAACAGTAATTCCGATTGGTATCCCGGGAGCAATCTTAGGAGCATTAACAAGCAGTAAAGTGGTAGAATATTTTAGAAAATAATATTTTAGAACATAAAAAATCCCTAACTCTGATAATTTGTATTCCCACTAGATTTGCTAGCCTTATATAAATCTCTTAAGTTAGAACCTATTGCCCTAGTTAAGTTAGCTGCTTTAGCAACTTCTTCGGTAAAGGAATATTTGCCAGTTTCACCAGCTTCAATCTTCTTCTCGACCGCAGAAGCTAAATATTCAATCTTTCTACTTTCTTCAGAATTGATATACCCTTTATCTTCAACAGCTTTCTTTAACCCAGACATTTCATTATAAAGACTTTCCATCGGTCTTTTACTTAACTGGACCGCATATTGAGAATTCATAATTTCAGGGGGAAGGTTAACACTCTCTTGAGCTAACTCTTCTAGACTTAAAAATTCTCTAGGGGTTTTTTTAGTTAATACCGAAGCCAGATCTTTTTTATCCTTTCCTTCCGATCCATCCTTACCTTTATCTTCATCTTCATCTTCATCTTTTTTCTGTAACTTCTTACCTTTATGAGTTTCTAAAAGCGTTTTTTCATCTGGAGATAAATCTTTGAAGTCTTCTTTCGCAACCTGAGGGATAGGTACCTTATCGGCCCATTTTCTTCTTTCAGTTAGTTCTGATTCACTTTCTTTGATAGCTTTCTCTGCCTCTTCAATTTCCTTGCGTTTCTGCTTTTCCAATTCCTTCAATCGTTTAATCCGTTCTTCGGGAGGTAAGTTCTTCAAGTCATCGGCCATAATTCTCTTAAAAACAACGGAGTATAAAAATATTTAGAATAAAATTGTTGCTAACTTAAAATTATAATTAACTAGCATTTAATTATCTTAGGGCCTCTCCACCATCAACTGTGTATAAACCACCAGTAACATAACTAGCTTCATCAGATGCCAAGAACAAAGCAACATTAGCTACTTCTTCTGGTAAACCAATTCTGCCCAAAGGATTTAGTTTTGCGTACTTACTTAACTCTGTTTTAGAAGAGAAAGCTTTGTGTAATAAAGGTGTATCAATTGGACCAGGCAGAATTGCGTTAACTCTAACTTTATGAGAAGATAAATCTAAAGCCAAACATTTCGTAAACATATTCACTGCTGCCTTGCTAGCACAATAAGCTGCTGACTCCGCTTCCGGAACAATACTCAAAGCAGAGGAAATATTAATTATGCAACCTTTATTTTTCTTGATTAATGGAATTAAATGTTTACACATTAAGTAAACACCTTTAAAATTGATATTTAAAATCTCAATTAACTCTTTTGACCTTGTTTTTTCAACAGAAGATTGAAAATAAATTCCTGCATTGTTAATTAAAACATCCACTTGTTTAATTTTGGCAACATTCTTTATGATCTGCACTTCATTAGAAACATTGACAGAATAAAATTGACAAATGTAATTTGGCTTTTCAATATCAAATACTATTACTTTAGCTCCTTCTTTAATAAATCTAAGAGCAATTGCTTTACCAATTCCACTAGAACCACCTGTAATTAAAGCGGTCTTATTTTTTAAACGCATTTTATATTTACCAAGCAACCATCATATGAGCTTTCTTAAAATTCTTATAAGTGTTCCAAGCATAAAAATTGGCGTAACCTAAAAACTTAGGGTCACTTACTTTAGCTTTAGCAGCCCTTAAATCTTCATCAAAAGTAGTTTGGTCTTTAGAACCTTTCTTTTTTGGGACATAAAAATCGCCAAAAAACTTTTCCATCAGAGATTTCTGTTCCGCAGCTTTTTTTGTTCCTTCTGTCTTTAATTGTGTAGAACCTCTTGCTTCTTCTAAATAAGCATCTAACTCCGTACCTAAAGATTCCATAGCAAGTTTAACAGATTCAGAAACATCGCCCATCAAAGCCATTAGTTCTTTTTCTTTGAATTGTTTATAATTTTCAACATCTTGATCAGTCCAACCATAGACCCTAAAGTTCATTTCAAATCTACCTACATGCACTGGACCACGTTGATAACCCTCTTGAACAACTTTCATCTCTGGTCTAGTTCTATAAGTAAAGGTAGCTAAGATACAATTGTTAACACCTGTTTTACCTAATGAAGAACGTTGACGAGCCAAAATCTCAATATCTAATAAACTTCCTTCAAAGGCAGAGATTAATTCTGCTGAACTCATATTTCGTTCTTTCATCGTTAATCTAGCAACGTGCCTTAAATATGGTTTGACCCAGTTGATATACATCTTAATGATTTCAAAATGTTGCAAAAGATATTGTAACATGAATCTTCTTCTACTTTTATGTTCTTCGTGAGTCCTCTTTTTCCATTCAGAATATTGCTTTAAATGCCGGACTAAAACACGCAAAACACTTTCGTTAAAATCTTTTCTTAATCCCTCAACATGCCGATCAAGTTCTGCTGTATTTCTAAAAGGAGGTGCATCAAAAAATAGATCTGGCAAGGTGACAAATTCTAATTCTCTAGACATCCCAAAAACAGAAGCCGCACTTTTCGCTCCACCCTGAACTAAATCAATAAATAATCCTTTAAGAGTTATCTCTGCAGTTTTACTTCTGGCACCAACATCCTTTTCATTTTGCATCTCGCTTTCTTCATAATAATGTAACCTTTCATCTATAATCCTCAACTCTCTAACCATCTGAAATAATTCTTTGACCATCTTCCCCGTTGTTGCTAAGAATTGAGAAACTTTGTCTTGCTGTGCTCCGATTCTCTGTTGTGTAACTCCAAAAAAAGCCGAATTTTCTGATGCAGCAAAAGAATCTTCTAACTTTTCAACAATCTTAAAATTTTGAGTAAACTCGTTTAATACCCAATAATATGGCTCTTCTAAACTTAAATCATGCATCTCTAAAGACAATTTGTACGCTTTGTTAGGTTTAGGAAAACCAGTATTACTAAAAATTTCTCGAAGAACTTCACAATTCTCTTCTTCAAAACCAAACTCCTTTAATAGCTTTGATCTTAATTGTAATCCTTCCCCGTAAAAGAATGTCTCTACCATCTATACACCTGATATATATCTTAGTATGTTAATAAGTCATGGGCATTTAATAACTTTTCTTTTTTTTACAGATAAAGAAAGATAAATTCTTTGACTTTACTAATCTTACATCAAAATGCGATGTTTTAATTTTCTCTACCCATTCAGAAAGACTTAAATCCGTTGTTTGGTGTTGTTTTTGCCACTCATTAACTCCATATGATCCTAGAACCATTACAAAAACACCATTCTTAACTAAAACACGATTTATCTCTAAAAGTAATGGTGTATAGTTTTTAATATAATTTAAAACAAAAATTGCCGTTACAGAATCAAACTCTTCTTCTTTAAAAGGCAACTTCTTTTCTAGATCTCCAACAATTCCCTGCAAACAATTGTCATTCAATCGCAACATCTTTTCAGAAAAATCGTAACATGTTGAAGGCAAGTAAGAATACGCCCCTCCACCTAAATCTAAATTCTTACCGTCTTTAAGGAAAGACACTCTTCTTTTTATAAGCTCCCGGACTTCTGAAGGTATTTTCCTGCTCCATAAAAATGCTTCTCCATTCCAAAAAGCAGAAGGTTTTTCCGGCCAACCTTTGGCCCACCCCACCTTGTTAGAGATCTGCTTTAGTTTTTCAACAACATCTTCTTGATAATGTAATTCTATTAAGCCACCAAGAAACTCTGTTTCTGGATCCATCTTATAACAACAACACTAACAGATTAGTAAATCCGTTAAGGATAAATCCTCCTGCGACATTATTAATCAATAATACAAAAGAAAGAAGTAAAATACGGCCAATACAAAGAAAAACTTCTCTACTTACAAAATATGCTGCAACTTTGTTACGATTGGCTAAATCATATTCTAATGCTCCAACAGGAGATTCCATTGCCCCGTAAGTGATTCCACCGAATATAGTAACGCCCATAATTTGGCCGGTTGTAGAAACAAATGCTCTTAAAAACCAAGATAAAGATTCAAACCCAGTAACCCACTGAATAATTTTTCTTCGATCATAATGGTCACTAATCTTACCTATTACAATAACTAATAACGCACTTAAACCAGATAATAAAAACCCAACAAAACCTAACGCCAGGTAATTATCTAGAATTACAAAAATGAATAGTGGCCAAAGAACACCATCTGCCATAACCCTCATCCCTCTGCTAATGAAAACTAAGGGATATTGCCAGTGTTCCCTTTCAATTAAAGATCGAAATGAGAAATGATATTTAATATAATCTTCTTTACTAATAAACAAAAATAGTGCCGAAGCAAACAAGAATAATGAGACCAATACAAAAACAACTTTAAATCCAAAAAACTGAATTAAAAACCCACCAATTAACGGAGCAACCATCTTTGAAAGAATGGAAATACCTTCCCTTTTTCCAAATTCTTCTCCCCTATGGATACGATCACTAGCGTGATGAAAAACTAAATGTAATCCCATCCAATAAAATGCTAAAGATAGAGCAAGAAACGCTGCAATGATCGGCAATGGTGTTTTTAATACAGGTAACAAGTAGATTAACAAAATAAAAACTAAATATAATGGTACGCTCAAAACAATAGAATGTTTTAGTCCATATTTAGAACAAAACTTTGCTGCCAAAGGAGTGCTCGCTCCAAAAAAAGCAGAGTAAAAGATAAAAAATAAGATTGTTTGTTGTAAACTATATCCTTGCTCAACATGTAAATAAAGTGGGAAAAATATTCCCATTAAAGAAACTCCAAAATATCTCAGGGCCGTTGAGATATAAACTTGAGTCAATTCTTTTTTAGGAAAAAACCTCCACCAGAACTGATGTTGATGATGATCCATAATTAAAAGTATAAAATCAGTCTTTATAACATTTTCCCCATATTGAAAGAACAGAAGAGTTTTTAAATAAAACTTGTTTGAAGTTAAAACATGGACCTGTAGTCGAGATAGCAAATGGAAATCCATTTGATAGATTATGAGGCGTTCACTCATAAAAAATCGCTCAGCCCCATGAAACATGGACCTGTAGTCTAGTAGCTATGACGTCCGCCTGACTTTCTCCGCTTGGAGATTAGAACGCGGGAGGTCCCCGGTGCAATTGTTCAACTGCAAATCCGGGCAGGTCCATATTTTTTTCTAGATATCATCCATCTGGTATAAGCAAAATAAAGTAAGAAATATAAAGCAAAAGATATTATCTTGATTTATGGATGTTCAACAAAATACTGCTCAACCAGTTCAACAATTACAACAAGCACGACCAGTAATTGAACAACCGATTTATGTTCTTCCTCAATCAAAGAGCAGGGCTTTAATTCCGAAGATAGTTATTTTATTAGTATTAGGTGGAATATTTTACTTAGGAGTTTTACTAAATTTATCTCTATTAGACTTAACTTCAGAAGTTTCAGATGTTGCCAACTTAACTTCGTTGATATTATTACTTTGTGTAATTATCTTAGGAATTTTCTTAGCTGTAAGGCAAGCAGAATCATCTTACAAGTTTTATCATAACAAAATTACTCAGGGGAAAAGAGACATAAAATACACCGCTATTTCTAATATCAATCCTAAACAAGATTTTTTAGATAAACTATTCAAAACTTATAGCATTAATTTAGGAAGCAACTTTTTTCTGCGCCATCTTCCTCAAGAGGTACAAATCAGTGCTTATTTACAAAAGTTGATCAATTATGCTAAACAATCTCAAAATATCCAAAACAACCCGATTACTTCCCAAAACGGTTATCAAACTAATTCTTACCAAGGTAGGTTTCAATAATTACTGCAGTAAACCCTAACAATAGTGGACCTAAAATAACTCCAATTACCCCAAAGAGATATATCCCACCAAGAATACCTAAAAAAGTTAAAACTGGATGAACATTAGCTTTTGACCCCATCAATTTTGGTTTTAAGAAACCTTCTACTCCGCCAATCAATATTAAACAAAAGACTGAGAAAAGTACTCCTTTAAATATTAATAAAGTTGATCCCTGTAATACTCCTTCTATAACAAGTATTACTGCTGCTGGAACCCAAACAAAACTTGCCCCAACAATTGGAATTAACGCTAAAAAACACATGAATAATCCCCAAAATAAAGGAGAAGCAATCCCAAAAATTAAGAAAAGTAACCCCCCCAAAATTCCTTGGACTAAAGCAACAACAAAGTAACCATATGTTAAACCATGGATCATTATTCTAAACTTTTCAATTAAATGAGAATACTCTTTTTTATTAATCCCAAGATATTGATCTACCTTCTCCAATAATTTCTCCCCGTCTTTTAAGAAATAAAACATTGAAAAAAACATTACTATTACTTTAATTAAAAATTGGGGCACAGTTGTAAGAATTTGAGAACTTTTTTCTACAACAAAGTTAGTTACTGTTTTTGCTAAATCTTGTATTTGTAATTTAACTTGAGGATTTTCTAAAAATGCATGGATACTTTCACAAAAGTTGTTCGAACAATTTGTAAATATTCCCACAGAAAGTTTTTGCTTGATTAATAGAAAAGCAGTATATGATTGTTGTACCAGTTGCTGTAAAAAATAACCAGACGGAAGAACTATAACAAAAAAGACAATCAAACACACAATTACCGCTGAAGCGCTTTTGTTTAACTTAAGATTGATTTCTTTATAGATTGGGTAAAGTGCATAAGCAAGCAAAGCACCTACAAAAATAGTGATTAAAAATGGTTTTAAAATTAAAAAAGACGATACTAGTAAAATGACAAAAATTACCAATGGGATATAAGTTTTGTAATCGATTTTAATTTCCCCCTTTCTAAAGTTAAATGTAAATCCATATATAAAACTAACTCTTGTTAGCATAAATAACATTTAAAAGAATTGTTTAGTTATATGTTAATTAAGATAACAGAAAGATTAGCTAAAAAAAATATTTTATAAAAATAGTTCTTAGTTGAAAAATATCCAATAATTTAATTTTAATAAACAACTTGACTACCCTATCAGAAATAAAGCTTGTCTAAAAAAAAGAAAAAGAAAAAAAATAAAGCCGTTAGGCTTATCCTGTGGTTGTTTCAACTACTGGTTCAGCAACTTCAGCTACAACAGTTGGAGCTCCAACAGTTGCGTCACTGTAAGTAGTACCTTCTACTTCAACTTCCATACCAGTTAATTCACTTGCTCTATGAGCAATGACCTTACCAGCAAGTCTAGTATCAGCACCGCTGTAACCTGCAACTAACATAGCCATATTGTCGCCATTAGCCATCAACTTAACTCTTGCCTTTCCAGGTGTGAACCCTTCAGTACAAGTTGCTGGATTGCCTAACAATTTAGCTGCTACTGTGTTAACACATGGTCCACCGACAACGATCAAATTCTGAGCAGTTACGTCAGCAACTTCACTATCTAACTTAGTTGCGTCAACAACTTCAACAGATGTTGATACTCCACCAGCTACAACTGAACTACTTGTTGCACCACTAGTGATGTAAGCTAAAACTTCCGCAGACATTTCTGGAGAAGTAATCTCTAACTCAACAGGTGTACTAGTTGCGGTAATCTTCTTAACTTTAACTCCGGTTGCACTCATTCCCCAAGTTACGTCAGTGTCATCTGGGTCAGCTACATTGAATACTGGGTTTGTTAATGCACTTGCAGTCACTTCTGCAGTATCAGTTTCAGTTAAGTTATAAGTCAAAACTGTTTCTGCAGCTGAAGTGTAGTCGTCCAACTTGTCAGTATCTACGTATTGTATCCTTAATCCAACACCCGCTAACTGAGTTGCAACTGTTGACGAAGGATTTAATGCTACAAGAGTTGGTGCCTGAGTTGTGTAAACAGTAATCAAAGCTCCGGATCTATCTCTGATATTCATAGCAGACTGGTTAACCGCTTCTACACTTAATGTGTTAACATAGTCAGTACTCGTCAACTTAATTTCCCAGTTGTCAGTAGTACAGTTGCCAGTTAAAGCTGATCCAAAGGTGTGAGTCTTACCATTCAAACTAATATCAAAAGTACAATCGTCTGCGAAAGTTCTTTCAACGGTCTCACCGGTGTTGACATTCTTAAATTTAATACTTTGAACATCGTCACCATTGTTCTTTGAACTAACGTACTGCATTACAGTTACTTCTGCATCAGAGTTTGTTGCTACTGAAGTGTTTTTAGTAGCCAAGACAAAATAGTCGTCATCAGTAATGTTTGCTGTTGGTCTGATAGCCAAGTTATCGCCAGCTTTCTTACCAAATTGTAGAACGTTGTTAGCACTTGCAAACAATAATGGCAATACTACGTCACTACCATCTGCTGAAGTAAATGCTAATTCATACTTGTCATCACCAGACTTTTGCAATTTGATAGTACTCATTTCAACATCTGGATTAATACCATGGTATTCAAAGTCCCAGTTCTGAGTAAACATCAATGCTGACTCTTCTAATGCTGGAGATTCACTTAATTTATCTCCTGGTGCTAAGTAGATGTCATCCTGTGCAGTCATATTAACATGGATATAATCTAACTTTAGATTACCATCTGTAGTTGTACTAACTGGAGCAGTAACTAAAGTACCTTTAATCAATACTTCTGCGCCATCGATTGTCTCTTCGTTAACTTTGATTTCTGTGGTACCATATAATGTATCAGTGATATTTGTATCAGCTAAATACAATTTGTTTGCTCCAATGAAGAAAGATGCTTGATGTACACCACCAGCATAACTTTGGTACAAGATGTCAGAAACACCAACAGTTGTTCCATCAGCTAAAACAAAAGTTTCACCATCTTCTAACTTACCAGTACTTTCACCGTTAACAACCAACACTGCGTTAGTATCATCTACATAACTAACAGAGACATCATACTCTTTACCATTAAAAGAAATGGTCTTAGATTCTCCTTCCATAACAGTTGCTTGACTAGCTCCGCCCATGAAAGTTAACTGAACTCCATCATTACCATCATAAACAGCTTTGGTTAAAGTCCAAGTAGTTCCCATGAAAGTTAGCTCTTTGTCGGCAAAGTCTTTCAAGTTGTTGCTATCAGAAGCATCAATGTCAGATTCTGCATCAGTCACGAAATCTAACTCATACAAAGCAATTTGGTCTCCATCATTTACTTTCCAGAACAAATCTAATTGATCATCTTCATTCTCAACCCACATGGCTCTTGGTCCATGTGCATCAAAATGCAATTTTTGCTCGTATTTGAAAGTTCCTTTAGAGTTTGTTAATTCACCATCTGCTAAAGCAGCTAATTCGCCTTCGCTGATGTAATCAACAATACCAGTAGTTCCAGAAGGACCAATACTTTCGTTAAGTTCCAAATAGTCAGCAGAAGTACCTACTTTCCAAGCATCTCCTTCAACTGTTACTGTTGAAGCATCGCTTGCAGCCATGTATTTCATACTAGCAGCAATATCTGTCATTGCCAAGTTGTCAACTGAAGCAGCATTTTCTCCTACAACAAAATATCCGTCAAAAACTCCGTCCTTAACGAACATACTTGGGTAGTTACTCAAGTCAGCTGCTAAAGCTCCCATTGCGGTAGCACCAAGCATTACTACTCCGGTACCAACAGCAAACATTCGCTTTACCATATTTCTTACTTTCATTTTCAAAACACACCTCCGTGTTTAAGTGTTATTTCTCCCTTTTTGTCAACCGTCTGGTAAAAATTTCGAAAGAAGCACCTTGGAGAGATACCTCTTTTCGATTTTACAGACGATTATTATAAGAGATTACGACTAAAAACCCAAATTCGGTTTATAAGCCTTTCGCAAGAAAAACTTTGAGAAACATAGGTTTTTCAACACTGACTGTTAAAACGCCAAAATTTTATACTTTTAGCCTGTCGCCATTGTTGAATAACAAACTTGCAAAATATAGAACAAAGTTCTATTTTAGTATTAAAGGTATAGTCGAGAAAAGGTAAAAACAAGCCCAGTTAAGCTAGATTACGCAAAATAGTAGCCAAAAAGCCTATTCTTCAACTCAGAAATCTTTACTCTTTCTTGTTTGGTTGTTTTCAAATCTCGAAGAGTAACACAACCATCATCAAGGCTTTCAAAATCTACTGTTATGCAATAAGAAGTTCCAATTTCATCTGCTCTAGCGTATCTTCTTCCTACAGATCCAGAATCATCATAAAAACAAGAGTAACCTCCTTTCAAAAGATTATAAACTTCTCTAGCCTTAGCAACAACTTCTGGTTTATTCTTAACTAAAGGAAAAACTGCGCATAAGAAAGGTGCCAATTTAGGAGACAAGTTTAAGACAATATTGCCTCTTTCTGCCTCACCATCATAAGCCAGATCCAATAACGCATAAGTTAATCTATCAACGCCCATGGAAATCTCCAAAACATGAGGAATAAACTTTTTACCAGATTCTTCATCATGAATTTCCATCTTTTCTCCAGAAATCCTTTGATGCCCACTAAGATCGTGATCAGTTCTATAATGTAATCCACCAATTTCAGTAAATCCATGCTCATTTAATTCTATCTCTAGATCAAAGTGGTACTTATTGTAAAACGCTTTTTCCTTATCATCTAATTGATAAAGCCTAAATTTCTCTTCCGGAATTCCTAATGTTTTTAGATAAAACTGCTGAATCTTTGCTAGATAATAAACATAAAATTTAGGTAAATCTTTCTTAATCAAAGCTTCCGTAGTCATCTTCTGAAAGGTCTTAACTTTGTCCCTATCCCCCACCAGCAAAACATTAAGTTTTTCTGCCTTAATCTCATCAAAGTCTGGATGTTCAGTAATTTTGCTGGGATCAAAGAAAATTTGTAGTTCTGCTTGAGTAAACTCTCTTTGTCTTAAAGTTAAATTCCTAGGAGAAATCTCGTTTCTATAAGCCCTTCCAATCAAAGCTAAACCCATCGGCAATTTTCTTCTTTGTAATTCATATTGTAGCTTGAAGTTAACGTAAGGACTTTGAGCAGTCTCTGGCCTTAAATAACCAGTATTTTTAGTTCCAACTCCTAACTGAACTGGAAACATCATATTAACTGTTTTAACATCAACTATTTTTGTACCGGAAACAGGACATTTGATCTTATTTTTCTCAATTAAGTCCATCATTTCTTTAGGAGTAAGACCCTCAAACCTTTTTCCTAAAGCCCTTTCTAAAAGGTGATCGGCCCTTTCAAAATGACCAGATTCACTTATAGCAACAGGATCGGTAAAATTCTCTAAATGCCCAGAAGCTTTGAAAACATTTTCATGCATAATGTTAGCTGTTTCAATCTCAAAAAAATTATCATCTAAACCAAGGAAGAATTTTCTCCATAACTCTTCCAAATTCTTCTTTAGCTTCGTTCCTAGATGACCGTAATCATATAATCCAGCCACACCACCATAAATATCAGAGGAAGGATAAATAAACCCTTTTTTCTTGAAGAAAGTTGCCAGATCTTTAGTTGTTACAGCCATTTATACTATGATTAAGGGTAGGTTTATTAAATTTACTCCAAAACACACTCCAAGATTAAGATTCAAGAATTTTTTTTCTACTTAATCTTTCTGGCATCAGTAAAGGAATATACTTATAATCTAGTTTCCAAGATTCTAAAAATTCTCTAAAAAGTTCTATTTTATCTAAATGGATTAGGATAATCTGATCGGAAAGTTTTATTCCTCCCAAATTAACTAAAACACCTTGATTTTTACCCCTACCATTTAAAGCGTGATAAAATTTTGTCTTTTTGAGCTTATCCCACCCCTTGAAATTATATTTAAACATGCCAAAAGAATTAAACCCGTATTCTTCAGCTAAATTTTTTCCACTGATTAAACTGACTGCCTCAAATAGAACACTTTCTCTTGCATCAAAAGAAGATTCCAAAATCGTTTTGCTAGTCTTAGAAAGAATAGATATGTTTTCAAAATATTTCTTAAGTATTTCTCGTACTTTTAACTCTAAATTTTTATCAACAATAGAATCAAATATAATTAAAATGTCTAAGTCCCGGGGTTTAGATTTTCCCCTTACCGAAGAGCCAAAGACTAATATATCTTGGACGGTCTTGTTCTCTTTAACAAAACTTTTCAGTTCATTCTTCAATTTTAAATTTATTAAGATCATTTTCTACCAAAACTTTAATTCTTTCACAAGTGGTTTTATCAATAATTTTTGAGTAAGTGTCCCGATAAGTACTAAATTCAAGATCCAATTCTTGATATAATGAAGGAAAATGTTTTTCTAGTTGACGAAACCTAGAAGTATGATCCTTAGGAGACTCGCCAGACTCTTCCAATAAAACAAAATCTTGGATAGCAAATAGAGTCTTGAAGTATAAAATTGTTGCAGAAGTGTAGTCTTTCGATTTATATAAAGCGTCAGCCGAACACTTAAAAACTAAGATCTGTTGTTTTGTGATCATGTTAGTCAAACTAACATCTAAGAACTATTTAAACCTTTCTGTTAGACTGACTAACAAGACTTACTTACCTTTCAACCAACCTACTTCTTCATCCGTTAAGTCCAACTCAGCAATTACAGCAGAATTTCCTTTACCACAAACAATATTTTGGAAATAAGATAAATGTTCTAAAGCCGTTCTCTTAGAAGTATGTGTGGCAAAAGCTAACTTTTCTGCAATATCTTTTTTTCTAGCTAATTTCATTTTAGCTTGCCATATTCTTAATATCCGCATCGTTTGCCTATAAGGAGTAAAGGAAGTATTCTTTTCTTCCTTGGCTGAAGAGATTCCAGCAGTCAATAAATTGTTTATGTAAACTAAGAACCGCCAATGTTGCTGCCTCCTAATCCTACCGTTAAAAACATCTGCTCTAGCAAGATGTTCATAAGCCTTCGCTAAAGACTTCACTCCCAAATATTCTTTAGGTAAGTTTTCATCCATCCATAAAAAAACCTCTTTCATATCCAGATCAACATCATCTAAAGCGGGAAGGGCATTTTCAACATTTGATGATTTAAAGATTACTGCCAAAGCCTGCAAAATAGATTCTGTTCTCTTTCTATCCGATAATTCCTGCAACTTGTCAAAAACAAAACTCCTATCTAAAGAACAAGCTTGCAGATCTATTAATGCTGCTCTTAGATCACCATCAACTTGCCTAGCCAAACTATTAATTGCTTTTTCTTCAAATTTAATTTCCTCTTTCTGGCAAATAAACTGTAAAACATTGGCAACGGTTTTATACTGTAACTTCTGGAACTCAATCATCTGACAAGCTTTCTTCAATGCCTTTAACTTTGAGTCAAAAGGATCGTTGGCTGTAAGGATTACTGGAAAAGTTGACTTTTCAATCGCTGATAATAAAGCTGGAACAGCACCCCTATCTTTCGTTCCCGAGATGTTGTCAATTTCATCAATCAGAATTAATTTTGGTTTAAAAAATAAAGACTGTTGACCAATTGCAGAATTTAGAAAAGAGTTCATATTCTCCTGATTTCTTATATCGGAAGAGTTGATTTCCAAAAGATCATAATTCAGTTCTTTAGCTAAAGCATAAACAGAAGATGTTTTTCCATTTCCAATTGGCCCATACAATAAGGCTGCCCTTTGTTTCTGCGCTTTATATTTAGTTATAAAATTCTTCAGTTCATCAATTGCCTTAGGCTGTCCAAAAATCTCTGCAGAACTTTGCGGAGCATACTTCATCGTAAAAAGAACCATAAATCTCTCAGAACGTCTTATATATTAATAATTTGCGGTTCTAGAAAAATTGTTTGTTTACTTCTCCGAGTAGATTTTATAACTTAGAAATCTATTTAAATGATAAGAAAAAAGTAATTTAATTGGGGTGTTGAAATATGAAATTAGGCTTAACTTATTCTAATGTGTTATTAGTACCAAAAAGAACTTCCTTAACTTCCCGTTCTGAAGCGGACGTAAAAACAAGATTTACCAAAAATGTTTCTTTGAATATTCCTTTAGTGAGTGCTAACATGGCTACCGTCACCGAGCATAAGATGGCTATTGCTTTAGCCAGAGAAGGCGGCTTAGGAATTATTCATCAATTTGGAACAGTAAAAGAACAAGTAGAAGAAGTTAAGAAGGTTAAGAGAAGAACCAGTTATATTATCGATGACCCCATTACAGTAAAACCAAACATCACTATTAGAGAAGCTGTTAAAACTATGGAAGACCTAGATATAACTAGCCTATTAGTAATGGAACAGGAACAATTAATTGGCATCTTTACCTCTAGAGATTATTTATTTGAAGAAAACTGGGAAAGACCAATCTCAGAAGTAATGACTCCACAAGAAAAATTAGTTACCGCTCCTTTTGGCATTAGTATAGAACAAGCAAAGAAAATTCTTTACGAACATAGAATAGAAAAACTTCCTTTAATGGAAAATGGAAGATTAAAAGGATTGATCACAACTAAAGACATCAAACGGATAGACAACTGGCCCAACTCTTGCCGTAATAACAAAGGACAATTAGTTGTTGGAGCTGCAATAGGAATTAAAGACGCTATGGAAAGAGCCAAAGTTTTGATAGAAGCAGGAGTTGATGTTTTAGTTTTAGATGTTGCCCATGCCCACTCTGATCTAGTAATTGAAAAGTTAAAAGAACTGAAATCAACTTATCAAATAGATGTGATGGTAGGAAATATCGCTACTGCCGGTGCCGCTGAAGATTTGATCAAAGCAGGAGCCGATGGACTAAAAGTAGGAATTGGACCTTCTTCTGTGTGTAGTACTAGAATTATTTCCGGAGCTGGAGTTCCACAGATGACAGCAATTATGGATGTTGTTTCCGTAGCTAAAAAATACAACATTCCTGTCTGTGCTGATGGAGGCATGAAATATCCCGGAGATGTAGCTAAAGCAATTGCTGCCGGGGCAAGTTCAATCTTCTCTGGCTACTTTTTTGCTGGCACGGATGAAGCTCCCGGCATGATTATCCTTAAAGAAGGAAGAAGATACAAGAAATATATTGGTAGTGCTTCTTACGAAAGTAACCATATCCGTCAAGAGATTAAGACCGGACAAAAAGTAAGCAAACGTTTAGATGTTTATGTAGAAGGTATTTCTAACCTAGTTGATTATAAAGGAGCAGTAAGCGAAGTTATCAAAAACATTGTTAAAGGTATACAAAGCGGCATTAGTTATTGTGGTGGAAGAGATATTGCCGAGATGCAAAAAAACGCTGAGTTTATCGAGATAACTTCTGCCGGTTGGGAAGAGAGTAATACTAGAGGATATAAGTTGAGTGAATAGCCCCCATCTCAATAATTAGATTTTCATCCTAACAACATTTTTAAATAAGCTCTATCTAAACAATTCAAAATGGACCTACCAAAACATTATGATGCTAAGGAAGCCGAACCAAGATGGCAAAAGTACTGGTTAGAAAATAAAATCTTCAACTTTGAAGAAAATAGTCAAAAAGAAATTTATTCGATTGATACCCCTCCTCCTTACGCTTCCGCAGACCATTTGCATGTTGGCCATGGAATGCATTATTCTCAGTTTGAATTTGTCGCCAGATTTCAAAGAATGTTAGGTAAGAATGTTTTCTTTCCAATGGGTTATGATGATAACGGTTTACCAACAGAAAGATATGTTGAAAAGAAACATAAAATCAACAAAGCAAAAACAAGTAGAGCAGAATTCATCAAACTTTGTTTAGAAGAAACAAAAAAGACCGGACAAACTTATTATGATCTCTTCACTCGTTTAGGATTTTCTATCGACTGGAATTTAGTTTACCATACCATTGGAGATAAAGCAAGAAGGGTAGCCCAGAAATCGTTCTTAGATTTGTACAAAAAAGGAAGGATGGAAAGAATCGATAACCCTACAACTTGGTGTGTTACCTGTCAAACAACTATTGCTCAAGCAGACTTAGAAAATGTAGAGATGACTTCACACTTTAATGATATCATCTTTAAGTCTGGTGGAAAAGATTTAGTTATCGCTACCACCAGACCAGAACTTCTTCCAGCATGTGTGGCTTTATTTTATAATCCTGATGATGAACGTTACCAAAACTTAAAAGGAACTTTTGCTAAAGTGCCTTTGTTTAATCATGAAATTCCTATTCTTAGCGATGAGAGTGTAGCTAAAGATAAAGGAACAGGACTGATGATGTGTTGTACTTTTGGGGATAAAGAAGATATCGAAAAGTGGCACAAACATAATTTAGGATTACGAGTTGTCCTTACTGAATATGGTAAGATGAATGAACTTGCTCAGAAATATCAAGGAACGAAGATAAAAGAGGCTAGACAAGCTATCATTGACGATTTAAAAGAACAGAATTTGTTGATTAGACAAAAGGAAATTACTCATCCAGTTAATGTCCATGAAAGATGTGGCACAGATATTGAGTTCTTAAAAAAACAACAATGGTCAATAAAGGTTCTAGATAAAAAAGAAGAATTAATTAATATTGCACAAAAGATTAATTGGTACCCAGAACATATGAAAGTTCGTTATGAACATTGGGTTAAAAATCTGCAGTGGAATTGGGGAATCTCCCGACAAAGATATTATGGTGTGCCTTTCCCAGTTTGGTATTGTAAAGATTGTGGAGCTGTCCTCTTACCAGAAGAATCTTCCTTACCAGTTGATCCAAGAGAAGAAAAATATGCAAAAGAAAAATGCGATAAATGTAATTCTCAAAATATCATTCCAGAGATGGATGTCATGGATACTTGGATGACTTCTTCCTGTACCCCAGAAATAAACCTAAATTGGGGAGCAAAAGAAGAAAGAAAACAATTCCTACCAATGTCTTTAAGACCACAAGCTCATGACATTATCAGAACCTGGGCATTTTATACAATAGTTAAATCTTACTTCCACCACAATGATATTCCTTGGCAAAATATTATGATTTCCGGCCATGGCCAAGATTCAAATGGGCAGAAGATGAGTAAAAGTAAAGGTAATTTTGTTGTTGCTCAAGAAGTGATCAGTAAATTTTCTGCTGACGCCTTTAGGTTCTGGGCCGCTTCCGTTAAATTAGGCGATGATTTACCATATCAAGAAAAAGATGTCTTGACAGGACAAAAATCTATCACTAAATTATGGAACGCTTCTAAATTTAGTTTAATGCATTTAGAAGACTATCAACCCGCAAAAACAACAGAAATTTTTGATCGCTGGTTGATAACTAAGCTACAAAAATTAATTAAAGAAAGCACAGATAACTTTCAGAATTATGAATATAGTAAAAGCAGATCTGCAGTCGATAAATTCTTTTGGCAAGTCTTATGTGACAATTATTTAGAAATTATTAAAGATCGTCTTTATAACCCTGACAAACGGGGAGAATCAGCTAAAAGAAGTGCTCAAGAAGGTTTGTATCAATCCTTATTAGCAGTAATAAAAATGGTTGCTCCGATCATGCCCCATATCAGTGAAGAGATTTATCAATTGTACTTCGCCCAGAAAGAAGGCCATAAAAGTATCCATATCTCTAAATGGCCAAGATATGACGTCTCTTTGGTTGATGAAACGGCAGAATTATCTGGAGATTTAGGAATTGATATCATTAATGCTGTCAGAAGATACAAATCAGAAAGACAATTATCTTTAAAAGAAGAACTTTCTCAACTAATACTTGTAAGCAAGGAGGATAGTTTTCAAGATACAATCAAATCTATTGAGGACGATTTAAAAGCAGTACTCAATGTTAAAGATATTGTTTTTAGTGGAGAAACCACACTTATCAGCGAAAAGTTTGCGGTACAGATTGGCATTACGCCGTAAAAATCGAAAGCTTTTTAATAAGCAATATAATTGTAAACAATCTAAGGAGCGTGAGGGATTACGTTCTTAAGATATAATCATTATAAAATTGAGGTGGATTAAAAATGCCAGAAAAAGTAGCAGAAAAAGTAGAAGCATATTGTGTTAAGTGTAAAGCTAAAAGGATCATGTCTGAACCTAAAGAAGTATCAATGGAAGGTAAGGGTGGAGTTAAAAGAAGAGCCATGAAAGGTAAATGCCCAAAGTGTACCACTACCATGTTCAGAATTATGGGAGCAAAAAAATAAGGAAGTTTTTTCCTTCTTTTTCTATATTTTATTATGATTGAGTCATTTCTGTTTGATTTGGATGATACGTTGATAGATACAAAAATTTATCGTCAAATTTATCCAGAAGTTGTAAAAAGATTGTCTACTCAATTAAAGATTTCAGAAACAGAATTGTTTTTAAAAGTCGATAAGCTGGGATTAAAGAAAAACAAATACGGGAATTATGATTCGGGAGAATTATCAAAAAGTTTCAAACAATTAAATTTGTATTATTCAATTTTAGAAACAGCCATAAAAGTAAACAAGAGTTTACATGACAATGTTTTAGAGGTTTTCTCCTCATTAAAGAATAAAGGTAAGAGAATTGGCATTGTCAGCAATTCTATGCATAGAACAATTGAGTTATATATTCAAAAGTATCAATTAAAAGTAGACTTTGTTTTCAGTTCTGATGACGCAGGCTGTAATAAAGATCAAGAACGATACTGGAAAAGATTAATCAAGAAAGAAAAATTAACTCCAAAAAATTGTTTAGTTATTGGAGATAATCTTCATGAAGATGTAGAAGTTCCAAGTTCTTTAGGATTCAAAACATTTTATTTAGATAATGTTAAGAAATTAAAAGAAGTGTTAATGTTCTAAACCCATTCTAAAGTCAGTTAAATCTAAAATTATTTCCAAGATTTGTTTCATATTATTAACGTAGATTAGTTCCAATGTTGGCATCTTCTTCACGTTTTCTACAATCAAGCTTTTAATGTGGTCCCTATTTTGAGATAGTTCATTAACTTTCTTAAAATCAAATTTATAAAACAATTCATAATATAATAAAATGGAAACATGAATTTTTTCAAGTATTTCTACTGAACTTTTGTTAAACTTCTGATCATATTTTAAAGCGTCTCGAGCAGAATATTTGATCACATCAACAATTTTATCAATAGAAGCAATAATATGGCAATAGAAACTTGTTTTTCTAACATCCGGATAACCATATTTATTTAATAATCTTAAAGAGTAGGAAACAAATTTGTTAATATTGTCATGCATTTCCTCAACAGATTCAATCAAAGAATGATTATTATTCTTTACTCCTTCTAAATATGTGAAAGAAACTTCTTTAAGTAACAAAAAGGCCCTTCTAAGAACAATTCTAAAATCTTCTTCAGCTTCTTTTGTGATGGATTTCACAATAACCTTGTCTTCATGCTGTTCAACTACCTCCGCTCCAATACATCTATTAACCATTTTATGTATAGCTGTAGAAAAATTAACATTCTGATTTTTTCTATAATGTACTGTAGTGGATTTCCTAAACTTAAATTCCATTTCATTAAATCCAAATCGATATAAGCTTTGTACATACAACATTGTTGAAGTTCGGTCTAATTCTGTAATGTCCACAGAAATTTTGTCTAATTTAACTGATTCTTTTGTAGAAACAATGAGTTTATTCCCTTCTTCTTCAACAAATAATGAGTCTCCTTTAGTTAATTTTCGTTCTTTTAACCATTTGCTTGGTAGAGAAAGAGTTAAAGAACTAGGCCCATGTTGAATAAGCTTTCTTTGTTCCATAATTGTTGGAAGGTTTGTTGATTTTTAAACTTTTTGTAAAAATATACATAGAATACATAATGTTAACGTTAGATATACATATTGCTGTTATTATTACTATTACTATGATCAAAAATTGCGAACATTGTGCTTATGAATGGGCATCTAGGGTAGAGCAGCCGAAGAGCTGCCCAAGATGCAAACGCAGATTTGATTACGGTGGTTGGTGTTTGGAGGAAGAAAAATGAATGAAGATACAAACAGCATTGAAGCAAAATTAGAATATGACCCTGTAAAGAACACCCTTAACGGAAAGCCTTTTGTAGCAAAGGAATCGCCATTTTATGAGAAAACAATCGAGAGAGCCTGTGGAAATTGTTTTTATCATGAAGATGACGGAAGACCATATAGAGATTGTCATCTTGGAAGTGATGGAAGTTCTGCCCACAGATTTTTTGGTATTCCAACAGACCAAGTATTACCAAAAACAACCGAACATCAGGGGAAAAAAATTGAAACCGGAAATTACTGTCCTTCTTTCTTAGACTTTAGACATGATTAGTTTTCAAAAGAAAATGACAGTAACAATTTATGACGCGTTTGGCAATAAGATTGGAACCAAAAGTAAAAAGGAATGCCATCAAGAATATGCCCGTGCTGCAAAAGCTAGAGAACCACAACCATTCAAGCATGAGCACATTGGTGCGCTTTTAATTGATTTAGATGGAAACTTGTTATTGCAACATCACGATCCTGAAGCTAGTGCTAATGCCGGGATGTATGACAAAACCCTAGGCAGCCACGTCTTATCTAACCAAAGAGGCAGTGCTGCATTATTAGGTATTGCCAATAGAGAATTTGAAATCCCAATTGCAGAAGTAACACAAAGAGAATTGCTAAATATCGTCTTAAAACACCCAGATTTAGTAGCACAACAAGCCTTTGCTTATTCCGTAGATTTTAATCCTGATTTTGTTTCTGAAAGAGCTCTTGCTGATGGCACAACGTTGCAAGAACGATGTATGCAAGAATTCTTAATCGGAGTTTATGATGGAAGAGGCAAGAGTAGAAGTGAAGGCACTACAATTGGTCCGTTTGGGTTAGAGAAAATTAAACGCATCGCTGAAAGAGATCCGCGCTCCATAACAGGGGACTTAAGAAGTATTCTTCGCGATTATTGCGTGGATGTACAAAGGGTTCTTGAAACTACAAAACATCTTAAAGCATTAGAAGGCATAGAAAAACCCGCAGAATTAGTGGATGAATTACACAGAGATGATTTATTTCATCAATTAATTGAGAGGAAAAAAGCTCATCAGGTAATTAAAGAAGCTTACTTTCAAGGAAAACCACAACAGGTTAAACATGAACATATTGGTGGAATGTTAGTAGGCAAGAACGGAGAAGTTTATGTACAAATTAAAGCAAAAGAAAAAGCTGAGAATCCCGGTGCTTATGATAAAATTGTTGGTGGACACATCCCTTCTGGAGATAGTCCAGTTGTTGCTGCCTATCATGAATTTTTGGAAGAGATGGAGATCCCAGTGATATTATATGATTCATTACAATGGGAAAATGTTTTGCGAACCTTCCCGGAATCACCAAGTTACCAAGCAATTTGCAGAAGACCAGAATTAGATCGAGATTTTGTTTCAGTACGCTTTAGACCAAAAGGAGATTCGTTCTTAGAAATTTGCAACCAGTATTGGGTTTTTGGGTATTATCACGAACGCTTTAGATTTGGAGATCAAGAAGCTGCTGGCATCTTTCAGTTTCCAAATAGAGAAGAATTGGCCAGAGAAATGCTTACTGATCCATTACATCAGTATATGGTCAGTCAGGGATGGCATAGCAATGGTGATAGAGAAGGAAAACCAAATTTAGTTTTCCCTGATCCACAAAAAGTACTAGAAGCGATGAAACATTGCGAAGCTAAGTTTACCCCAGATTTTCGTTATATGGTAGATAAATATTGGACCGAGATGATTTCAGTAGAAAAGAGATTCTCTTAACAAATAACGAATTTAACAAATACTTTTTAAATCAAACCTCTTCTGGATGAGTATGATAAGTAAGATTACAGTTGAGGAAGCGCTGAAGTTAGAAGATGCTCAGTTGATTGATGCTCGTTCTCCAAAAGAGTATGAAGAAGATCATCTTGAAGGAGCTGTTAATATTCCTCTGCTTGATAATGATGAACGACACGAAATTGGTACAATTTACAAACAAATCTCTAGAGACTTAGCTATAGAAAAAGGTTTAACTTATTATGCTAAAAAGATTCCAACTATCTTCAAAACTATAGAACCATTCAAGAATAAAAAGTTAGTTATTTATTGCGCTAGGGGTGGAATGCGTTCAGGAATAATCGCTTCTTTATTAGATTCTATTGGCTTAGAAGTTTATCAGATAGAAGGTGGGTATAAACTATTTCGTCACTGGATTCTTGATCAATATCAAAACATAACAATCAACCCAGAGGTTTACATTCTTTATGGATTAACCTGTACTGGAAAAACTGAATTGTTAAAACGCCTACCAAACGTTATTGATTTAGAAGCTTTGGCCCAGCATCGCGGCAGCCTTTATGGAGCGATTGGCTTAACACCAAACTCTCAAAAGAGATTTGAAAATTTATTATTGCAAAAGCTCAAAGAATTAAATGACAAACCATTCATCTTATTAGAAGGAGAAAGTAGAAAGGTAGGAAATTCACAAATTCCAGAAGTACTCTGGGAGAAGATGAAGAATGGCAAAAAGATTCTAATTAAAAGATCTCTAGAGTTGCGTTGCCAAGCTATGGTAGATGAATATTTCATCAATCCAAAGATTGTGGAAGAAATTAAATCAATAACCAAAGAGTTGAGAAGAGTTATCTCGAATGAAAATAAAGAAAAAATTATTGAACTCGTTGAAAAGAAGCAGTTTGCAGAAGCAGCCAGAATTTTGTTTGTAGAATATTATGACCCGCTTTATGAGCATGAATTAAACAAGATGAACTTTGAATTAATTGTTGATAACAAAAACTTTGATGAAGCTGCAAAAATAATTAAAGATAAAATTAGTTGTTAACTTAACTATTCCCAGATTAAAGTAACTTATTCCTTCTTTAAATCATAACCATCAACAGTATCTCCAATAGTATAACCTAAAGAATTGATCTCGTCCCTTAGCTCATCAGACCTTTTCCAATTCTTTGTTCTACGAGCAACTAACCGCTCTTCTGCCAATTCAATAACCATCAATGGGATTTTTTCTTTTTGTAATTGTTTTAATCCCAAACCCAAGACCTTATCAAATCTTAAGATTAAAAATAATTTATCATTATTACTTAAATTATCATCTTTGACAACTTCCCATAATGTTGCTAATGCTTTAGAGGTATTTAAATCATCATTAATCTCAGAAGTAAATTTTTCTAAATACTCAATCTGTTTCTCCTTATTCTCTTCTCCGGATTCATCTTCCTTTAACTCAAGAACCTTATCGTAGAGTCTCTTACAGGCGTTCTTAGCACTAGCCATTGCTTCCCAACTAAACATTAATGGTTTTCGATAACTAATCCCTAAACAGAAATAACGATAATCTAAAGGAGAATATCCTTTTTCTTCAAGTACTGATAAAGTGAAAAAGTTGTCTCCAGATTTAGCCATCTTCTCACCTTGATTAAGAACCAAAAATTCATTATGTAACCAATACCTAACCCACGGTTTTTTCCCAGTAGCGGCTTCTGCTTGTGCAATCTCATTTGTATGATGTACAGGAATATGATCTATTCCGCCACAATGAATGTCAAACTGCTCTCCCAAATAATGCATAGACATGGCAGAACATTCAATATGCCATCCGGGATATCCTTCTCCCCACGGAGAAGCCCATTTCATTTCTTGATCTTGAAATTTTGATTTAGTAAACCATAACACAAAATCGTAAGGATGTTTCTTATTCTGGTCTTCCTCAACTCTGGACTTTGTTTCTGCATCTAAATCTAAACGAGCTAATTTTCCATAATCTTTTAATTTAGAAGTATCAAAATAGACATTGCCACCAGCAAAATAAGTAAATCCATTCTTCTCTAACCTTTGTATTAAAGCAATCTGTTCTTTAATGTGTTCAGTAGCTTTGCTCCAAACGTTGGGCTCAAGAATGTTTAATTTCTTAATATCGGACTTAAAAGCGTGAGTATAAAATTCCGCAATCTCCCAAACAGTTTTGTTTTCTCTTTTTGCTCCCTTGAGCATCTTATCCTCTCCCGTATCAGAATCAGAAGTAAGATGGCCAACATCAGTTATGTTGATAACATGCTTTACTTTAAAATCATTAAATAACAACGTTCTTTTTAGAACATCCTCAAAGATGTAACTACGTAAATTTCCAATGTGGGCGAAGTGATAAACTGTCGGACCACAACAATACATGCCAACTTCCTCTTTAATCGGCTTAAACTCTTCCTTCTCTCTGCTTAATGTATTATATAATGTTAAAACCATTTTAATCATCGCGATTTATTCTAACTTAACTGCAGTTCCGTAAGCTAAAACTTCTGCTGCTTGAGGCATCACTTCAGAAGTTTCAAATCGCATCATAACCACTGCATCCGCCCCTAGTTTCTTGGCTTCATCAGTCATTCTTTGCATCGCTTCGTCCCTGGCCTGAGAGATCAACTCAGTATAAGACTTTATTTCTCCACCGACAATAGTTTTTAGTCCGGCCATGATATCTCTACCGATGTGTCTTGCTCTAATAGTATTTCCTCTTACTACCCCCAGAATTATTTGAACTTTCCTACCAGGAATATTTTCAGTTGTTGTAATTATTATTTTTGCGGTCATTTTAATACTTGACAACCTCAGCTTTATTTAAACTTTCTTGAATAATCTTATTAAGGTCTAGTTTATCCAATTCTTTAGTAATCTTATCTAAGTCTGATTTAGTAGACGGATTCTTTGGCCCGAGTAAAGAACAGATTTCTGGTCCTTTTGAGATATCATAAGTTCCTATTTTTTTAGCTAAATTAATGATCTCTTGTTTGTCAAAGGTTAGAACGGGCCGGAAAATTTCTAACCGGATATTTTTAGTAATAGCTTTAAGATTGCTAAGAGTTTGACTACTAACCTGAGCCAAATTTTCCCCAGTAATAAGATATTTTGCTTTTTCCTTCTCAGCAATTAGTTCTGCTGTTTTAAACATAAGAATCTTTGACAAGATGTAATAATCTCTATGATTACATTTCTCCACCAACATCTTAAGCACTTCGGCAAAAGGAATCAGATATAACTTAGAAATCTCTAATTTCTTTACTAATTCTTTAACTTTTTCTAACTCTTCCGGACCAGTTAAAGGTAATTGATGAAAATGTACAGCAATAACCTCTAGCCGTTCTTTCATTAGATGAATAGCTACAGGACTATCTATTCCTCCAGATAATAAAGCTACACCTCTTTCCATACAACCAGTAGAAATGAACTATTTTATAATCTTTTTGGGTTTGCAACAGATTTATGGGAGCAACCTTTATATTATAATAAAGATTGATAAAAAGGTATGAAACCGATTTTTGCCTTTTTCCTCAGTGTTATATTATTAACAGGATTAATAGCAGTTTCAACTTATGCATCCGGAGACAACAACTTATACCTCAAAGATTCTTTAAAGTTACAATTAGACATTGATGGACAATTTGATTTAATTCCCGCGGATTCTTCAGCTACACTAAAAGAAGTAAAAGCAGATTTACTTTTTTATCCACAAGAAGACTTTCGCCAAAAGCTGTTAGAGATTAGTACAGATGGAGAAGTAGCTGATAATAAAGTTACATTTTTATGGGATGATGGACAAATTGAATCTAAGCAGTTTTATTATTCTGCTATCATCAAAACCGATAATGAAAAGTTAGCGGTTAAAAATAAAATAGATTTCCCCTTAACTGTAAGTCAAACGACTGGATTAGAAGAATATTTGGAACAAACAGAGACTATTGATTCAGAAAATCCAGCAGTTATTGCTAAAGCTGCAGAATTGATTGAAGGAGAAGATGACCTGTTTAAAGTAGTATTTAGTTTAGCAAATTGGGTTGAAAACAATATAAATTATGATTTGAATACATTAACTGCGGGAGCATCGCAAAAAGCCTCTTGGGTTTTAGAGAATAAACAAGGGGTTTGTGATGAAATGACTTCTTTGTTTGTTGCCATGTGTAGATCTGTAGGAATTCCTGCCAGATTTGTTTCTGGAATAAGTTATACTACTTCAGAATTATTTGAAGAAAATTGGCAACCACATGGTTGGGCAGAAATTTATTTTCCTCAAGTGGGCTGGGTTGGTTTTGATATTACCTTTGGAGAATATGGATATATTGATGTAACTCATATCAAATTAAGAGACAGTGCCGATCCTTCAGAACCAGCAACAAAATTTGAATGGTTGGCAAATAAAGTCAATCTTGACAGCAAAAATCTACAATTTGTAGTTAATTTATTAGAAAAAGGTGATGACGAACAAGAAGAAATCCAATTAGAACAAGAACTTCTTTCCAATGTTGTAGGAATTGGCAGTTACAACTTAGTGAAGGGGATTTTAAAAAATACTGCAGACAATTATGCTGCTACAACCCTAAGGCTAGCTATACCTAAAGAATTAACCATTGTTGGAGAAAATAAAAGAACCATCTTGTTAAAACCAAAAGAGGTTAAAGAAACCTATTGGGTGGTCAAAGTTCCCACAAACTTAGATTCAGAATATTGGTACACCTTTCCAACTAATGTTTATTCAGAGAAAAATGTTTCTGTCTTAGATAGCTTTAAAGTTGTTTCTGGAAGTAGTTATTACTCACTGGATGAAATTAAAGAATTTACGATTAAAGATGAAGAAAAAACTTATTCTAGAAAGATCTCTTTCAACTGTCAATATGAACAAGAGATGAAATTAGGAGAAAGCCAAGAAGTTGTTTGCACAATTAAGAATGTTGGTAACACCAATTTACAAAATGTTGATTTCTGCCTTGGAGAGATTTGTAAAGTGGTTGATATTTCTATTAATCAAGTTAAGATTAATAAAATAACCATTGAAGGAGAAGAAGCAGGATGGCAAAAGTTATTAGTAAGTGCTGAAAATGATTTTATTGAGAAAAAATCTTCTTTGGAATATGCGGTTTTAGACAATCCGTTGATTAATGCCACAATTTTTGTTCCGAAAGAGGTAGATTACGGAAAAACCTTCACAATTAACATCACATTAGAGAAATCTTCATTTAATCAACCATTAGATGTTGTAGTTATACTGGAACTTCCAGGAAGAGAAAACAAATGGGAGATTGAACAATTAGGAACAGAAAAGGAATTAACTTTAGATTTAGAAGCCGCGAGTATCAGCAATAACAACAAAGTTCAAGTAACAACCATGTGGAAAGACCAAGAAAGTAAATTATATTCAGATAAACAAAGTATCCAAATTGTTGGAAAAGGCAACAATCTTGGTGAAAAGTTTATTTTATTCTTCAATGGAATCATAAACTGGTTCATTTGAACAAACATAAAGATATTCTAAGAATCTTAAAGGAAATTTAAAAATAAAAAAATAAAAAAAAGAATTTATCGCTTCTTAGCAGCTTTTTTCTTAACTGCTGCTTTTTTAACAACTTTCTTCTTCACAGCCTTTTTCTTAACTGCTGCTTTCTTAACTGCTGCCTTCTTAACAACTTTCTTTTTCACAGCTTTTTTCTTAACTGCTGCTTTCTTAACTGCTGCCTTCTTAACAACTTTCTTCTTCACAGCCTTCTTAACAACTTTTTTAGCCATCATTACACCTCTTAAGATTTATTTTAAGAAAGAGAAAGTAAAAACACTTTTTAAATGTTTCTTTTTTAGAAAAATTATTTTTAGTGAAAAAAATATTTGTTCTTTGATAATCTTCTGTTGCGAATATTTATAGACGAGAAAAAACATATCTTACAGATTAGAAAAGCTTTTAATCAAGTTCACCAATTGATGCTGGTAATGAAAATAGAAAAATATTTTGATGATCAAACAATGAGCGTTCATCTTAGAGAAGACGCTTTTCCATTGGCAAAGAAAGGAGTCCCGGGCAAGTGGGAGATAAAATTAATAGACGACAAAAGGTTAAGTTTAATTGAGATTAAGGAAATTGCTCAAGACATTATCAATCAAACCGAACAATCAGAAAAAAATTTTTTAGAAATTGAAAGATTTGGCAGTAGTGTATTGCAAATTGGTGTTTATCGTATTGTTATAACCAGAAGACCGTTCAGCGATGGATGGGAGATAACGGCAGTAAAACCAGTAGTAAGATTAAACCTAGAGGATTATCATCTTGATGATAAACTTAGAAAAAAATTAACTGAAGAATCTGCTGGAGTATTGATTGCTGGTTCTCCGGGAGAAGGAAAAACTACTATTGGACGAGCTTTAGCAGAATATTTTGCAGAGAATGGCAAGATCGTTAAAACAGTAGAAAGCCCCCGAGACATGCTATTAAGTAGCAAAATCACTCAATATTCTTTAAACCATGGTGATAAAGACGAAATTCGTGATGTTTTGTTATTAAGTAGGCCAGATAATACTTTCTTTGATGAGATGAGAAAGACGGAAGATTTTCAGCTTTTTGCCGATTTACGATTAGCAGGAATTGGAATGATTGGTATTGTCCATGCAACAAATCCAATTGATGCAATTCAACGGTTCATTGGTAGAATTGAGATGGGTATTATTCCACAAGTCATTGATACAGTTGTTTTTGTTCAATCAGGCCAAATAAATAAAGTTTTAGAATTAAAGATGATCGTTAAAGTTCCTACTGGTATGACTGAAGCAGATTTATCTCGACCACTGATAGAAGTAAGAGATTTTAGTAGTGGGGCATTAGAGTATGAAATTTATTCATATGGCGAACATACGGTTGTTATCCCCCTATTAAAAAAAGAAAGAAAAGAGATTTGGACCTTAGCTGCAGATAAAATCAAAGAATATTTTAATAGATATAGTACGGAAAATATTATTGAATTTATTTCCGATAATCGCATTAAAGTTTACGTGCCGACTTCCGTTAAATCTACTATCATTGGACAAAATGGTTCTGAGATTAGTAAAATCGAGAAAGAATTGAAGTTAAAAGTAGATGTTCTTGATTTGAGTAATACAAAAAGATTAGGAAATGGACAAGATGTAGAATATTCTCTCCAATTTTCTAAAGAGAATATTGTTTTTAACTTTGATCAATCTTGGCAAGATAAAGAAGTTGCTATTATGGATGGCAATGACCTATTGATTAGAACAAAAATTGGTAAAAACTCTGCTGTAAAGGTTAGTATTGGCAGCGTAGTTGGAAAATCTATCGTTCAATCTATAAAAAGCGGTAAGATTAAGATCAAGAGTGTTTAATAATTTTGATAATTCCTTTGTCTGCATCAACTTCTATTACGTCTCCATCTTTTAAAACTTGAGTAGCTATTTTCGTTCCAACTACACACGGAATATTAAATTCTCGGCTAATTATGGCGGCATGACAAGTTATTCCACCATCATTAGTAATGATTGCTTTTGCCATTTTCATTAAAGGAATATAAGCCGGAGTTGTAAATTGTGTAACTAAGATGCAATCTTTCTTAAAATCAACAAATTCCTCTTTTTTGATAATTATCTGAACTTTACCAGTAACTTTTCCCTTAAATGCAGAAATTCCTTTAAATTGTTCTCTTGCTTCTTCATGCGTAAGTTCCGTTCTAATTTCTTGAATAAGATTTTGATTATATATAAAAAGTGGAAAAATATTATCACCAATGTAAATAGACAAATATTGTTTCTTTTCTCTAAGGTCTATTTGAGTCAAATCAAACGTTGTTTTCCCGTTTAAAAAATCAATAATCTCTTGGTTAGTTAAAGAAATAGTTTGAGAATAATCAAATTCTTTCATTTCTTTCTTAACTAATTTAGTAAATATCTTGTAAAAATCTCTCAGATTAGTTTGACATTGCTTAAATATTTCAATCCGTTCAGTTCTAATGTTAACATAAGTATGGACCAACTCAATTAAAACTTTCAGTCGTTCATCAGTAATAGAACTAATTAACTTAAAATAATCTTCTTGATTATTTTGAACATTATGCTTTATTTTTAAGATTTCTTCCGTTAGGCCATCCTGAACAATTCTTTCCATTTCTTGATCAATCATATTTTTGTCTAGAAGAATTTCTCGAAATGAATACTCTGGAATCCACCTATATTTATTGATTAAATAAGCATAATCAATCTTCAAACCCATTTTAACTAATTCAATTTGATATTCTTGATAAGCAAAAACAATTGAAGGTTTAGCAATTATTTCAAAATATTCATCCTCTTTTTGAGGAAACTTTTTCTTTAAGATGTCCTTCAGTTCAGTCTCAAACTGATTTTCGATTAAATAAGGAGTTAAAAAGTATAAACTATATTCACCTAATTTTTTTAACCAATCTTGATAAAACTTCAAAAGCGCTACTTTATTTTCTTTAATAACAAACACTTTTTGACTTAACTTAATTAATTCCTGAGCGGATTTCTTATATGTTGAGAGATGTTCTTTGATATTCCAATTAGAGATCAATTTCTTACCAAATTGCTGATAAAAATCCTCCAATTTATTTTCCTCACAAAAATATCCAGTATTTCCATTACCTAAAGGAAGAGCAATATAATTTGTTCCAACTATATCAACCATAAACAACTTAAGCAGTTCATCACGCTGGATTGAAGATGGACGTGCTACCCACAATGCAAACAAATCCTTTTGTTTTAGAATTTTATGAGCTAATTCTTGTTCTGTCATGATTCTTTGTTTTAATTAAGAAACTATTTAATTATTTTGATAAATCAGCTTATTTTTAACAGAATTATTCGTTATTTACTTAAAGATACAAGAAGGTAAGCCAATTGAAACAAATTCTTTTTGGAATAAAGACATTTCTATAACCCTGTTGTGTGGAAATTTCTCTTCAATCTCTTGCAATCTTTCTCTTAGATTATACGGATCTCTAACAAAAATACCAAATTCAATAAACTGATCACCAATATATTTGGCTATAAAAGATATATTCTTGTGTTGTCTTAAATGATTAACAAAGTTTTCTTTATCAATAACATCCTTGTTAGTAACAAAAACACTATACTGAAATAATCCCAACTTTGAGATATCAACAAAAATAGAATATTTTGAGATATATCCACTACTTTCTAATTTTCTGATCCTATTAGCAACAGCGGGGGCAGTTAATTTAACTTTTCTCGCTAAATAAACACAATCAAGGCGGGAATTTTTAGACAGTTCATGTAAAATAATTTTATCCTTATGATCAACTTGGTACTCAACTTTTCTGTTTTTTGTTTTTATCTGAGAAACGTAATCAAGATATTTTTCATAAAAAAAAGTAGATTTATGATGTAAAGTAAAACGATGATCAATAATATCTTCTTTGAATTTATTCAATATTTGAAGCAAGTGTTGGTTAACTTCATCAATGGTCTTACCAACAATAGAAAGACCAAAACTCCATAATCCAGATAATTCTGCAACCCAGGAAACAAAATCAGTTTTTGATAAGAACTCTTTGAATTCTTTCTGTTTAGTAGATTTTACATTAATAAAAACTGCCGCAGCTACAAATCCAAGTTTAGTATAATCAATTTCAGTAACAAAATCCAAGATTACACTTTCTTTTTTTAATCGATTAAGGCGATACGTCGCAACCTCACGAGAAATCTTTAATTTTTTGGCTAGTTGGGTAATATGAATTCTAGAATTAATCATTAATTCTCGAAGTAATAGTTGATCCGTTTTGTCCATATTTTACATAAATAAAGTTCTTAAGCATATAAATGTTATTATTGTAAATTTTATGTTAGAAGAAGTTATATATTGTTAGTTTAGTCATTAATTAGTGGGTACAATGGAAGAAATAAAAGCCCTAAAAGCAATTGAACAAGTAGTAAACACTTCTGAAGATGTTAGAATTAACTTTGCAAATCTAAAGAGAATGGCAAAGGGTTTAATTAACAAAAAGAAGAAACATTGGACGGAAGAATGTCCAATTGATCTCTCAGAATTTGATGAAAGAGAAAAAATAGCATTCATGTTTGTTTTTAATTCTATTAGTTTTTCTTATTGGGGACATCCAAAATAGAGTTCTGGTTATGACCGTGGAACTTGGTCAATGATTAACTCCATTAAAACTGCGTTTGACCAAGGCAAACCAATTCTAAATCCGGATTATCTTTCAGAAATAAGTGAAGATGATTTAGAACAGATATTAGAAGGAAATACAACCATTCCTTTATTTGAAAGAAGGCTTACAATATTAAGAGAGTTAGGTGGTTCGATTAAAGACTACACCAAATTTATTTATAAATGTAATTTTGATGCATTAAAGTTTGTAGATTGCTTAGTTTTAAGAATGCCTTCTTTTAAAGATGAAAGTGAGTATAACGGAGAAATCATTACTTTTAATAAAAGAGCCCAGCTTCTTTCTTCGGATTTAGGATATTTGTTGGGTTTTAGTAATATGAATAGACTTACTGCTTGTGCTGATTATATTCTTCCGATGGTTTTAAGGTTCAATCACGTTTTTGAATACTCTCCAAAATTAGAAAATATCATCACTAATGGTAAAGAACTTCCTAGCGGAAGCAAAGAAGAAGTAGAAATTAGGGCTAACACAATCTGGGCTGTCGAATTAATGAGTAGAATTAGCGGAAAAACTTCTATGGAAATAAATGATTATTTGTGGTTAGCTGGAAATTTTATTCCAGAAACTCAATCATATCATTTAACTAGAACAACTGCTTATTAAAAAATAGTCATCCTGATACCCCATAAACTTTATATATACACTTTAAAATATAGAGTCCTAACATGGCTAAAGATAATAATAAGAAAGTGGTTTATTCAGAAACTGTTGATTTAGATAATACTAACAATACAACTACACCAACAGCAACAGAAAATGTGCAGAAACTAGAAGAAGAAAATAAAGTTTTAAGCAGAAATTTACGTAGAGTAGAAGAAGAAAGTGCTATGTTAAGAGAATTATTCAATAAAACCAGTGCTGAACTTAATAATTTAAGAAAACCAGCTTTATTAGTTGCCGATATTGTAACTATAGTCGATAAAAATAAAGCGGTAATTAAATTACCTAATGGCAATAAGTTCTATTGTTATATTGTTGATGATGTTAAGAATGTTAGCAATGGTGATACTGTTCTAGTAGATCAAAAATCATTAAATGTTGTTCAAAAAGTTGATTTAGGAGAAGGATTAGAAGTCGAGAAATACGTTATTATCGAAAAACCCAATGAAAGTTGGAAAGATATTGGTGGTTTAGGTGAAGAGATCAACGAGATTAAAGAAGTTATCGAACTACCTTTAAAACATCCAGAACTTTTCAAGAAGATTGGGATTCAACCACCAAAAGGAGTTTTATTGTATGGCCCACCTGGAACAGGTAAAACTTTACTAGCTAAAGCAGTAGCTAGAAGTACTGACGCGACTTTTATTGAAGTTGTCGGTTCTGAATTAGTACAAAAGTTCATTGGAGAAGGAGCTAAATTAGTTAAGGAGATCTTTGCGTTAGCTAGAAGAAAAGCTCCAGCTATTGTTTTTATTGATGAGATTGATGCTCTTGCCGCTACAAGAATGGAAACAGGTACCTCTGGAGAAAGAGAAGTTAACAGAACATTCATGCAACTTTTAGCGGAGTTAGATGGATTTAAGTGTTTAGATAATGTTAAAGTCATTGGTGCAACAAATATGTTACCAATCTTAGACCGAGCAATTATCCGGCCCGGAAGGTTAGATAGATTAATTGAAGTTGGCCTACCTAACGAAGAAGGAAGATTAGAAATTCTTAAAGTCCATACTAAAGGGATGAATCTAAAAAATGTTAAACTTAAAGAGTTAATCTCAGAAATGGTTGACTTTACTGGTGCTGAGATTCGAGCAGTTTGCACGGAAGCAGGGTACTTTGCTATTAGAGAGAATAGAGACCACATTGGTCAAGAAGATTTTCTTTTAGCAATAGAAAAAGTCCGCCGTGAAGAAGAAGAAGAACAAGATAAAAAGTTCTTTGGTTAAAAGATGCAAGAAATAATTCTTAAAGCCAGAGAATGGGCTTTAGAAGAAATTGAAAGGAATCTTTACCCAAAAATTGAAGGATTTAATTTTTCTAATAAGAAAGGTCAAGAATTGGCTGAGAATCTTGGTGCTGATAAAGACCTTGTTTTATTAGGGACTATTTTAATGGACATTAAGTTAGGAGAATGTTTCCAAGAAGGAAAAATTCAAGAACATGTGCAAAGAAGTGTAATTGCAGTTAAAGATTTCTTAACCAAGTTTGAATTAAACAAAGAAACAAAAGATAAAATCATTAATTGTGTGGAAGCACATCATGGAAAAAATCCATTTAGATGTAAAGAAGCTGAAATTTGCGCCAATGCCGACTGTTACAGATTTATCAACACAAGATTATTCTTGATATTCTTAAAAGAAGATGATACTTTTAATACATTTGAAGAATTAATTGAATTCTTGGATGGAAAATTGGAAGAAAAATGGAAAACCCTTTCTTTAAACTTTTGTAAAGAAGAGTTAGAAAAAGATTATAAGCTCCTTAAAGAGTTAATTAAAAGAACTCAAAAATAAATGCTTCATTCCTGGTTCTAGATTATCAATCTTTTTAATCTCGTTAATTGTTAGCCAATTCATATCTGCTATTTCCCACGGCTGCTTTGCGTGAGGAATCCCTTCTAGTATCTCACATTCATAATAATACAATTTCCTAAATCGTTTTTGAGGGTCACTAGATTTATAAATCAGTACATTGTCTTCTGCCTCTCCAATAAAACGGATCACTTTTACCTTACAGCCAAGTTCTTCAAACATTTCTCTTTCAACAGTTTTTTCACCTGTTTCATTTGCTTCAATCCGTCCACCGGGAACTCTCCAAAATCTAAATTTTGGATCATAAATTAATAAAAACTGATCTCCTTTTCTAATAAAAGCACTAGCAACTAACGTTTGCTTCATTTTCTAGACCTCAATCATCTTTCCAACTTCAAGAATCTTGTATTTAATTCCGGCCTTTTCAAATTTGTTTCTTATTTTATCTAAACTCATGGGAAACTTAGTATTATCATAATGGCACGGAATAACCAACTTAGCTCCAGTTTCTTTAGCAAATAATGCTGCTTCAAACGGCCCCATCACTAAACCATGATTACAAACAGGAACCGCTAAAATATCACATTTGTAATCATTCTTGAAAGAGATTGAATCGCTGGTTGTATAAAACCTGTTCTCGCTATCATCAATGATAAAACCAATATTGTCATAAATCTCATTTCCCCCCTGCAAAAATGGCATATAACCATGAACGGCCTTAACTACTTCTATTTTAATTGCATCAAAATTTAATACATTTTCAACTCTAA
>PFNQ01000051.1 GCA_002792115.1 Candidatus Woesearchaeota archaeon CG_4_10_14_0_2_um_filter_33_13 | reverse complement strand
TGACCTCCTTGTTTTGGTTTACTTTGCATTAGTTCAACTATTGTAAGATCAGTAGTAACCATAGAATGTGCGATTCTACCAATTCCTTTGATAGTATCTTCACCATTAGCAAAGACTATACCGTTGTCGCTTGGAACTCTTACTCCAGAAATTGCCATTAATGCACTTTCTGTGGCGGTTCCTGCCGCGGTTGATAATTTTAATGAACAACCTTCCTTAGCACCATCACAAACAACTCCAGTTAGGTTTGCTGACATCAAGTTAATTGCAGCACCAATCTGTTCGTTATCTCCACCTAATAAGTAGGCAACTCCTGCAGCAGCACCAATTCCAGCTTTAATTGTACATCCGCAGATGGCGGAGAGATATCCAGAAGAGAGCGATGCATACTTTGTTACTAGATGTGATAATAATGCTGCTTCAGCGATTCTATCTTTGTTTGCACCTATATGTTCTCCGGTGATGGCAATTGGAATTAATGCTGTTATCCCTTGATTTCCAGAACCTGCTGTACTCATGACCGGCATATCTGCGCCACCCATTCTAGCATCCCCTGCTCCCGCAGCAGCAATTCTTACTTTTGTTACTAAGTCTAAATTTAAAGTTCCTTCATCTACAAGTTTTTGTAACGTTCTTCCACTTCTTAATCCATATTCAGTTGATAATCCCGTTTTGGCCATAGCTAAGTTCATTTCTATGCCACGATATACTGCTGCTCTTTCATCTCCATTCATTCCTTTAACGATTGCCACCATCTCTTCAATGGTGTTAGGAAAAGCAGTTCCTTGACCAGAAGCGGACGTTATATCTGTACCTTCATAAATGACTTTATCATTAACCGATATTGTTCTGATGTGATCATGCTTATCTGATAATCTGACATATGTCTCTTTAGGGTGCCCGTTACCATAAGCAAGTAAAACCTCAATATCTAATCTTGCTGTTGGTGCTGCATCAGTTACTTTTTGAATAGAAACTTTTCCTTGACGTAGAACTTCGTTAGCATTTCTAACAGATTCTTCAGAAATTCCTGAGAATAAGTTTAGTCCCATAGCAGGACTTGAGTATAAACCCATTGCTGAAGCAATAGCCATACCTTTTTGTCCGTTAGTTCCAGGAATTGCCACTGCTAAGGCATTTTTGTACACATCACGATCTGTTTTAATTTCTATTGATCTTACTTCATCAATATCAACTATTGGTGCTGTGCTTGGAAATAAAATTCCTGCATCGCTAACTTGAAAGTTTCCATGCAATACTTGGTAAGCAATTGCTGTTGCATAACCTACCGCTACTGGTTCAGTACATCCTGTTGCAGGACAAACATTTTCATTCAAAAATTTCATAACATTCATTTGTGGATTCATTGGGTCTCACCACAATTCTCTAGAACGTTCCTTTTAATTTCCGTTTCCCCGAAAAATTCGCAAGTATTCCGCAAGATTTCCGGAAGTTTATAAATAAACAAAAATCTCTCGGAAAGTTTCCGGAAGCATTTAGACAATTCTTATTTATTACTAAACTCTACATCCCAGAATGCTTAATGAAAAAGAGTTGGAAATTATTAAACACCTTAGAAAAGATGCGCGAACAAGTCTGTTATCAATATCTGATGTTGTACAAATGCCTACTTCAACAATCTACGATAAAATTAATAAAATGAAAAAGGAAAAAATAATCACTGGGTATACGGCTTTAGTTGACTTTAAGAAGTTAGGTATTAATCATCATAGTAAAGTTGTTATTAAAGTTATTCCTGAACATAAAAATGAATTGTTAAGATTTTTACAAGGCCAAGAAAACGTTAATTCTATTTATCATATTAATAGTGGTTATGATTTTATGGTCGAGGTTTTATCAAAGGATATTAAAGATCACTTAGAATTAGTTGAGAAGATAAAGAATAGTTTTAATATTACAGAGATTTATCAATATCAAGTTGTAGATGAAGTTATTAGGGAAAAAGTTTTTAAATTAGATTAAATACTTGTTTTTTATGCATATACTTGAATTTGTCAGAACAGCCTTTTCTTTAAAATCAACATTGCGTTCAGGGTGGGTTTTAAGTGATATTCCACATCCAGAGACGGTTGCAGAACATTCTTTTGGGGTTGCAGCATTATGTTTATTATGGCCAGACATTAAAGGTTTAAATAAAGATAAGATGCTTAAGATGGCTATTTTACACGAAATTTGCGAGGTTATAACTGGCGATATTGTTTTTGAGAACGGAATATATGTTAATAACGAGAGGAATGTTGAAAAAGTAAGTAAAGAACATGAAGCTATTGAAACTTTATTTTCTAAGTTAGATAATGAAACCTTGAAACAACTTGTTTTAGAGTTCTTAGAACAGAAAAGTCCTGAATCGAGATTTGTTAAGGGAGTTGATAAAATAGAAATGTTAATACAAACAATGATCTATGAGAAAAAAGCTCCTCCTGGTGTTTTAGATCAATTTTGGTTAAATTCTGAGAAATACTTAAAGGAAAGAGGAATGGAAGAATATTATAATTGTTTACTTCAAGCAAGAAATAATTCAGAGTTTAAATGTAAGCACAATCAGATTAATGTTTTTAAAGATATTCTTAAACTGAAGAATGTACAGAAATCAGCTTGGAGACTAAAAGATGTTCGCAACCCCGAGAGTATTGCTAGTCACAGCTTTGGAATATCATTATTGTCTTTAGTTGTTCCTCTCCCCAATAATATTAATCGGGAAAAGTTAGTTCGTATGGCTATTGTTCATGAGATTGGAAAATTATTAAGTGGGGATTCCATCTGTGAAACGGGTAGATTTATAAATCAACAAAAGTGCAAGCTTAAAGTAGAGAGCGAGATATGCTCGTTACAACAGATCCTTCCTGAGCCAATGTACAAAAAGTGTGGTTCTCTTTCAGCTGAATATCTACAACAGAAAACCATCATTGCAAAATATCTTAAACAGCTTGACCGTTTAGAGGTGGTGATTCAATCACTATTTTATGAGAAGTTTTGTAATTCTGAATTATGTGACGAATTTTGGAATAATGCAAACATGCACATAAAAGATAAAACTCTTAGAAAGTATTTTGAGTACTTATTAAATCAGAGGAATCGTCGTAGTTGAGATGCGTCGTAAAGAATGTAATATACTCATGGTTTGGTCGATTATTATTGCTTCTCCTTTCTCATGAACCTCTAATAATTGATTAGTCAACACTTCTATCTTACTTTTAATCTTAATTTGTCTTTTGATTACAGAAACAAATTCTTCTTGTTTAGTCTCAAAATTAGATGGGAAAAACTCTTCAATCTGTGAAAGTATTTTTTTAATATTTTTGCTTTTGTAATACATCACTAACTTTATAAGGCGAAGTTCATGTTTTAATAAAATAGGTAATTCTCTGACTACTTGTTTAATTTGCACTAGTTCTAATATGTTATACTTTAAACTGGCTCTCTTTTTTGTATCAATGATTAATTCATTAACAAAACTTTCAGTAATAATTAATCTTCTTAAAATATTTTTTAACAAACTAATCAATTCGTAGGTGTCTTCTTCTTTTTCAACTTCACATATCTGTTTAAATATTTCTTCAGCCGATTTTAGACAATAGTTAATCTCTTTCTTTGGGTTAACTTCTTTTTTCTCTAAAAGATTGTATATCACCGCTTTATCTCTAGATATTCTAATTTCAGCTCCAGGAACTTTGTTTAATAATGGCTTAACTGTTCTTACTAAATCCAACGGCAATTCAATTTCAGAAATATTATTTAAGAAACAATAGATCAGTTCTTCCTCTATGATATATGGTTCTTTGTTTTTGAGGTAATATCTTTTCAGTTTGTCCTTATCCTTATCCTCGTTAAACTTATTTGCTTTATTAGAGAAAAGTCTGAGGTCATTGCCTAATTCCTCTATTTCTATACTCATACCTTTACTAAGATGATTATCTTTTAACCACCAGTTTGGAAGAGAAACTACTAAAGAACTTGGTCCGGATTGGATTAATTTCCTTGATTCCATTATTTTCACTTTTTATTAATATTAGTGATTATATCTATATAATCAGTATGCGGTGTATTATCTATTGATTAGATATATATAAATGTTTTGTTAACTTTTAGGTATATATGTATATGTCTACGGGGGGATTTAATGAATGAGAAAGTATTACAATTTTTATCTTATTTAAGAAAAGATTCTCGGTTAAAGTTAACTGAGATTAGTAAACAAACAGGTGTACTCATTTCTACTCTTTTTGACATGTTAAAAGAATTACAAAATAACATTATTACAAAATCAACGGTAATCGTTGATTTCCAGAAATTAGGATATCACACTAAAGCACAAATCTTTCTAAGAGTAAGATCAAAAGATAAAAGTCCGTTAGTTAATTACCTTTCTGAACAGAACTGTGTTAATTCTATTTATAAAACTAACAATGGTTGGGATTTAATCTTAGAAACAGTTCATCGTAATCTACGCGATTTAGATAAGTTCGTCGATGGCATACCTGAAAAGTATGATGTAGAGAACCATCAAATACATTATTTAATTGAAGATCTTAAAAAGGAGCAATTTTTAGCAGAATTTGATAATATTAATGGTTCCATCATTAAAGAGACCAAAAGCAGATAAAAAACAAATGAAAAAAAGAAATCAAAAATAAAATAACACAAAATAAAAATTATTCTTTAAACCTTTTACTTGTAGCGTTTTTTGCGTTATTAAAGGTTTTTCTTAAAGCAGTTTCTAAATCCCAGTCATCTTGCGAACTAGTGATGATTCTTCCTGGATACTCTAAGCGCATATGGACAGAGAACTTCTGTTTCCCACCTTCTTTTTCATGGGCTTTAAGATGAATAATTAAGTTTAATTTATTTTTTATCTTTCGTTCTAACTTAAAAGACTCATTGCTAGCAATCTTTTGGAAATTATACTTTTGATGTGGTAAAAGTTTAACTTCCTTCAAGCCAATAAACTTAATGTTATAATTCTTTGGTATTTTTAAGCTAGCCACTTTACGGAGTAAACTCTTGACAGTTAACAATCCAACATACACATTATCTTCCATTACTAAGAGATTATTAATATTGTTCTTAATCATCTTAGGAAGAGCTTTGTTTATTCCTTCACTAGGCATAATAGTCATTAAGTTATCATTAGTACTAAAGTTACTAATTGGCAAAGAGGCCAGATGAGGCATATCGACCGCTGCACTTTTACTACTAGCTTCTTTGTTAAACTTAGTTGAGTTGTCTCTGTTTGGAGTCCAGTTTAAATATTTCCTGATAATATCTTTAAAGCTAACTATCCCATATAATTGACCTTTATCAAATATTGGAACAACATCAATCTTTTCTTCATACATCACTTTTAAGGCTGCACCAATTGGGTCATCTTTATTTAATTTAGATGGTTTTATGAATTTTATATCTGATACTTTAACTTTATTCATCTCGTCAAGGTTTAATGAGGAACCTGCCAAATCCAAACCACTTAAAACACCAATAATTTTCTTGTTACTTTCTACTGGCACATAATCTAAATTGCTTTGATACATCAAATAAGCGGTTTCGATTATATCTGCGTTTTCGTTAATAATGGGGGTCTTTTGCACATAACTCTTTAATTTAGTTTTACTGACATCCAAGCGCGACTTTAATAGCCATTTTTTCTCAATAAGACCTAGATATTTATCTTTTTTAAATACAAGTCCAACTCTTTTCTCAAAAGCCTGTAACTTACCCATTAACTCAGAAAGCATAGCTTCCTCGTCAAGAATTATATAGTCCTCATTTATGAGAGGTTTTATTTCCATTTCATCTCACCTCTAGTTTTATTACTTCTAGTTTTTACTGATAAAAGTAATATTTATGTGTATATAAATCTTCTGAAGATAGCCTTTTTAAAAAAGGCTATCACCCAAAACCTAGCTGTCTTAAACGGCAAAAATTGTCAAGATTTCCTAGTTTTCTAAACATCTCTACCCATAACTGTTTTACGGTTATTTTCTTTAGCTCTTTTGGCAGCTTTAATAATGATTTCTTTGACTTTTTCGTCTAAACGATCCATGAAGTCTGCAGAAATATTATCCAATCCTAACTCAGATTCCTTAAGAATTTCCTTAACTTGAGTTCTTACTGTGATCATATCTTTGGTATGTAGTATGATTTTATAAATATTATTGTTGCTTTTATTATGGCCTTACTACCTTCAGCTTTAAATTGCTGATCCTTATTTCTAGTCTTGCACCCATTTCGAAAGGTATGGAATGGTCTTCATGTGAATCTGGAGCAATAATTCCTCTTGTGTCGTTATAAGAGTCAATTATCAAAACTTTTCCTTTCTGTAATGTGGTTTTTGCTTTGGATTTGTTTTCTCTAAGTATTATTTTAGCAGATTCTTCATCTCTGGCAAAATGATCTGGAGTTGAGAAGTAACATTGATGAATGTTATCATACCAAGAACCTGGTGAAGAACCTGCACCAGTGACAACTAATATGCCTGATGATTTCTCTGGAAGAACTTTTCCTGAAATCTCTGCTTTAAAAATATCGTTTCTTGACATGAATAAATTACTATATTCTCCAACAAAATAATCGCAAACAGCAGGTGTTACTAATCTATTAGAACCATTATTCACTGTTGCCTCTAAGGTTGTCCATTGTTCTTTAGTTATTGTACCCTTTCTAATTCTATCTACAGAACTTAAAAATGAGTTAACATCGTAATTTAATAATGCACCACTACTTCTATTCGCATCTAATACAACACCAACAACAGATTTATCTTCATCAGTATGTGTTTGAAGATAATGAAGAATAATTTGAGAACAATAAGTAAAGTGATTATCGCCACCAACAAAAACAAACGTACCGTTATTTCTAATAACTTCATCAGTTAACTCAGAGCGATCGATAAAAATGTCATTTTCTAATCTTCTTACTAAGTAATCTAAATTTCTTTTCTGGGTATCATGTCCTTCTTTAATATCTCTCCAACGTTCTCTGGCAGCGTATCTTCTAGATGCGACGGCTTCCGAACCATATTTTTCTATCTCTAATTCATAACGGCTTTTACTTGGAACAAGAATTAATTGGTTCATGTATTTACCTTTCCTTTTATTTCAATTGAGGTGGGCCGTTAACAATATATTTTTGCCACCTCTCTTCTGCTTTTTGTCTGTTCCATTGATTATCCCACAGTGGATTCCAACTAACATAATCATATAATCTCAAGATTCTGGAAAAATCTTGATTAAAACTTTTATAGTCAATAATTATATTGGTAGCAATATAAACTCCCCTTCCTTTTAATTCTTCAGCAATTCTCATTGTTTCTAAAGTTGCTGGAACATTTCTACTCATATCTCTTAAAACGGCAGGATCAGCACTTTGTATTGGTGAGTGATATGCTTTCAATAAACCTCTGTCTGCTAAATCTAAGAGTTCATCTTTACAATGTGTAGTTATTACTGGTTCAACATTTCTTATCGAGAAACTCTTACTATTTCTAACTGCAATTTCATGCCAATCTTTAACTTGTTGTACTGTTGGACTATCAGCAACTAATAGAACATCATCAAAGGCTAAAAATTCATCTTCTAATCTTTGTGCTTCATATTGTTCAAACGTTCCTCTAGTAATCCTAATTGTACAATAACTACATCTGTTTGGACAACTTTTACCAATTCTTAAAGGATACATGTTTCTAAACAGATGCCCATCTTTAATTTGATTGTCTTGTTCCTCTTCTTTTTCTTCTTCTTTTTCTTTAAAATTTGGAACCCAGAATGGTTTTTCAAAGTGAACTAATGTTCGGTCATCTAAGAATTGGTACGCTGCCCGAGGAGTTTCTAATCTTTGTAAAAAGTTTGGAAGTTCAACATCAGTTCTTTGGCCTAAACACCCACTGACATAATAATTCTTATCTGGATTTTCTGCTTTAATCCTTTCTGCAGTTCTTAAATCATTAAGAATAGCTAAGTCTGTTACTTGACAAGAGAGTACAACAACATGTTCTGCATTTTCTGCATCTTTAACAATTCTGTCTGTGTTAGCGTTAGCCCAACTTAAACCATCTGCGTAAACAGACATACAAGCGGAACAAGTCATGTAAACTTTTCCTTCTAAGTCATCAATGGTTTTCATTTTGTTTATATCTCATTAAAATGTCGTCATGATCAAAGGCTAACTTTGGAATTTGATCTAAAGAATAAACCTGAACAGTTTTAGCATCACTACCACGTTTTAATTCTCCCATTCCTTTAGCAGAATATGCTATTGACATTCTATGGCCCCTTGAATCTCTTAATGGGTCAGAAAAAACACCAATTAATTTTAGGTTAGAAACATCTAAATTTGTTTCTTCTTTAGCCTCTCTAATTGCAGCTGTTTCTGTACTTTCACCGTAATCAACATGTCCTCCTGGTAGAGCATAACCTTTAGGAGTTCCTGCTCTTTCAATTATTACAATTCCATCTTCATATTCAATGACTAAATCTACTGTTGGTATGGGATTATCATATTTCATTTTCTCTAACCTCCTTCTAGCGTTACTATTTTGTAAGAATTCGTTAACATTATCTGGTACTAAATTACTAATATCAAAACCATTAGTGTACAAATCTCTGAGTTGTGTAGAATGTTGAGCAACTCTTTCTTCAATGGATACAACATGATAGTTTTCTCTTCCTAAAAAACATTGATTAGTATAATCATTTGAAGAGAAAACAGTTACTTCACTTGCTGCAGTATCTAACCCAAATATATTTGAAACGTGGGTAGCATAATTTGGTGGATCATTAATGTCATCAACTAATCGATATTGTAAACTAACATTCATCTTTTTAGCTGCTGCTTGTGCAATCGGTTTAATCATCTGCCAACATTCAGTACCAGAGAAGGGATTTTTATGGTCAATGGTATTAGCTACGCCAATTCCAACATTAAGTTGTTGTAGTCTATGCTTTTGGTAATGGTGTTCAACAATCTGTTCAAAAAGATCAGCGTGATGATTACCAACAAGCTGAAATCTGCCAATGACTAAAGCTTCTTGTTTCATTTGTTTATCTCTCCTGATATAGTAGTGTTACTGGTGCTGCAGGCGGGTTTATAATCTCAGATTTTTTTTGTGCACTAGCATTTCTTCTGATGATATCATCTACAACTTCAACGGATGATGAAAATTTACTCTTTCCAAAAAAGGTTGCATATTCTCTGAAGTCTCTATCTATCAAAGAAGTAACTTGTGAATGAATAGCAATTTCTTCTTTACTAAATCCCTGAGAAACTCCTTCTCCTACAATCTCTACAACATCATAATGGTATCCTAAATCCTTGAAGTCAGATTGTCCTGTTTCTAAACCTGCAGTTGGTTCTCTGTATGCTAAGTCTTTGTCAAAGCCATGATATACAGCCATCTCTCTAACAAGACGTTTTGGAAGGTTAGCAATTGGTCTAATATGCACAGCTCCATCTCCAAACAAAGTATAATAACCAATTCCTCGACCATTATCATCACCGTCTTCATCTCTGTTTCCAGTTCCAGCAACAATCTTCTTCTCAGTAGCAGCTTTAGTATTAAGTACATTAGCTCTAACTCTAGACGTTAAATTTCCACGGTGAAATTGGTTAGAACATGCTTCTGGATTTGTTGTTTCATATGCGTTGATGATTCCTTCAATTCCTATTGTTTGATATTTAATTCCTAGTTGTTCAGCTACTCTAATACCATCCTCGGAATCTTTTGGATCATTTGTGTTAGATGGTAAGATATAACCAACTAATTCTAACTGTTGTTCTGAATTGCCAGCATTGTAATGTTCAAAAGCATGTTTAATTATTGCTGCGGTAGTAGTAGAGTCTACTCCTCCAGACAACCCAATTACACACCCTGTTGCATTAACTGCCAACACTTTATCTATAACAAAATCACCAATCTCTCTTGTAGCCATTTCATAATCTTCTATCTCCGGTAGGAGTATCCTTCTTTCTAAACTGGTTTCTGCAATTGTTTCCTGTTTTGACATTTTATTTACCTCCTAAATATTCTGCGGTTGAGATGTAATTTACACCAACTTGTTGACACATTTTTCTTGCTACAATATTTCCCATGTCCTCACTTTCAATTCCTAATGGGGCATAGACTAAGTGAGTTGCAGCATCAGAAATGATATTTACTGTTGATCTAGGAAAGAGTTGTTTTGTTCCACTAGCACTTTGATAAAGACAGATGCCTGTAACAACTCCTGTAAAATCAAACTCCAAATCTTCACCTTGCCCATACTTCTGTTTAAGAAGAGAAAACACATTCATATCTAAATCTGGAACCCCAGGAATACTTCCTAACCAGCTTAAGGCGTTAGTTCTAGTTCCATCAAAAAGATGTTTGGCATTAACGACATAATCAATCTCTCCATCTAAAAACCTTCTTGGATCATATAAAGGAGTGACACCAAAGGTTTCTGATACTTCATTAATAGTAAAAGCAGGTTGTGGATTCTTTTCACCATTATAATCCTGTAAGAAGACATGTCTTGGAACGATTAATCCACTTCTTTTATCTTTAACTAAATCATAAAGTTTTTCTGTTAATTGTGGACTGACATCCTTGCCTGGTTCTACTGCTAAATCTTCTAAATTCTTCCAATGTTTTTGAACTAAATTGTGTGCTGGATATAAGCCTCCGTTAACTGTAAACTCTGAACTTGTTCTGGAATGTACATCTGATAAGTAAAGTACTAAATCAGAAGTGCTTAACACTTCAGCAGCACGATCTTTTTGTGCTTCTGTAGTTCCACAATAAAAACTTCCGTTGAGGTTAACAAAAGCTTTTCCCCAATCTACTAAAACGTTAATTCTTTTTCTCATTTTGTATATCCTCCTTCAATCTTGAAACCATGTTCTTGCATGATCTCCATTTGTTTTGCCTTAACAGCATCAGAAATAATTACTTGGTAATTGGAGATGTCTCTAAATCTTGACAACTGCTCAATTCTTCTTTGAGAAATTTCGGAAACTGTTGGAAAATGATAAACTTGTTCCCCATCCCTAATTATTGGAATTAGTAATTCTTCTATTGCGTCTCCTTTATCGAGATAAGCTGTTAGATCTTCTCCTTCAAAAGCCACAACATCTTTTTTGTAGTAACCATCCTCTCCAGAGATACGATATACTTGTTTTATTCCTGGTAAGGTTGCCTTACTAAACTCTTCAGATAGCTTTCCGCGAAGATTCCATTCTCCTTTTTCGTCTTTAAAGGCAGCTAATTTGTAAACGGCAGTAACTGGTTTTGGCGGATTAACTACATAAGTTCCGACTAAATATTTGTCAATATCTGCTCCCTCTTCTTCTAATCTTTTTATCTTTCCAGCAGTTAAATCGTCTGAAGCGATTAATGTGTAAGAATCTCTTTTGTAACCTCTTTCTGCTAATTCTGCATGGATCCATCTTGCCTGTGCTAAAAGATCACCACTATCAATTCTAAAAGCAAAATGGTTTAATCCTTCTTCTTCAACAATTCTTAATGAAGTTTCAAACGCTTCTTTGACATTGTAAGTGTCTAATAAAAAACATACTTTATCCCCAAAACTATTTACTTGCGCTTTGAAAGCACTATACTCTTCAGGATGAAGCATAACATAAGAATGGCCATGAGTTCCTCCAACTCTTTCCTCTAATTCCATTCCATAGGCAACATTAGAAGAAGCATTAAATCCACCAATTCTTGCTGCTCTAGAATTAAAGATAGCACTTTGTGGACTTGTGGCTCTTCTACTTCCACCTTCTAATAGAATTTTGTCTAAGCCAACTACTTCAGCAATATCGTTAGCAGTAGTGGCAACATTTGTTTGTGGATTAATTGTGTTTAATAATAAACTTTCATAAACTTGAGCTTCTTCAAATCTTTCATGAACCCTCATTTGGTGTTCTTGAGCGAAGAAAATAGTTCCTTCAGGCATGGCATAAACATCGCCTTGAAACTTAAAGGTTTCAACCCAATTTAAGAAATCTAAGTCGGTAACTCCTTGAACCCTTTCCATAAAGTTTCTGATTCTTTGATTTCCTGTTCCTTCTAAGAAATAAGCTGCTGCTTGTTCTAACCCAGCATTAACTAAAAAATCTCTTTTAACTAATTGATCATACTTTATACCCTGATGTTCAAATTGTCCAACAACTTTGTTTGTTGGCATTCTTCTAGTGATAACATCAAAGACTGATTGCTTACCACTAATTCCTTCTAAGAGGTTAGCTTCTGCCATACTATATTCATAGAAGTCTGCAACTGCAACCGTTAAGTCCTTAGTAAATTCAAGCATATTTGGTTTTTTCATTTTTATTCCTTTTATTGTTGTAACTTATACACTAACTTATCTCCTAAAATATCCCCCAGACAAATCTCCCTGGCTAAAACTAAATTCTAGATAGTCCCCGTCTCTTTGATCAAATTGCTCTTTAACATTCCATCCTTGGGCTCTATATTGCTCTAAGAATTGTTCTCTAAGGTACTGTGGTAACTGACTAAACTCTCTATTTCTGGAGATAATTGCTCGTCTTCCGTCAAAAGTCTGTGCTAAAGCGTCATCAACTTTTTCTTCTAGCCTTTCTAACGCGTTTTTGTTGTTACCAGCTACTCTTCTCATTAGATCTTGTGGATTTATTGCCATTTTATTTTCCTCTTGTTAATGTTGTTTATACACTAACTCTTTTATTAAAAAAGGCGATTCGCGCATTTGTTTGAATCACCTTGATAGTGTAATATGCACACTTATATATAAACCTTTTGGTAGAATACACACTAAGTCTCCACAATAGTATACTTTTTTAGTATATTTATGTTTAATTTTAGCTTGAAGACGGATTATTTAGCTTTATTGCGTATAAAAGAATAAACTGCTGCTGGGCGATGAGCACCTTCCATTTTCTTTTTCTTTAAATCCTTAAGAATATGTAATTCAATTATTTTTTTTCTGAAATTCCGTTTATCTTGTTCTTCATTCAAAATTATTTCGTAAGCTTTTTGCAACTCGCTTAAAGTAAATTCTTCCGGCATCAATTGAAAGGCGAAATCGCTTTCTTGAACTTTCTTTCTAAGTCTGTGAATTGCATATTCAATGATTTTTTTATGGTCAAAGGCAAGTGGTGGGAGATCATAGGCTGAGTTCCAATGTAACAAATTACTTTTTTGAAAATCTATTTTATTTGATTCTACTAATCCGTAATAGACGATAGTTACTGTTCTAATTCTAGTATCTCTTTTTAATTCTTGACCAAACGTATACAATTGTTCTAAGAATACACTTTCAGGTTTCACTCCACCTTTTAATTTTAATGCTTCTTTGGCTGTTGTTTCAATGGGCTCATCATATCTAACAAATCTTCCAGGAAGAGCAAGCTTCCCTAAATAAGGGTCATCTTCCCTTTTTATTAGACCAACCTTAAGATCATGATCTTTGATCGTAAACAAAACTACGTCGACAGCCAATCCTGGCCTTGCAAAGTTATGAATCGGATCTAAATGTTCTTTTGCCATATTTGTGTCGTTGTTTTTATGATTTTAAACATAATAGTGTTATTACAACAAGAAGCAGTATAACAACCTTTATAAATTTTCTTTTCTTTACATCACAAAATGAGTGATTGCATCTTTTGTAAGATTATTAAAAAGGAAATACCTTCTTTCCAGATTTATGAAGATGATAATTTTTTAGCGTTTCTAGATGTTCATCCACATGCTAAAGGACATACCATTATTATACCAAAAAATCATGCACGTTTAATATCTGATCTTGATGAAAAGAAAAGTGGACTATTAATTCCGTTTATCAAGAATGTAATGCAACTTTTAAAAACTAAATTAAATTCAGATGGATTTAACGTTGGGTGGAATAATGGAGAGAAAGCTGGTCAGGTAGTTCCACATTTACATGTTCATATTATGCCTCGTTATTCTGGAGATGGTGGTGGAAGTATGCATTCAATCATCAAGAATCCGGGAGAACTTTCTGTTCAAGAAGTTGCTAAGCTGTTTAAGTAGAAATCTTTAAATAACAACTGTTTATTTTCTGTTAAATTGGCGAAGTGGCTTAGCCTGGTTATAGCACCACATTAATGGTTTAAAACCGTTTGGGTGAAGCTCATATGGTTGAGCGATGAGTCTTCGGACGATGACTAAAACTCAACATATAACTGGGTTACGTGGGGGTTGGGGGTTCAAATCCCCCCTTCGCCATTTTTTTGATTAAATCAAAGAATTTTATTACAAATTATTTCATGTTTTGGATTGATAAATCCGATATTGTTTTTAAATAACTTTAAATTGGTTTTTCCATTTATTTGTAAACGATATAGGGTGTTCCAGTTATTTGAGTATCTTTTAGAAATGTAGATATTTCCGGTTATTTCAAGTGTTTTTAAGAATTTTTGAACTTGCTGAAGCAATGATTTTGATATACTAGAAAATTCTAATCGGGGATATTTAATGCCATTATTATTGGTAATTACCAAACTACCATCTGTAGCAAAATACCCATTAATAATCTCTTTTAAAAATGGTAACATTCTGTCTGGAACTATTAAGTTTGGTCCTTTTTTGCCTACTGGGAAACTTGATTTTAAAAATTGATTAAACAGCTTTTTATCAGAAAAGTTAATTTCAATTTTGCCGTATTTCTTTCTTTCATAAAGTTTGATAGGTTTTTGTCTTAGTTTTTCTAAAAAAGGTTTTATTTTCTCAAGAAAGGCCTTGTCTGAATGAATATTACAAGTTATGGAAATAAAACTATGATTTCTGATTTTTGATAAACATCCGTCCCCCAATAAAACTCCATAAACTAAAGCTAAATCTTTAGTAATCTTCATTCTGAATAATTAACAACTAATTGGTTTATAACTTTTGTCCGTATTTGTCCAGTGGGGAGTGTTAAAGAAACTTATTTAAATGGGGGCCTTTTTTTATCTTAATATTGCCGACGTGGGACAATCTGGTACTCCGCAAGACTGGAAATCTTGTTTCCGCAAGGATTTCCCGGTTCAAATCCGGGCGTCGGCGCTTTTTTCATTTTTGTTAAATCTTCTAAATCATATTAAAAACAAAAGTTTATAAATGTAATAATTTTAATATCTTATTAGATGTACTCGGGTAAAAGGGGGGAATTTGTAGGTGTGGTAGTTGTTGTTCTATTCTTAATTATAGCTTCATTCTTTGTTTTGAATTCAATCGGAGATAATCAAATTACTGGGAATGTTATCGGATTAAGTACAGATGAAGAAGTAGTGGAAGCAGAACCTTTAGCTGTTCCAGAATCAATAATCCCTCCTAAATCAATTGTTGAAGAAAAATTCTTACCTACTCCATCTGATGATTTACTTAATGATGTAACTTTTCAAGACAGAGCAATTATTTTCCAGGACGATTTAAGTACTTCTGAACAGATATCTATTCAATCTAATTGTGGCGGAGCAACATCTTGTAGTTGCGGTGATACGTTAAATGAGTCTTATACGATGGCTTCTGATTTAACTGGGTGTGCAGATTACGGATTAATAATTGGTAGTCCCGATGTGATACTTGATTGTGATGGCCATACTATTAGTGGTACGTCAACAGGTTCTTATTCTGGTGTGTGGATCCAACCTTATAATAATATTACCCTCCGTAATTGTACAATCATTAACTTTGGTGAAACTGCCATTGAGGGCCAAGGTATTTTTGCTAACGGATATAATTTTACAATAGAGAATAATTATATTTATAATTGTAGTGACGGCATTGATATTAATTTAAATGGGATTGTTTCTAACAATATTATTGAAAATTTAACCGGTACTGAGATTACCGGAATTATGGTTACTGGTTCTAATAATAACCTTACTATTGCTAACAATATTATAAGAAACATTAACCGATCTGCGGCGACTAGTATTTATGGAATTCGTCTGGGAGCAAGTAACGTAACTGTCATAAATAATGATATTTATGACGTAGGAAACTCTAATACAACTAGTGCTGGAGTTTATACTCTTAACACAGATGATTCTAATATTAGCTACAATAATTTATCTAGCATTACTGGTTCTGCTATAAGTTTATGGTTTTCGGATTATAACACTATTGATAACAACATTATATCAAACATTAGCTTTTATGGTTTAGGAATAGAAGCTACTTCTAGTTATAATAATTTAAGCAATAACAATATTTCTAATACTCGCAGTTATGGGGTATACTTTCAAGGACCAAATAACTTGTTGTACAATAACTCAATATATTCTATCAGTTCCGGAGGTGTTTATGTTTATTCCACCGATATTGAAATAATTTCTAATAGTATTTATGACACAAGCTCTATTGGAGTGGCAGTTGATTCTGTAGATCGTACTATTATCTCTAACAATACCTTTTACAATAATAGCGTGGCTATATATATTGGTGGTTCAGATTCTGGTCTCATCTCTGGAAATTCCGTTTATGATTTTATGGATTCAAATGTAGCAATTTATCTTGCCTATTCTTTGTATAACCGCTTAGAAAACAATTATATCAATGGTGAAAATACAACAGCGACTGTCGGCATTATTGTAACTACTTCCAGTTATTATAACAACTTAACTAATAATGAAGTTGAAAAGACGGAGCAAGGAATTTATTCGAGTAGCTCATCTCAAAATATATTTGTAAATAATTCTATTCACGATGCCCAATATGGTTTTTATTTAACCAGTACTGGCATGAACCAGTTTCAAGGGTCATTAATAAATAATACAGATAAAGGAATGTATGTCGGGGGAAATTCTGATAACAATTATTTTATCGATAATCATTATAATGATAATAATTATTCTATTGATCTTCCCGGTTTTAATTATAACAACACTTTTGTAAATGAAATCATTCAAAATAGCACCTTTTTTGATTACCAAGGCGGTCATAACACACAATTAATTAATCTTACATTTAACAAAAGTAAGATCAATGTTACTTCTGCTAGTGGAGGTAGCGCTTATGTTAAATGGTTTGTTAGAACTAAAGTTAATAATACTTTAGGAGAGAATCTGCAGGGAGTAAATGTTTCTGCATACAATAACACCGGTGGATTAGAATCAAGTGCAATAACAAATTCACAAGGAGAAGTTTTACTAAACCTTACTGAGTTTGTTCAAGATATTGTTTCTGCCAATTATGTTACTAATCACACCATCAACGCTTCGGTAGGTGGTATTTTAGTTAATTTTACTAATATCAACCTTTCCGAGACAGAAAGCATATCTGTTACATTAACCGGAAATATCTCAATTCCTGTTTGCGGTTACATTAATGAGGGTACAACTTTAATTACCGATTTAACCTCTGCAGGAGATTGTTTTATTGTTAATGAAAGTAACATTGTAATAGACGGAAATGATGCCATTATAACTGGAGATGGTACAGGCATCGGGATCAATATAACTAATCAGACTAATGTTACTATCAAAAACCTGATTATAACAAATTTTTCTGTTGGGGGGTACATGGAGAATGCTACTCTAAATAATCTTACTGGTATTTATATTAACAATGGTACTGACGGATTATATCTTTATCAAGGAGCTGATAGCAACTATATAACTAATAATTATATCCAGAACAATTCTGCTAACGGAACTAAGATTATAAATTCCAACAACAATTCTATTTATAACAATTATTTTTCTAACAACACTAACAACGCTTTTGATGATAGTTCTAATAATTGGAATATTTCAGAGATGTGTGGAGCTACTAATATTTTAGGTGAGAATTGTACTGGGGGAAATTTTTGGGAAGATTACATTTATTCAGACGCAAATTTTGACGGATTTGGTGACGTAGAATATAATATTAGTGGAGGTAATAGTAAAGACTACTTGCCTTTAATTGATATTCCTATTATCAGTTGCGGAGTAATTAATTCTAACGTAACTATACCTCCTGGCCAGATAATTACTGCTGGTGTCGGTGAGGATTGTTTTACTCTTAATGCTAGTAATATTGTAATAGAAGGTAATGGTGCTACCTTGTTAGGTAATACAAATTCTAACACTGGAATAACTGGAACAAATGTTAGTAACATCACTATTAATAATCTTACTATCATAGATTTCTTTAATGGTATTAACTTAGAGGGTGTCAATTATAATCAGCTTAGTTATAATAACAAGATTACTAACAATATCATTAACTACACTTATCTTGGACTACGAATTTTATACAACGACAATATGAACATTAGTGGAAATACCCTCTACAATGATGGTTATTATGGTGCTGGAGAAACAATTGATATACATTTAATGGATTCGGCGAATAACCGCTTTTCTAATAATAATCTGAGCAATAAATTAGATATCTATTATAATTCTGACAATAATACCTTTGTTAACGATATGATTGGAAATTCAGTTCGCTTTTATGATGGCAGTGCAGAGAACTATTTCATTAACGTTACTTTTAATAAATCTAAATTAAGTTCTGAAGCTAATAATTATCTTTATGTTAAATGGTATGTTGATGTTAATGTAACTAATAGTAGTGATGGTTCTATTGAAAATGTTACTTTGAATGGTTATGACGCTACTAACATACTTGACGACACAACACAAACTAGTGCTAACGGAATTGGAACTTTAGAACTTACTGAATATTATATGGAGAACAATATCACTTACTACCTCACTAATAATCATCTGATTACTGCTATCAAAAGTGGTTACACTCAAAACCAAAGTTATCTTAATCTGATTAATACAACCGGAGCACAAATAAACTTGTCCTTACTTGAAGTATTTTGCGGAATGAGTTTAAATTCAGACTTTACGCTTGGTGAGAATCTTTACAGTAACGGAACTTGTTTAACTATTACTGGTGATAACATCGTTATTGATGGTGGGGATTATAGCATCATTGGAAATGGCTCTGGAACTGCACTTAGCTTTAACAACAGAGCAGGGATTAATGTTTCAAACTTAAACATCATAAATTTTAGTAACGCTTTAGATGTTTATAATACCAATTATTCTAATTTTTATTCTTTAAACTTGTCAAATAGCACTTATGGACTTATCTTAAATACTTCTAACAATAATAAAATCTTTGATAGCACTTTTATAAACAATCAATTTGATCTCTTAGCCATTAATGATGGAGGAACAAATAATTCTATTGTAAATTCTTCTATTAACATTAGCCTAATTAACATCAGCGGTACTGCTAGCATTTACAAAAAATGGTACGTTACAGTTAACGTCACTAATAACGAAACTACGCCCTTACAGAATGTTAATGTTACTGCTTATTTAATTGATGCTGGTAACACTGTTGATGATACCCAACAAACAGATGTTGATGGGCTTGCCGTTTTAGAAGTTAGTGAGCTTAAGATTAATCTATCGGGAATCACTTATCTTAATAGGCAGAACATTACAGCTACATACTCAACAGCCTCTGAAACAGTGATAAATAACTCCGTGATTAATCTATCAGAAACTAACAATACTTACTTAAATCTCTCTTTTGTACTTAATTGTACTGTACCTAGTGATAATTTAGTTCTCACCTCTAATACTAATCTATGTCCTGGAACTTATACTATTAATGATAGTGACTCTGGAGGAGTTTTAGTTGCTGGTGCAGATGATTTAGTTATTACTTGTGATAACACTATTATTCGTGGTTATCAAGAGGGTATGGGATTATATAACCGTTATATCGGAACTAATTATGACAATATTACAGTTATCGGTTGTAAATTTGATAATTTCTATTATGGTGCTTATATCATTAATTCATATGGTCATAATTTTATCAATTCTAGTTTTATTAATAACTATTGGCCGGGGATTTATTTTGATCACGTTGATAATGTCACTATTAGTGGAAGTAACTTTACAGGTAATGATTATGGAGTGAATTGTAATGTTGGGAATAATTGGAACATCACTAATAGTGTTTTTGATGATAACAATTTTTATGGGGTCTATCTTTATTATTGTGCTAATTCAGACATATCTTATAATTCCCTTAGTACCGGTTCGGGAGCTTTTGCTATTCAAACATTATCTAACAATAATACTTTTCATAACAATAATTTAACGGGATTTAGTAACGGAATTTATCTTTTGTCTGGAACAGACAATTTATTTTATCACAATAAGATTAGTGGTTCTTCTTCTTATCATCTTAGGACTTCTGATGGTAATTACTTCAATACTTCTGTTAATGTTTCTGGTAATTTTACTGCTCAAGGCAATGAATGGGACGATTATTGTAATAAAGGGACAGATAGTAACAATGATACTTATGCGGATGGTCCGACAACAAACACCTCAAATGATTATCCATACAATAGTACTACATCTTCAAAGATATATCCATATAGCGGAGGTTATGGCGTAGATTATGGGCCAAAGATAACTACTTGTGTTACGGAAGTACAACTTGGTAGCGGAAGTGGGAGTGGCAGTAGTGGTTCTACAGCAGTAGCTGCAGCGGTAACCACTCCAGAAGTTAAGGCTCCTACTAAAACTTCTAAATCAACAGTTGTAACAACAGATGTTTATTCAGCAGAAGATGTTAAAAAGTATTTAAAGTCGGAAGCAGAATCACAACAAGATATTGGAAAAACTGTTGTCACATTTACTTTAGAAAATACCGGTAAAAAAGCGATAAAGTTATTTCCTAATATTCTTCAGCAAGTTGATGATCCTTTCTTTATCGTTAACACTAAAACAATGGGCGGAGAAGATTCAGCATTTTATAACTTGGCATCTTTATCTTATTCCAGTAATTCCATTACAGGTAGATTATTGCAAGCTACCTTAGTTGATCCTGAAGAGATAATTATTCCTCCTGGGGAGAAAGTGGTTAGAGATATTGAGATTAATGAGGGTTTAACAATCCCCAGACAGATTAAAATTCAGTTTACTACTTTTGGTGAAGCTGTTTATGAAAAAGAAGTTTTTGTTGAGAGAACAGCTGTTTCTGGCTCTGCAATAGATTTAGATGTTGAAAATGATCTGATGGACATTTATGTTGTTCTTGCTCCAGAAGAAATTTTTAAAGAAACTGAAGATAGTAATGGCAATAGTAATGATAATAATAATGGAAATGGTAATAGTATCACTGGTGGGGCGACTGTTGACTTATCTCCGGATCTTAATAGATACACTGTGGAGATGAACATCAACAGCAAGGATGGCAAGAAAAATTACTTTAGTGATTTATATGGACCTTATCATGTAAAAACTCAGCAAGCTTTAGTCTTTGCTCAACAATACAAGTACAATCCTTTAATCTATAATGATGAGTATCAAATCCAAACTAAGATCTATAAAGGTGGTATTTTAGTTACTGAAAATGAGTTTAATGTTGAGATGAATGGTGGTAAGCAGGTTACGTTTAAAGATAAATTGTTTAAAGTATTAAGCTGGTCAATTCCAATCTTATTTTTATTTCTCTGTGTTATCTCAATAATTTATTTTGTTAACAAAAAGAAAGGTAAAAAGAAAGGTTTAAAAAAGGAAGAATTATAATTATAAAAAAGAGGTGCATGAAAGAAGATGTTAGTATTTGGCGTTGATATTCCATTAGTTGAAGTTATCTTTGTTCTAAGTATTATTATCTTTATTCTCTTGGTTGAATCAATAGTTGTTATTTCTTTATTGATGAAACAGATGCACAAAACTAACAAATTAGGTGATTTAGTCCAAAAGCTTTCTGAGACTTTATTAGAAATTAAAAGAGCTGAAATTGAAGAGCTTGATAAGATCAGGAAAAGGTAATAATTTTAATTGATTAGTTAAATTTATTTGTTAATCTTTTTATGCTTTTCCGAATATTTCTTGTATATATGCAATCAAAACATCAATATTCATGCTCCATCTAAGTATAGTACCTTTAATAAATCCATATTTCTTTTCTTTAAGCGGTTGAGAATAATCAAATTCTTTATACCCAAAACCACCAAAATACTTTTTTACACAATAATTTAATCCTGCTTCTACTCTATACCTATATTTAAACTGTTTAGGAAGTTCTTCCCAAACAATTCTCCTAAGAGCTCTCTCACCAGAGTTTATTGCAAATAGATGGACAGTTTTTTGCATGAAATTACCTCTAAGTCCGATAAACATGTTATAGTTGCCGTTCTTTACTGGTTCTATAATTTTAGTTACTATTTCTGGTTTTAAATCAATTAAATCAGCATCACAAAAGAATATAATTTCTGCATCAGTTGACTTTACACCTAAGTCCATAGAACCGGCTTTTCCAATATTATTTTTATTCTTATAATACTTAACTTTCTCAAAATTTTTGACTACATCTTTAGTGTTGTCTGTAGAACCGTCATCAATTACTATTATTTCATCTAAGATATCAATATCACAAAGAACTTTCAACACTTCTCCAATCCTTTCTGCTTCATTATATGATGGAATAATGGCAGCAATCTTCTCTTGTTTATCAAGATCAAATAAATTATTTTCCTTGACAAAGTCGCTTACTTCTTTGTATACTAAATTTTCTGTTTTAGAGAAGAAAATGTTATGGATTCTACTTCTAAAAATCTTTTTTCTTTTAATAGATGATTTTACATTATTGTGAATTTCTTTCAATGATTTCTGATGTCCAATCGGATCAGTTATTGAACATATTGTCATAATTGGGCATTTAATTTTATTTATTCTATCCTTTAATTTGTTACTTGCCTCTCTTACTATCTTTATTCCGTTTGCATGCATATAATCATAACTAAAGGTACCTTCTCGTTTTAATTTTTCATCGGTTTTTCTAGGTTTTTTCCAATATTTTTTGTACTTTCCTAAGTGTTCAATACCCTTTACATTAAAGGGAAATCTTAAGATATATGTTGGGCAAATATTGAAAACAGCTCTTACTGGATATTCTGCAGATAAGTGTAAAGCAAAAACAGCTCCTAAACTAAGTCCTCCCAAAATAATTTTTCTACCTTTATTTATATCTTCTCTTAGTGCTGTTTCTATCTGAGTTAATAAATCGTTAAAAGTTATATCATCTAAATCTTCTACTTTAGTGCCATGTCCTTTTAGCATGATTACTCTAACATTAGCATTAAATTTTTTATGGAGATGGTATGGTAACTGATTAAAGTCAGTTGGGCTTCCTGTATAACCATGTATCAGAAAAAACTCATTATCTGAATCGGCCTTTAGTTCAATTGCTTTTGCGTTTTGATCAACCATTTTTTTGTTATTTTTGATAGGAATTTGATTAACAAGGTGAAGACTAACATTGTGATGCCTATTAATACCAGGTACAGAATTAGATTATTTGATAAATCAGTTGCTAAAGAAATTCCTTTTCCAGCAGACCATCCAATCATCATAATAATTGATGTCCAAATAAAATTGACTATAATTGTATAAAACAAGAATGATTTAAAATGCATTCTTTCCCTTGCTAAATACATAATGGTAGGTAAGCGTAATCCATACAGAAATTTTGTAATCAGTAATGCTTGAAAATTGTTTCCTTTTGTCGCCCTGTTCAGTAGTTTATCCCAACGGAGATACACTTTTGAAATATATTTTCTTTTTATCATCCAATCAAATAGTTTTGTTCTTCCAATAAAGTACCATAATAAATCAGAAGTTATAATTCCCATATAAAAGAATATGAATACCGTCCAGACAAGTAAATGACCTTGAGAGGCTAATATTGAAAGAAGGATCAAAGTTTCTTCTCCTCCTATAATAGCTCCTAAAAATGATAAAAGTGGCGTATACTGCAAAAAGAACGATAATATGGTAGTTACCAAACTCATATTATTTATTATGTTTACAAGCTTTTAAACTTTATCTTTTCTAAAGGTTGAGATTATTTTAAAAATAATCTTTTGACCCAATCATAGTTATTATACTCCTTATAATTATCATAGTTGTTGTTACAATCATTAAGAGAGAAGTACTTCTTTTTAGTAACAACTTGTAAAAACATTTATAAATACTTAATTTACCTTACTTAATTATGGCTAAGGAAACGCTTAAAGACATATTATATGAGTTGATAAAAGGAAAAGTTGATGCTGCTAGCAGAATTCTAACGGAAGAACAGAAAACACCAACGCGGGTTGAGTATCTTAACCCAGGTAGTCAACACGTTAATGGGATGTTAGCTGTTGATAAAGCTTGTTTTACTCCTGATATCGCTTATGATGCAGAAGACATAACTGATGTTTTAGCTGATGAAACTGCTATTGGTTTTGCTTTATACCAGCGTAGACCAAGCAGAAAAGGTGATAGAGAAGAGCTTGTTGCTTATGTTTTAGGAAGTAGAGATCTAGAAGAGGTTCATAAAAATGATCACAAAACTTTTTATCTTAACTCTGCTGCCATTATTCCTGATTTAAGGGGCGGAAATACTGGTCTGTTTCCTTCTTTGATGGGCTTGTTTGAAGAAGCGGTAAGACAAGCAGGTTATGATCATGTTATTTTACATGCATTTGACGATCCAATATTAACAACTTGTTATGAACAATTAGGATATCGTAAAGAACACTTTATCAAAGGTTATTATGCTGACGAAGATGAAGCTGTAGTTGATAATGGAAAGAACGATGCTTGGTTAATGCGTAAGAATATTCGCGACCAATCGCGAGTTATTAGGAGTGTAATTGATCCAGGAATAAGGTAAGTTAATAGTTTTAGTCGAGGTGTTTTTAGTTGTTTAAAGTTAAAGATGCATATATTTGGAGCCGACGGAAAAAGAATTGAGGTTAAACCTACTTTTGATTTAGATTTAAGCACGCTCCCTGAAAGTACGCAATCAGCCATTCAGAGAATTAGAGAACGTCTTCCTAGTTTAGAACAGGCTGTTAAAGATGAAGCAGGTTTATATGGTGGTGAAAGATTTTGGAGTTATTCTGAAAGATTTAGAACGGGAAATTTTGATTTAGAAGATTTAGCTAATGAACAATTATCAGAGATTGTTGCTACTGCCCCTGACACAGAAACCCTAAATGCTGGTTTAGCGATTATTAATACTTATCTGGATTTTTATGATGGTACTAAAGAATTGTTAATTCCTGATAGAGAATCTTCTCCAGATGGGCATTATGAAAGAGAATTACAAATTTCTAAAAGAAGAATTGGTTCTGGTGTAAGTTTGATGTTAGAAACTCTTCCCGAGACTCTTACTTTAGCTACTGAATGGCAGATGGGAGATATTTTAAGAGGTTTATTTACTGGTGTTGATCAGATGCTTTATTGGGGAGCTAAAGATGGTAATTTTGATAATGTGCATTGCTGTTTAAGATATTATGTTGTCGCTAAAAGGGGAGAAGAATGGACCCACTTGCCAGAGTTTAAACAGATGCATGATTTAGGTTTTGCTCGTTATATTCCTGCTTTTTTAGCAGCAATTAATCATACTGGGGCGATTGAACCATTACATCTTAGTAGCGCAGTTAAAGATTTCTTAAGTGGAATGGAAAGAACTAAAGGAGAAGTTCCTGTTGAGTATGTGGATGCAATGATGCCTTTACTTTCTAAAGTTGTCCATCATGGTTCCATCCCATATTCTATTGTCGCTGGTTTATTCTGGGGATATGGCAAAGACCATGAAAAAGAATGGCCAGAATTTAAAGATCTGCCAGAAGAAGAGAAACAACGTATTAATGACATTATTTTTAGGGATGTTAATGTTGTTTTAGAACCGATTGCTGACCATTGTCCAATATTATTATATTATCATAGTGGTAAAGACGATTTGTTTAAGCAATATCGACGATTTAAAGAAGCAGGAATTGAAGACCGTTTTTTGGACGTGTTAAGATTTGCGGTAGAAGCTCATTCTCAAGATCCAATCCCGGAGCCAAGTCAAATAAGTCATGAACATCCTTCTGGATTAGTCTTTTTTAGACGCTTTACTAAAATGTATTCTGTCTTAGGAGAAGAATCTTTTGATATTTATAAGATCATTAGAGGAAGGTTTGATGATGATTTAACTGCCAGAGTTTTAGAATCTTTACACTTAGCAGTTAAAGAAAGTAAAGATAATTTAATGCCGTGGTTAGATTATGTTGCTGATGAAGCGAGAGAATTAGACGAGAAAGTTGAAAGAGGTGAAGAAAAAAGAAGGATTCATCGATATTATCGTCTTGGTGAGGTAATCAGATCTAGTGCTTTAGCTTTATCAGCTGGAATGGATATTGATCAATATAAAGAATATTTGCCGCTGGTGGAGAAATACGACTTAGAAGGAAGATTTGACCACGTTGCGGAAGTCTTGCTTTCAGAAGACCTTTCCTTAAGAACAAAAGATCGTAAACTTAGAGAATATTCACTATTAGTTAATTTAGAGGGTATGCCAGACCCAACAGTTGATAATTCATGGCCAGGAAAAGCAGCAGAATTGATGGGGTTAGAATTAGATAGATACAAAGAACTAATGCAAATGGTTAAAGGATTAACCTCTAAAAGGGCAGTTAAGAAAACTATTCAGAAAAATCCTTATCTAGCAGAGATTAGAGTTAAGGGCTATTTACAGAGACTAAACTTATTTAAGAAACTAGAATTAGATCCGCTTAAAGTTTTACAAGTTTATTCTGCCTTAGATGCTGCAGAATTAACTAGCAGTGAACATTTAGCAAGAGTTGCTACAGTCATTAATTCTGATGAGCCTTTAGAAAGAAAAATTGAGTTTTTTTCTAAATTTGACAAGAGAGCTAAGAAGTATCTTAACGTACAAGAACCGAGCAATACTGATTTCGTTGCTTGGTACGAAGGAGCACAACGTGCAGTGAGTACGTTCTTCCAATCTGTACCTAATGCCCCCGGATTAAGATATTCAGAAAATTTTGCTTTAGACTTAATTTGCTGTACTAAAGGAGAGGATGCTAGAGACTTGTTGCAGCAAATTGTAGAGCTAGAGGTACAAGGTAAACATAACAAAGCATTATTTCCTGTTGGAAAGGTGTACGAAACAATTCCTATTGGAACATTAAAGGCGTTAGTTGATTATACAGAAGCAACAAAGTATTTAACGTATGGTTTGCTTTCTAGAAGGGAAGATCGTTTAGCAGAAGCAGGCCAGATATTTAATCCACAAATGTTATCTTCAGCGCGACAATTATTATTACACAGTCATGTTCCACCAGGAGCATTTTATGCCCAGATTAGTAAAAATTTAGAGATCTTACAAATTCCAGATTGTCCACGAGAAGAAAGAATGGCTGCTGCTAATAGTATTCTTTCAGCCATTGAGATGAATTATTTGGTTTCTTCAAAACCATTACCTGGTAGAACTGAATTAAGATCAATGTTTAAACAACTTGTTGAGCTAAAAGAAGCAAAATCTGATCCCTTTAATTGTCTAACTACTAAAATGCAAGACTGGACACTTCATGATTTGGGTGATGGAAGAAGACTACATTGTTGTGCATTAATGTCAGAAGATAAAGAGGCAGAGGAAGTTCATTCTTTGTTTTATCATGCCGATCCACATATCGGAATTATTCATCATAGTCCTGGTTTTAATAGTTCTATTTATCAACCGATTGGTGCAAGTATTTTAGTCAATTGTGAAAACCGTCATGATCAACTGGTCTTAGGTGTTGACTCTTTTGAAGGTGGTGTAGATTTAGACCGAATGGAAGATTTAAAATGGTTAGGTGCGGCAGCTAGGGGAATTGCTGGTTCTGCTATAGACACTAAATCCGAGTATGTTTTTATTAATAGCGGGAGAAATGGAATGAACGGCAAATCTAGAAAGTTTGCTGGGTTTATGGGTGAGGTTTTAGGATTTGGATCTCCTGTAAGTGTAGATTTAGCTAAGATAAGGGGAGATGGGCATCTAAGAATTCCTAAAGAAACACGTTACTTAGAAATGTGGCGGCACGATCAAAGAAAAGAATTAGCCGGAGAGACTACTGGTTTTTATCTCCCTACTGATATGTTTGTAGAAATAGCTAATGCTTTACCACAATAGTTTAATATGATCCAGTTAATCTATAGTTAATATTATAGTTAAGTTTACAAAAGGATGGCAAAAAAACCTAAACTAATTAAATCAGCTAAAATAAGACAATTAGAAACAATAGTCAGTAGTATTTTGGATCAACAAAAATCTAGATTATCCTCATTAGGTGATATTGAGATGCAAGTCATTAATGCACCAGAACTTTTTGCAGCTATGTTAGCTGATGTTGATGCTTCCTTCTATGATAAACACATTGGATATACTGCTTGGGATTTTATTGATGAATTAAGTGATGGTAGTTCATTAGCAATCACGGTTGTAAAAGATGGTAGATCGTTAGGCTACATTATGGGAATGGAAGACGATGGGGATCTGCCAAAGAGATTGCAAGAAGGGACTTTTCGTTTAGGTTCAGTAGCTTACAATCGCGGTTTACTGACAGAGCAAGAAGGAAGTCTTGTTATTAATTCATTATCTGCTGCTTTTCAACAGCTAACTTCTTGTTTTGATTATCAAAGAATCTTAGCTCATTCTGATAATGATGAAGTTATTTCTTTACTACAACAATCTGGCTTTGTTAAAGAACGTTTATACAAGAATTATTATGCTAGAGGAAGAGGTGCATGGTTATTAAATGCAGAAGTTGCTGCTTTACAAGAAGGAAAAAAGTTTGATTTAGAAGCATATAAATTAGCTTTGGCAGGATTTAATGAAGATCTGTGGAGACTAAGCAGAACATCAACATTAATATTGGACCGTTTTCATTCTGCTATGAATATACTTATCTTTGATCGTGGAGAACGACATTCTGGACAAAACGCTCGTTTAAGAAGACAAGCAGCAATAAGTAGAACAAATATATCTCAACATCAATCTAGTCTAGAACAAGCAACATTAACAGCTGAAACAGAATTATTTGGTTTTGATGCTCATACCATCATTGCTGAACATGGTGGTAAATATATGGGCGTACAATTATTAAATCATTTAGTCAAAGAATTTACTGCTGAACATCCAGAATATTCAAGTATGGTTACAGTTCCAGATGTTATTGACATTCTAGTACAAGAATCTGACTTTAATCAATTCTTCAGGACAATGATGCCTAGAGCAAATTTTCATTTTGATGAAGCTTTAAGAACAGATGTTAATTATAGAAATCAAATCTTAGAACAGTATCTTTCTTTAAGACAAAAATTAAGTAAGGTAGTACCTGAAGATCGTTCTTTAGTATTTCGCTCTTCAGCAAATTATGAATATGGTGGTCCTTCCGGTCAATTGTCAAGCGTTGATACTTTAAGATGGTTTATCCAAAACCCCACTAATGTTGATCGCTTAATTGTATTTTATCTAGATTTCTTATTCCGTCGAGATGTCTTGAAGACTGTGCCGAAAGGAACAGTTATTCATCATTTAGCAATGCCTTTCACTATGCCAGACACCTCTGGATTTTTATTATCTTCATTACAAGGCGATCCAAGTAAAGATACAATTATTGAAGCAACTATTGGTCATGGAAAGGCTATTGCTGAAGGTTTTGGTGGAGTTTATGTTGAAATGAATGCTGGTAAACCTAAAATGGTTACTAAAAGCTTTGAAGGTAATTCTCCAAATTTAGTTTGGATAGAAGGGCCTGATGTTCAATATAGTGGATTTCATAAAGTAGAGGCAGTTATTGAGCAAGCTTGGGAAGAAAGGACTACTATTGTTAATGGAACACGCTGCCCGCACGATTTAGCTACTCTAGAATTGTTAGATAAATTTGCTAGATTTGTTGATGAAAAATTAGGGTCTGCAAAGTTAGAATATTTTGTTAAGGATGGAATGATAAATTTTGTTCAATTAGATCCCAGTGATAGAAAATGTGATCCCAGTATTTCTTTATCTGTTCCCAAGGGAGCGCACGTTCTAGCTAGGACTCCTTATGTTAGTCAACCGTTCAGAGCTCAGGGAAGATTATTCTGTTCACATTATACAACAACGCCAGAAATGTACCAAGCTATAGAACAATATGCTAGACCCGTTATTTTATTAACTGGTTATGATCAAGTTAGTTTAACTGCAGAAGTAGAGCTAGATCGCTTAGCTGAGACTGATAATTTGAGTGCAGTTATCTCTTCACGTAATCTTAATCGGATGTCACATAATTCTGATTTTTCCCGTTCCAGTCAACTTACAGTTAGTGCTCGAGACTTAGGTGTTAATCAAGTTGGTGTAAAAAAGATTGGTTTAGAAAAACTGTCTTTAACTGATACAATTACTGCACCAGATGGCTCAGAAATTAAATTAGATGGAAATACTAAAGCGTCAGTACAGGAAATTTACGTTGATTGTAATGGTAAAGGAGCAGTTGTATATTTTTTCCCTAAGAAGTAATCTCTTTGAAAGAATTTATTTTTAAAGCATAAATGTTTAAATTACTTTTACCATTAATCATCTGAGGTTCCGTTTTTATTAGGATGCCATTTATCTCATATATTTTAGCATTAACAAAACCCTGACATGGTTCTTTAGTTGAAGTACATCCATCTAACAACTGTCCGTTAGTGTTTCTTAATTGTAATTGCTGAGTATAATTTGTTTCTACATCTGTCGATAATACTGGTTTACCCCAGCATTCCATGGTAGAGGCCTTACAATAATCTAAGACATTTAATACATATCCTTTGACGATTATTTCTTTATTTTGGTAATAATCTAAATTATTAAATAACTCTGCTACGCTGATAAAATTAGTTTTAATGGAGCCGGAAGAACTTGCAGGATAGATTGTTTTTGTTTCTGGAATTAAAGTGATTAATATTAAAACAACAATTATTAAAATAATTAAAGCAAAAAAAATGGATTTTATTAATTTCATAACAGATAGATCAATTGATTGTTAATAAAGATATTTGTGTTAGAATATAACTTTGATGAAAAAAATAGAAAATAAAAAATTAAAGAAAGAAGGTTTACTTTTTCTTCTTCTCCTCTTCTGGTACTAGTTCATTGATGATCTGCATTGGAATTTCTGCTTCCATCATTGCTTTCTTAGCTTTTTTAGGATCTTTTTCGAACTGTTTCAAAATATCCTTGGCTCTAGCCTCGTAAAGAGAACGTTTCTTTTCAATATCTTCTTGCAATTTCTTCTTCTCTGCAAGTAATTGTTTCTTCTCTTCTTCAGTTAACTCAGTTTTACCAGATTTAATCTTTTCATCAAATTGACCAGCTGCAATGGCTTTCAATGCATCTTGGGCGGACATACCTTCAACCATCATTCCCATGGATTGGCATGTTCCAACAATCTCTCTGCATCTTGCCTTAACATCTTTACCAAGCAAAACAGACTCTTTCATTTTAGCAATCTTGATGATCTGCTCCATTTTTAAGTCTGCTACACGTTCTTTCAAAGGATTACTAGCACCCTTTTCCACGCCAGCTTCTTTTTTAATCAAAGCTGCAGCAGGTGGAGTACCAATACTAATCTCAAAAGATTTGTTAGAAGGATCAATAGTTACCTTTACAGGAACTTGCATACCTTTCATATCAGCAGTTTTTTTGTTAATTTCTGCTACTACTTGACCGATGTTAACACCGGTTGGACCTAAAGCTGGTCCTAATGGTGGTGCAGCTGTTGCTTTTCCACCTTCAACCATAACGTCTACTATTTGTTTTGCCATAATCTTTACAAAAGATTATCATTCAAAGACATGCCACCTGCGCCAATAAATTGGCTTAGTGCCATAGTCATACATCATGAGATGATATCTTCTCCTCCTTGTGTTAGTGATTTAATCACCTATTATCAGTATATTGTGCGTAACTTTGCTTAAAATAAAGGTTCTATTTATATACTTTATTATTTAGAATTGTCTAACTAGAAAATGAAGGTATTAGATTTACTTTTGAGTTGCATCTATCATAGAACGATAAATTGCACTTCTTAATGGTTTTGCTTTACGTACGGGCGTTGATTTATGATAAACTCGGTTTACTTCTGTTGTAATTAGTTTCCAATCTGGCATGCCTACTCTATGGCCTTTTTGATGCATATAAGTTTGATCTTCTAACAGTTTTCTTAAATAATCTAATTCTGCTACACCGTTAAGAGCTTCTTCAGCCGTTACGTAAGCAACAAGACCTCTAGCTTCAACAGAAGCTTTTCCACCTAATGTTCCTTTTTCACTATCTGTCATTACTGGAATTGTTTCTAATGATTCTGGTTTACGGCGTGCATCATTATATCTTCTTAATGAAGCTAAGGAATTACTTCTACCAATGGTGTCTCTTTCTTCTCCTAATAGATCACCTAAAGCTAACCAAACAGCATTAATAGCCATTGCTTCAGCTTTTGGGCTGTGTAAACCTAAATAATTGACTAAATCTCTACCTTGCACAATCTCTTTTAATGTTAATCCTCTTCCATTTGGATGATAATCATCTGCAATTTCAGGTAGTTCTCTAACTAATGTTTGTGCAGCAATATTACAAATGAACATTCCTCGTTCTTGGGTATCAGTTATTCTATAAGCCATATACTCTCACTACCAAGTAGTTAATTTATAAAGGTTTCGGAATAGGACAGTGCGTCTAAAGCGTCAGATTAATAAATGAGCAGTATTTTCCATTTATTGAGGTGAATAAAAATGTTTAAATGTCCTAATTGTAAGA
>PFNQ01000017.1 GCA_002792115.1 Candidatus Woesearchaeota archaeon CG_4_10_14_0_2_um_filter_33_13 | reverse complement strand
GTAACAATTCTAACATCAATTTGTTCTGATTTCTCTAGAATGAGATTACGTAAATTATCTAAATCTAACTCGAAGAAAGCACAATGAATACTCTCTTGTGCAGAATCAATGAATTGTTCCAAAACTAGATCACAATTATCCCGCGGGCAAAAATAAACCTCAACATTACCTTGGTCAGCAACAGAACTAATTGTATCACTTGTAGAAAATTCCCCAGTAATTAGATTAGAACTGATAGATTGAAAATCAACAAAGTAATAACCTACAAAACTTAGGGATAATAACACAGCAAGAAAAAATAACTTTTTCATTTGATAACTAATTAGTTCAATTATTTATTAAGGTTTTGTAAAAGTTTATATACTTATTTTGTTTAATTAAATCAAATCAAAAGTTAGTTCAAGAAGAGGTGTAAAATGAAAATATTAATTGCCAGTATTTTTTTGCTAATATTAATAAGTGTTTCTGCTTTAGGCAGCGCTGATTTAATAGTTGAAGACTTAAGACTGAAGACTGATGTTATTGAACCTAAGGAATCTTATCATTACATGTTGTATCTCAAAAATATTGGGGATGAACCTGCAATAACAAGATTACCAGTAAACATCTGGTTCTTAGACATTCATGAGGAACCTTTGTTTCCCAGTTCACTAACACAGGTTTTAACTGGAAGAGAAATTACAAGTAATTTGCCTCCATTGAATATTATCAAAGTTGATGGAACAGAACAGATGGTTTCTGCAGTCTACGAGGAGAATCATATATATTTGGCTCCAGCTGAAAGCTTTGAAGAAATCAAAAAGAGAAAAGATAGTTATATGATAAGAGCGGAGAGCTTAAGTTACACTCCTGAACAAATTAAAAATGATCTAAAAGAGATAGAAACAATTTACAGTCAGAAGCATGAACAAACTATGGAGGGATATTATCTACAACTAAATCCGGGCGAAACGGTCATTTTTGATTCAGAAAATTCTTATAAAGAGTTCGCAGCATTAAACTTCCCGGTAGGAGAGTTAAGCATCAACCAATTAGAAGTAAAGATTGCGGTAAGGGTAGATCCATTAGGAGAAGCTGATATAGTCAAGGAGAATAATTATTTTAGTAAAACAATCCTGATGCAACCCAACGTTATCCAAGGACCAAAAGAAGAAACTACAAAAAATAGAGAGCTTAATGATGCTAATGAATATTTTGCTTTTGCTATGGGATGTACAAATATCCAAAGTAGAGAGATCTGCGTTTATGGAGATGACCCAAACATTCCGGATGAGGAAGAAAGTCTAATCATTTCTGTTGATGGTGTAGAAGAAAGTTACAGTTGGTATGGTTTGTTTATGGCTTGGATGTACAAAACTTTTGGAGATGGCAAATTGGCTCCAACAAAAACTGTAAATGGAGTAGACGTAAGCATCTATGATAATGGTTTTAAATTAAGGTTTGAGGATTAAAAGCAATTTTTTATTTTCTTTATTTTTATCAGATAAAAACTTGAAGTCAAAAAAAATAAAGTTAAAAAAAGATAATAAAATAAAGAAAACTTATTGTTTTCTGTCGTGTGCTCTTTTACTTGGTCTAGCTTTCTCGTGTCCAAGACCCTTGCCAGATAATCCACGAGCTTTTCTACCAGCAGAAGTTTTTCCTTGAAAGACACGGCTAGCATGCTTCTTAGTACAAGCCCAGTTAAGGTTTTTATCTGCCTTAATAACAGGATGGTTAGGATCAACTAAGATAACTTCATACCAATAATGCTTCCCATCTTGAGCAACCCAATAGGAGTTTAAAACCATTAAATTCTCAAACTTTTTTTGTGCTCTCTCTTCGCAAATCTGTTGATAATTTTTAGTTAAGTCTAAACGAGTACCAAACCTTTTTGGCCTACGACCTTTTTTGATTTGTGGCCTGGTATGTCCACCTCTTAGAACTCTTTGTCTAACAACAATAACTCCTTGCTTAGCTTTGTAACCTAAAGCTCTAGCTCTATCTAAACGAGTTGGTTTTTCTAATTTTACAGTAGAATTCTCTTTACGCCAAGCAATTAAGCGTGGTCTCCACAACTCGTTAAGGTTTGGTTTTTTCCAAGCCTCTCTAATATGTTGATATAATCCCATTTTATTTAGCCTCCGTTATTATGTTGGAAGTTTATTTTCACAAACATCCTGTAGATTCAGGCAAGCAAATACCCACATCTCTACTTTTAAGCTAGAATTGTCCTTTATTTAAAAACATTACCTTATTTAAGAAAGGATTACAAGAAAGGATTATAAAAAGAAACTACCTACCAAAAGAATTTCCATCTCTTATCTTGTTTCTTTTCTTTAACTAAATCTGTCATTCCTGCAGCTTTAGCATTCTTAATAAATTGCTCTGCCACAGCTTTAACCCTAATACCATTAATCTCTGCATCACCTTGCAGGAATTCATACTTTTCTAATATTTTGTCTAAGAGATTTGCTTGTGTTTCCAAATTAACATGGACAATCCCAGATGTCGCTACTTGACGTTCTCTTTCCAAATCTAAAAGTTTTTTAAATAATGGCAATAATTCTTGTACATCAAACTTAATCTCATTCAAGAATTCTATTACTGCTTCTAAATCTTTAGTTGCATTAATCTTTTCATTATCTACGTCTCTTTCCCGAATTCTTTGCCACCAACTCTTTTTTACCATCTTGTTTAATTAATGTGTTTAGTCTTATAAATCTAACGTTGAATATTTATTCCTAAAGGTTTAACTGCATCAACAAAAAGTATTTTTAACCATCCCAAATAAGGAATCCGTACTAAACCTTTACCTAAGATTCTTTCTTGACTTATTTTTTCCTCGCCAAGTGCACCACCAATAACCCCGTTATTATGATCTCCTTTAGTTTGGTAAAAATATTTGCCTTCTTCTTGCCATATTCTTATAACACGATGAATAATTGGCTGAGGTTTAGCCCCCTGAAAAACTAAAACATCTCCTACCTTCAGATTTTGAGGATTCGCTTTCCACAAAACAATCACATCACCTTTACGAAAACCATCGTCAAAAGGGTATTCAGCAAAATCACCTTTTATGATTCCTTCTTCTTCATACCAATCACCACAGGCTTTCCAATAATTATCAAACGATTCTGGAAATTGTTTAAACTGTTTTCCACAGATAATCTCGTCAACAGTTCCATGATCCATACTTTCGGAGATTACCGCCACAATTGGATAACTTGTTCCTAAAACAACTCCCAATACGGGATAAACAACAAAACGAATAAGCAAAAACGCTACAATAACGTTAGCTACCCAACTTGCCAAACTATCATCATTCCAGAAGAAGTTCCATGTCTTTTTACTATGGCGTTTAACCCGCTCCCATTTAACCATAATCCTAGAAAGCCCACCAACCTTTAAAAAGGTTTTTATATTAAAAATATCTTTTAGAGTAAGGGAAGATGATAATCGGTAAAAAGAGGTTGAAACAAGAACATTTGCAAGAATTAATTAAACAAATTAAACAAAAAAAAGAATTAAAAGAATTAAGTGATGAATATATTCAAGACTATTTGTATAAATTTTTTCAACAAGAAATAAAACTGTTTAATCAAATTGTAGATGACTTTAATCCTAAATCGGCAAATTATAAAAGAGTGCTAAAAGAGGTAAGAGCAAAACTAAGAAGAGTTTACGGCCTCTTCCGAGTAGAAGATCAAGCTACAAAAAGAAGAGAAATTATAGAACTATATTTTATTCAACCAGAAAACGAACAATTAATTAAAGATATTCTTGCTACCCACTCGTCAACTAAAGAAAGGTTGCCATTTTATGAACAATTATACAAAAAGATCTTTGCAATTACTAAAATACCAAAATCAATTATTGATTTAGGTTGTGGAATTAATCCATTCTCCATTCAATTTATGCAATTAAAAGAATTAAAGTACCTTGCTTATGATCTTAGTGAAGAAGAGATTGGATTTATTAAAAGATACTTCTCATTACTTCATCAACAAGATCCTTCTTTTAATGGTGAAGCACATATCTTGGATGCATTAAGATGGACCAGATTGTTAGAACTACCGATTGTTGACATTTGTTTTTTGTTTAAGATGACCGATGTCCTAGACCAAGGTAAAGGACATAAAAAAAGCGAAGAGATTATTAAAGCCATTCCAGCAAAATATGTTGTAGTTAGTTTCCCTACTTTAACAATGAGTGGTAAGAAAATGAATCATCCTCGAAAAGGATGGATTGAGTTAGTTTGTAAAAGATTAAACTATAAGTTCAGACTTTTAGAGTTTAGCAATGAATTATTTTATGTAATAAATAAAGGAGTTAAGTAAAGATTATGGTTATCCAGAACTTTTCAAGTTTATTCCTGCTGGCCTTAACACCTATCGCTTTAGTTTTCTTTTTAATGGTTTTTTTACGTTGGAAAGCCGTTGTTGCTATGCCCCTAACATGGATAGTTACCACAATGATTGGTTTTTTCTTTTGGGAGATGTCCATGTCTTGGCTCTTAGCAGCAACACTAAAAGGGTTTTTTATTGCAGTAGAAATCATCATCATTATCTTTGGAGCAATTTTGCTACTTAAATTGATGGAAGAAGGTGGCGCCGTTTATGCTATAGATCGGATTTTAAAAACAATTTCTTCCGATAGAAGAATACAAGCCATCATCATAGCGTTCATGTTTGGTGGATTTATTGAAGGTGCAGCAGGCTTCGGAACGCCTGCAGCATTAGCAGCTCCTTTGATGGTCTCCTTAGGATTCCCAGGTTTGGCTGCAGTAATAATTGCTTTAATCGCAAACTCCGTACCAGTAACATTTGGTGCTGTTGGCACACCAATACTGATTGGAATTAAATCTGTTGTTGAAATTGATTTAATGGCAGTTACCTTTTATTCTGCATTAATTCATTTAATCATTGGTATGTTCATTCCCCTACTTTTCGTTTCAATCCTTACAAAAATTTTTGGCAAAAATAAATCTTACAAAGAAGGATTAAAGATTTGGCCCTATGCATATGGTCTGGAATCTGCTTCACTGTTCCTTATTTTTTAACTGCTTGGCTGATTGGTCCAGAATTTCCTTCTTTAATTGGTAGTTTATTAGGATTGTTAATATTGATCCATACAACAAGAAGAGATTGGTTTGTACCTAAAGAAAGATGGGATTTCCCCAATAAAAAATCCTGGCCAAAAGAATGGAAAGCTGCAAAGTCTATTGAACACAAGAAGAAAGGGTTAACTAAATTTAAAGCCATCCTACCTTACATATTAATAGGATTATTGTTAGCACTTACCAGAATTCAACAATTACCATTTGGAAAGATGCTGCAAAAAGTAAAATATAATTTAGCAGTTGTTATGGGTGCAGAAATCAATTACTCGGTTGCGGTGTTATATTCTCCTGGAATAATATTTATTATTGTGGCCATCTTCACTATTTTCTTACTTAAAGTAAAGATCTCAGAGGTTGAGAAAGTAGTAAAACATAGCCTTAATCGCATAAAAATGCCTTTCTTAGCTTTAATCTTTGCAGTCTCGTTAGTACAAATAATCATTTTATCAAAAAATAATCTCGCTGCGATACCTGGAATGCCACTTATTTTGGCAGAAGGCTTAGCAAAAATTACTGGGCCAATATATCCACTATTTTCTCCATTAATTGGAATGGTAGGCTCATTTATATCTGGATCGAATACTGTTTCTAATTTGTTCTTCGCTTCTTTCCAATATGAAACTGCTTTAGCTTTATCGATCTCACCAATAATTATTGTTGCTTTGCAAGCAGTTGGTGGTGCTATTGGAAACATGATTGCCATTCATAATGTCATTGCCGCTTGCGCCACCGTTGGATTAAAAAATCAAGAAGGAAGAATCATCAAGATTAATTTAATTCCAGCATTAATTTACTCCCTTCTTGCTGGAATTATTGGATTAATTCTCATTTATATTCTTTGATAGTTTGTAATCAAATTTTATTTAACTTCTTTTTCAACCAGAGTTTGTAAATCTATGAAAATCATGCCACGAGGAGTAGAAGCTTCTAAAACATACCTTCCTTTCTTATCCGGGCTAATGTCCGGAACAATGGCATAATTTCTTGCGTTTGTAGAATAACCTCCAGAAACAATTTTAGGAGTACCAAAAAGATCTTGTAGTGACCATTGACCTCTTGCTTCAACAGGAGTGTTAACTTCCCTAACCCAAAGATCTAACGTCCCCCTCGTCCAACAACTTCTTCGTTCTTCAGGAGCTGCACTAACCAGTACACGATCCTTCCCACCATAATCTAACAGTTGATAGCATTTGGTTGCGCAGATAATTAATTTAGGCATAATATTTGTCACTGCTGCGTACTTATAAATTTATTTAAAAAAAGAACAATCTTTTGATAATGTCATAAAATAATAGAAATTAATTCAAAATAAGAAAGAAATATAAATAATCTGATATTAAATCTGAAGATGGCTTACAAATTACAGTTAAAGGAAAAGAAAATCTTACATGAATTAGACCTTGATGCTCGTAAAAGTAATATTCAAATTGCTAAAAAGCTCCGACTTAGTAAAAACGTAGTTAATTATCAAATTAATAAATTAGAGGAACAAGAAATAATTAAAGGATATCACAGTCTGTTTGATTTTTCTAAACTGGGTTTAAGTTTGTTCAGAGTTTATTTTGATTTTTATGAATTTGATCAAGAAAAGGAAAACCAATTGATTGAATTCTTAATAGATAGTAAAATAACTGGTTTTGTTGCTAAAACTGTTGGGAATTGGGACTTAGTAGTTAGCTTTTACGTCAAGAGTGATGATGAATTTTTAGACCACTGGTTTAAGATTTTAAAACAATTTCGTGATGTTATCAAAGAATATAACACTAATTTGATTGTAAAAGAATTTTTTTTCAGAAGAGCATATCTAACAACTGAGAGCAAAGATAAAAGTAATAGCATTTGGGTAAGAGGCGGTAACGAAAAAGTTGAGATTGATGATAAAGATAGAGAAATTATTCGTTTCTTAACTAAAGATTCTCGCATCCCTTTAACTAAAATCTCTCAAGGAATAGGATTAGGAAGCATGGGAACAATATACAGATTAAAGAACTTGGCAAAAACAAATGTCTTAATAGGTTCAAGAGCAGACCTAAATTTTGCAAAATTAGGTTATGAGTACTACAAAGTAGTTTTACAATTAGAAGAGATCAATGCGTTTAAAAGTATCTTCAGCTACTGCCAAATGCATCCAAATATTACTTCGGTTACTAAAACAATCAGCAGTAATGTAGACATGGAATTTGATTTAGAGATAGAAGATTTTAATATGTTCATAGAACTAATTGATCAACTTAAAAAAATGTTCCCAAAAGCTGTCCGCGATTACAAATATCTTAAGTTTATTAATTTCAAAAAAACAGCATATCTACCTTTGTAAATATTTACTTTTGTAAGATTAGAATATAATCTTAAAATAAAGAATTAGTTTGGGGAGTATCCTTCTTAGCCTCTTTATAAGTCCACTCTTTGTACTCAAACAGAATTCGTGCAGAATCTAATTTCCCATATTTATCTTTAACCCGATCAGAAATTAATCTAAACATATCATTAGCTTTAACAACAAACTTTGCTTCAAGTAGTTCAGGATTAGCAAAGTCTTCTGCAACCTTAACAATCACGTCTTTAGCATCAGCTCTAAGTTGAATATTCTGCCAGACAGAATCCCAATCCCCTGCAAACTCTTTAACCTTCCCTGCCATTCTTTTAAGAATCTCAGAATTACCATTAATTAAATCATCAGTAATTTCCAACTGGTCTGTTTTAGGATTATAAACCATCAAATCAACAAAAGCTCCTTCCCTTAAAGGATCATCGTCCCATTGTTTTCTAACTTCTGTAATTCTCAAGATTCTTTTATACTTCTTTAACCCAGAAATTACTGGGTTTGTAGTTACAATAATGTCAATTGCTTTAAATGAAGTTTTTGGAACACCAATATCATTAACCACTCTATCGTATACCCCATATGGAGAATCAGCGTGAATTGTTCCAGCAACAACGTTAGCTGCTGCACCTACTCTCATCGCTTCAAATAAGGCAATAGCCTCCTTACTTCTAACTTCTCCAACAAAGATTGCAGAATCTCCAAGACGAAGGGTTGATCTAATACCGATAGAAGGATCAACTTCAGAACCAGGAGCAGATAAAGCAGAAGCGACTTTTAAAGGTTCGAGATTATAACCTAATTCTCTTAATGATTCTTGTGGCAATTCAAATGTATCCTCAATAGTTATTATTCTTGACCTTCTGCTCATCTCAACTAAAAAACTTCCTAAAAGACTACTTTTTCCACTAGAACGTGTTCCAGCAACAAGGATTGTAGCATTATTCTCAATAATAAAACTAATTAATCCCGCTGATAAAGAATCCATATACTTAATTTTCTTTTGCATGTAAAGTGGAAAAGTCCAAGGATAATCTCGGTGACGACGGAAGGAAAAAGCTAAACCGGTTGGACTTAAGGGGGCAGTAAGTGCAGAAACCCTTGATGTAAAACCTTCTACCTTTAGTTCTGTATCTAAAATAGGATTAGCTTCATCTAATGGCCTTCCAGAAATTAACCTTAGTTTAGTAGCCCAACTTTCTACTTCCATCCTCGTAGGATAAACATTAGTATAACAATCTCCATAATCTTGATGAACGATAAATATTGGCAATTCTCCATTTGGGGAATTAATATTAACATCCTGAACCTTTGGATCATTAAGCAGTAATTCAATCAAACCAAAACCGACAGTATACCTTAACAACGCTTTAGCAAGCTGTTCAACTTCGTCATCAGAAAGAGTCATCTTCTTATGCACGATTAAATCGGTAATCAAATCCTTTCCAATGTTTAAGAAAACTTCCCTCATCCGTTGAGGATCAACAAACTCTTGCCGAGTTGGCTTATGTTCAGACATGATTCTCTTAGCATCATCCAATAATTCATAAACATCTTCTGTAAAACGAAATTCAGGAGGAGTGAGATGATACAATGTCTTGATATTATTATCGAATTGAAAAATATTTACTTGACAAGATTCCCCTTCCGGACCAAACTGATAACTTTCCGCTAAATTTCCTTCAGGATATTCAATGATCAATTTGGTATACATAAAATCTGGTTTAGTAGTGGGATGAAATGCATTACCATAAATTTGCCGATCTCCAACTTTATATTCTTGAGCATGGGGCATTAACATCTGAATTAAGTGTAATGATTCAATCTTTTGAATCACTTCAGTCATAATTTGTAAGAATTGCTGCTGTGTTTGGGCTTGACGTTGATCAATGATATTGTTAAACTTAACTTTTTCTCTACGCTCTAAACGTTTAAGTTCTACAAAGGCAGCAAAAGGATCTTCTTTAAGCTCTTTAGATATCAGTTTTTGAAAGATAGCATAACTACCAGCAATGTATCTCTCATTTTTGGGATTAACAATAATTTGAGAATGAGAATAACGGGCATCATGATTTAAGTGACGACAGAGGTTAGCTAATTCTAAAAGTAGTTTTGTTTGAGAATAATCATATTCATACTCCCTAAGTTGGTTAATTATAACAATGGTCACGCCAGTAACTTCTAATAAAGAATCAATGACCTTGGCCATACAAAGATGACTATATTCAATAGACGGAGGGAAGGTACATTTTTCTGCATAAATCTTTAAAACCTTATTCTCTCCTTCGTGATAAGTCTCGTACTCAAAACAATTTTTAATTTCCACCATCTTTTGTTATATCAGATAATAACTTACAGAGTGTTTACAGAGTGTTTACAGAGTACTTATCGGTACTCATCAAGTAGTCCAATACTACTAAATACTACTAAATAATACTCACATAAGTTTATTATAGCTTAATTGTTAATAATTAATAAATCAGGGTTTAAATAGATTGCGTAGAATTTTAATATATACCATAGTAATGTACTTTTAATAAAATGGCTGAAAAAGCAACAACACAACCAGAACAAAACGATTTAGATAGTGCTAAGCTTTATTTATGGGTTAAATCCTTAGAAGGTAAGGTCAATAATCTTACTAGAGAGTTTGATAGTGTCAAAAATGATTTTATTAAAAAAAATAATGAGATTAGAAAAGAAGTTAAAACTCTAAACGATGATTTGATTGAGTTTAAACATCAACATGAAAAAACTTTAGAAAAGATGGACTTGATTATTAAGGAATTAGGTCAAACGGCAGGAATAGAAGAGTTAAACACTTTGAAGAAGTATATGGATTTATGGAACCCACTTAATTTTGTGACTCAAAGAGATATAGAAAGAATTATTGAAAATAAATTAGCAAGTAAAAAAAATCAAAGTGAAAAAGAAAAAGTAGAAACCTCTGCTCCTAATGATAAACATAGTCCTTTCCGTTAAGATTATAAAGTTGTAAGAATATCTCATTAAAAGAATTAAAAAAGGTGATTAGAATGGCTAATTATGATAATCAAGATTTGACCAGTCAAGTTTTAGAATTAAGACAGCAAGGACTAAGTGATAATCTCATTGTTCAAGAATTGACGAGAAAGGGCATTTCTATGCAGGCTGCACAAGCCGCAGTTAATCAGGCCGATATGCCGCCGCCACCTGGTGGAAGTTATGGTACTATGCCAACAATGCCGGAAGAATCGATGTCTAGATCTCAACCTCGACAAGCAAGTTCTGAAGAAAGTAACATTTACGAAAGAATTGAAGAAATCACCGAAGGTATGATTGATGAAAAGTGGGATGAACTAATTGCAGAAGTAAAAAAGATTATTGATTGGAAAGAAAAAATTGAAACCAAGCAGAACCAAATTAATAATGATATTCAAAAGTTAAAAGATGATTTTAAGGTTCTACATCAAGGCGTTTTAGGAAAGTTAGAGGATTATGATACTAGAATGCAAGATGTTGGCACAGAATTAAAAGCCGTAGGTAAGGTTTTTAAAGATGTCATTCCAGAATTTGTTGAGAATGTCAAAGAGTTAAGAGACATTAAAGAGCATCTTAAAGGATAAAATATCATTAGTTATTTAATTATTTATTTTAATTTTATTTCTTCTTTTTTATCAATATATTTTCAAAAAAGTAAAAAGAACAAAAATCATTCTAACAATCTGAACTAAGCATTCCCACTTAAGAATCCAACCGCAAAGACCGCAACTAAAAAGATTATAATCAATCCTATCACTTTTGGATGGAACAGCGTAGCCATCAAATTTGAAGAGAACAATCCACCAGAAACAGATCCACCATCGGTTGTAGTTGTAACAGTTGTTGCATCTCCACTTCCTAAATAAGGACCAACGTCTTCTGGAACAATCGTACTGAAGGATGCTGCAAAAATAACCAAACCAACACCAATTAAAGTCCACATCAAAGCTTTATCTTTAATAGCGCCAGCAAAATCAGCTTCCTTAGCTCCAAAGATTTGGAATACTAACAACAATAAAATTAAAAATATAAACACTACCACAAACCAAGGTATCATGAAATTAATCATCTTGACTAAAGATGTTGATAATAAAACCATAAAGGAAACAACCACGGCAATTAAAGAATTTATGGAAACATTATCTGTAAGAGCTTTGGTTTTTTGCAGAATCGCAAACAAAACTGCAAAAACAAAAAGTACTGCAAAGATCGGATCAAAGACCTTTAGCAAGCTTACATCTAATACTGTGGCCATTTTTATTTCTTCTCAAATAGTTTTCCAACACTCTTTAACATTTCAGCACCACCAGTCTTTTGCCCTGGTTCACGAACAATGAAAAAGACTATCAGCCCAAATATCAATATGATTATCAACAATTCTGTCACATCTGTTGTCCACCAGTAAAATACATCAGATGGCCCAGTCCAGATATTTAAAGCAGAACCAAATATGTAACCAACAAAAGCAATTGCGGCAATGGCAATAAAAGGAGCTGCAGATTTCGAAAAGTCTGTTCCAAAAATTCCCATCAGGATTAATAACGCAATAGCTGCTACAGAAACCAAAGCAATACTTGGAAGAGAATCATTCATAACCTGTACAGGATCATACCCCAGTGGATAAGTTCCCATAATATGTGGAACTACAAAAATTAAAGCAAACGCTAAAGAGATAATAACATTAAAGTTCTTTTTATCCCCTAAAATTTTCGTTTTCTGCATTATTGCAAAAACGATTGTAAACACTAACAAGAATGGTAACAGAAAATCCATTACACCATAAGCTTGAAAATAATAACCTAATTTGGCAAACCCTCCTTCAAAGACCATTTTAATAACCTCCCGAGTGTACAATTATGATTTTGTTCATTTTTTATCCTTCCTTTTTAGATGCTTTTTGTTTTGGTTCGTGGACAATATACCACATAAAAGCTAGTATCAACAAGAAAAATAATAATCCAATGATGTAATCAATCTTAAGATATGTAAAAATACCGAGAATGTATTTTAACCAATCTAGCGCGTTAAGGAAAATCACTACAATCCCTACAAACATCATAATCATAAAAAACTTGATCCAATTTGGATACTCCTTTAGTGTAAATTCCTTATCACCAAAGAATACACCCACCAACATCAAGAAACAAATGGCTAATATTAGTAATAATACAACATGAGACATTACTTGACTAATAACGGCAACTAACTGTGTAGATGCAATGACTAAAAACGCTACAACAAAAGAAACCATAGCATTAAGATTTTTTTTAGTTATTTCTTTCCCATCATATTTATCAATACCCAAAATCTTAGTTTTCTCTAAGATTGCAAAAAATATCGTAAAAACTAATAAGAATGGTAGTATAACATCGTACACTCCCAAATCAACTAAAAAACCAATTACCTGCCTAAATGCGGTTTCTTGTGCCATCTAAATTATCCCTTTTTGTTAGGTCTAATTAAAAAATTAGAGTATATAAATGTTTCTAAACATCTACCTCGAATAAAAAAATCTATGATTTCCATTGAAATCAGGAAGCGAAGCTTTTAAATATCAGTTAAATTTTATTAATGTATTATTTTGAGGTGTAAAAATGAGGGGAAAAACAGTATTATGTGTCGCATTGTTTGTTCTAGTTATGTTTTCAACATTGGCACTAGCAGAATCTACCGTTGAGGTAACGACTATTAAAAATTTAATTTCAATGAGTGAAAAGGCAGAGTTTAGTTTAAAGATAACTAACAACGCCGAGACAAAACAAAGGTATAGCGTCTACTCTTTCCAATCAGGTCAAGGATGGAACGTCGACCCCTATCCCCTTAAAGATAAAATCATTGAAGTGGCTGCTGGAAAAACGTACACTACTATGATCAGAGCTCAACCCACAGAAAGTTTTACGCCAGGAATTTATTATGTACATATTACTGTTGAGAGCGATAATGGCGAGCGATTTAATAAGGCCTTGAAAGTATATTTGGGTCCAGAAAAGCCAGTAGATTATCTTCCATCAATTAAAGTAGTTATTGATATGAATGATAAGATTAATCCGCAAGAGATTGTTCCCATAAAATTATTCTTAGAAAATAATAATCCCTTAGACCTTACTAACTTAAAGATTAAAGTTCAAAGTGATATGCCTGAATTTGAAAAAGAAGTGATGGTAGATTTACCACCTTTAGAAAAAAAGACAGTAGAGTTCTCAGTAAAACCAAACTCCTTTCAACAACCAAAAGATTATGTTTTATTCTTTGTTTTTGAAAAAAATGGAGAAGTTGCTAAGATTATCGAACAAAAAGTAGAAGTTCTTTCTTTAGTTCCTGGTTTCGCAACTAATGTAATTGAAGAAATCGTCTTTTTGAAAAAGTTTACTCAAGTTGATATCAAGAATGAAGGAAACACCATCAACTCTCAAGAAGTTAAGATTCCAATCTCATTTTTCTCATCATTATTCGTTACAGATACAGAAGGAGATGTTAAAAATATTGAAGGAAAGAGATATCTAACTTGGGAAGTGAGTTTAAACCCTGATGAAACCATCGCATTAAATTATGTGGTTAATTATCGAGTATTATTCTATCTATTTGTAATCCTAGCATTATTTGGATTTTTCTATTGGTATGTACAAACACCAATTTTCATTAATAAGACCGCACAAACTACAAAAGCAATTGAAGATGGTTCACTATCGGAGATTAAAGTAACATTAGAAATTAAGAATAAGTCAAACAAGATATTAAAAGATGTTAACATAACGGACAAAGTACCAGGCATTGCTAATGTAGAAAAAAGTTTAGAATTAGGTACGTTAAGACCAAAAGAAGTTAAACATGGAAAACAAGGTACAACCGTAGTATGGAACTTAGCAGAATTAGATGCTCAAGAACATAGGCTGATCACATACAAAGTTAAAGCCAAATTAAATATTGTTGGTACCTTCAGTCTGCCTAGAGCAGAAGTTGAGTTCGCTAAAAAAGGCAAACGAAAAGGTAAAGCTTATTCTAACATCTTTAGGATAAGTAGTTAATCTTTTTGTTAAACTTTTATGTATAACAAATAAACACTGCAGGCTGTATATAGCACAATAAAAACATTTATATATCAGTTAACGTACAATAAATTAAAAATTATAATCAAAAATTGGGCGAGGGTGTGTGAAAATGAAAGATTTTTTTTTACAATTAAAGGAAAAGTTCTCTAGACCTGTGGAAGAGGAAGATCTAGAACAAGGAGATAATTATGTTGAGCTAGGAAACAGTTCACGCAAGGAAGAAGGGCAAAATACTAAAGTTATAGTACGACCTTTTGTAATTGAAGAGTTTGAAGACATTAAAGAAATTTTAGACGTTCTAAGAGAAGGAACAACTATTGCTTTGGTTAACATTAAACCGCTTAAGGATAAAGATTTAGTAGAATTAAAACGCGCAATCTCTAAGTTAAGAAAAACTTGTGAAGCAATTGATGGAGACATTGCCGGATTTGGCGAAGATTATGTTATGGCTGTGCCTTACTTTGCTAGAATCCATAGAAACAAAAGCGAAGTTCTACCTGAATAAAGTTTCTTTTCTTTCCTATTCTTTTTTTATTAAATTCTGTTTTTGCAATTATCGATAACTGTATAATAGCAATATCTTTATTTTGTTCTATGGGCAGTTATATAGAATTAAATGACACGTTACAGTTAACAACTGAACAAGGTTTTCCAAAAGAATTAGATCTCACAAAACACTTAAATAAACCATTCATTACTTCCTATTTCAAAGACAAGGTGTTTTCATTTAAAGACAAACCAAAAATAAGACTTTATCATCCTGCTCCAAACAGGTGTTTTCTAGTCCATAACATTGACGGCAAATGGTTATATTGGGGACATTGCCAAGTTGTTGAACAAACAATCCATGCTGATACGAAAACTACTTCTGGAAAGTTTATTGTTACTAAGATTTACACTCCCAAACATCAAAAATCAATGAGTACTTACGAAGTTGATAAAGGGAAAAATTTTTTCAATAATTAATAAACTAGTTTTAGTACTCTTCCCTATCTCTTACAATAAAGTAAATAATAATCAAAACCAAGATTAATGCACCAAGACCAAATAAGACGTATTGCTTTTGACCATATTCTTTAGAAAAGAGTCTACTGAAGAAACTTTCTTTCTCAGGTGCAGAAGTGATTGCAAAATAAGAAAAACTTTTTGTTTTAGCTTGGTATGCAATAGTAACATTGTTTTCGCTAATTAATTTAGTCTTAAGTTTTTCCCATTTATTATTAGCAAGATGCTGTAAAACAACTTCTTTCTTAGAATAGTTATTCTCTTGCAACCAAGATATAGGAACTTCAAAATCAATTATAGCTAAATTGATACTTATATTATCTAACCCATTATCCATCTTTAGATAACGATAAACGTTTTGTAGTTCTATTACTTCAACTGGCTTTTCTTTAAAAGCGATTACTTCAACATAAATTTCTTTAGTTTCATCAGAATCTATTACCATACCACTTACAGGAATTTCAGGTTTGTTAATCTTAAATGCTGTTGATTTATCCTTTATCAGAGATAAATTACCAAAAAACATGTTAGCTTCTTCAAGTATTGGTGCTGTATCTCCTCCAGTAGATGTTATTCCTAACGAAGACGCAGGAGTAGCGCTTTCAGTTTCCGTTGCTGATTCAGTTGATGTTGTAGTAGCTGCAACAGTCGTTGTCGCTCCACCCCCTCCACCTCCACCACCAGATGAAGAAGATGTGGGTGTTGTAGGACAAGCAGTACAAGAACCACCACAATCAGTATCGGTTTCATCACCATTCTCCGTGCTATCTGAACAAGAAGAAAAAGTAATACTATATGTCTGAGACTTTAGGTTATCATAAGTTGAATTATCAGTTACATTTATGTAAATAGTATAACTTCCGTCATCACTCGCATCAAAAGTTACGTTCCAAGTACAATTTCTTCTCATTGTATCTAAATTAGTACAATAAGAAGCGGTGTTTGGTAAAGATAAAGTATTATCAAAAGAGGCATTAATATTTTTTATTCCAGAATAATCAAAGAATAGAAAGTTTAGCGATGCCACACCCCCTTCACTTTCATAATGTACGTTAGTATCATAACTAGAACTAATTGTTGGAGCAGTTGTGTCATTAACAATTACAATTATTGTGTCCAATTCGGTACTACCATAAGAATCCGAAGCTACGAACAGTACTGCAGACTCACCAGTATCATTAAATTGAAGCAACGGACTTTGCCCCATAGTAACATTACCATTGTGGTTCCAAGCATAAGTTAAAGTGTCATTATCTGGATCAGTAGCAGTACCATTAAATTGCGTTAACACTCCTACCTCAATTATAGTTCCGTTAGCTGGATTAGTTATGTTTACAAAAGAAATGTTTCTATTTTGTACAGCAACGTTATATGTTGCAGAGCTGTTTACGTTCCCAACATAATCATAAGCATAGAATCTGTAAGAAATATTTTTTTGATTTGTTAAGTTAGTCGTTCCAGAAACAGAAAAGTTAAAGGTCTGATTATCAACAGTTTCCATAGAATAGTTTACCCAAGAGGTTGAAAAATTTGATTCTAAATAAATTGCTGAAGTGTTTAAATAAAGATCAGTAACGTTGATAGTAAAAACAACTGTATCATTATTATAAACAGTTTCGGGAGTTACATTAACGCTGTTGATACCTGGAGCGGTTTTATCAACAATAAATTCAGCTAAGTTATTTGCTTCATTACCTAAAGAATCGTTGGCCCAGACCATTATGGTATAATTATCATCAACAAATGTACTATTAGAAATGTTAACTACATCTGTCCAAGTGAAGTTAGCTTGGTTTATTGTTAGATTAGAATTATTTTGAATAAGACTTCCGGAAGAGTTTGTAATGTTGTAAGTTGAAGCGGACAACATTAAGTTTGCAATGCTCACATTAAGACTTAATTCGGAATTATGAAAAGATTGATTTGTAGGAGTAATAATAGTTATATTTGGTTGAGTTGTGTCAATAGTAATTAACCTGGTTTGGCTTACACCAAAAGTTCCCCCCGTATCATTTCCAAAAACACGATACGTATAGTTTCCTGCTGTTAATCCACTAATGTTATAATAAAAATTAGTTGCATCACTTTGGTTCATCGTGTAATTGAAAGCTGTTCCATTAGTCCATTCTAAAAAAGCTACAGACAAATTCACATCAGAAGTAATGTTAACAATCACATAATTATTCGACTGCTCACTATTATTTGCAGGAGTTGGTAAAGTATAATTGATGTAAGGTTGAATTGCTGCTAAGATGTTTATACGAGGGAATAATATTCCATTTCGAGTGTCATTAATCCAAACACCAGTATTACGAAGTTTAGTTCTTATTTGTTCAAACGTTGGTGTGACACCATATGTTTCTTCCCAATATTGTATTATTAAAACTCCTGCTCCGGCTACATGCGGAGCTGCCATTGAAGTTCCGCTTTTAGTACCAAATCCTGAAGCTAGTACCGTTGAAATAATTCCAGAACCGGGAGCTAAAACACTCAAGATAGGAGCACTATTGTATCCTGACACAGCATCAGCATCTGTAGTAGAACCAACAGAAGTTACATTTGCCCCGCAACTTGGTGAAGTTATTCCTGATGCTGCCAGATAATTCCCTGCAGAAGCCACCACAAAAATACCTTGAGATGCTGCAACGCTAGCTGCAGCCGCAAATCCAGAAGAATCTTCGTTGTCACAATAAGAGGTATACGGAATTTCAAATCCTGTTGCGTTTGTAACCCCTATACTCATAGTAATAACCGAAATGTTAAACACCGACGCGTTATTTACACACCAATCGATAGCCGCGATCGCCCAATCTGTGTTTCCAACAGATGCAGCATCGTTAAATACTTTCATAGCCACAATTTTAGCACCAGGAGCGACACCTTGGTAAGTAGAATCTTCACTAGCAACTATACCGGCAACATGAGTTCCATGACTATGACCATCTTGCGGATCACTGTCTGGAGAAGAACCATCAATACCGGCATAGTCATAACCACCGATAACTTTACTACATGTTCCATTTAAGAAGGTCTCATTTGTACAACCCCCTAAAGTCGAATGTGTATAATCTACACCAGTATCAATTACGCAAACTGTTTGCCCAGTACCATTAACTAAAACTCCGTTAATAGAGTAACTCCAAACATCATCAGCTCTGACTAAAGGAACAGATACATCTAGTAAAGGAACAATTGGTTTAACAGGATAAATATTCTCAACCATCCCATCATTAATTAGCTTCTGCAATCCTTCTCTTGTAACTTTTCCACTGAAACCATTGATAATAGAATAACGGTGACCCAATTCTAAATCAAAATCATCAGAAGAATCTTGAGCAACAGTGACATCTGCAACCCTCAGTTTAACATTGTCTTTATTAGTTGCACTATTCCCAAACTGATTCTCTTTAAACCTTAACTTACTTAATACCTGATCCTGACTTTTAACAACAGCTTCTCTTCTCTGTTCTAAGTTATCGGAAACAGATGCAACACCCATACTCATAGCCTTATTAGAAACAGGAAGATCCTTTAACACAACAATAACAGAAACTTCTTCATTATTATCAAAAGCATTCAAAATCTCTTGATCAACTTTGGCAGCAGAAACAAGACTAGCTAAAAATAATAATAGTACTAATAACAACCACCCTTTTTTAATCATTTTAAAATATAATTGCCTTCAGATCAAAATTGAATTTTGACTTTTAACTAAAGTACTTCCAATTCCTTCACCAACACTAAAAGACCAGTTGGAAAAAACTCCCGATAACAATTCAAAAAAACTGACTTCTTTCTGATAAACTACATAATCAATCTCCTCTAAACCATAAGTCTTTTTGATATATTCTTCAGCAGTATCTCTAGTTCCTAACGCATCAACCAATCCAAGTTGATAAGCTTCAATTCCTAAGTAAAATTCACCAGTAGCTAAATTCTTAACATCCATAATAGACATGTTTCTATTCTCAGCAATTTCTTCAATGAAAAACTGGTGAATCTTATCTAACTTCCCTTGCAAGATTATCTTTTCTTTATCTGTAAGTTTTCTGAAAGGAGTTCCCATATCTTTATTTTCTCCAGCAACTAATCGTTCATAACCAACACCATAATCCTGCATTAAACCACTAAATTCCAAATAAGAAGAAATTACCCCAATGCTCCCAGTAGTAGACATTTTATTAGCAATAATGTAATCTGTTGAAGAAGCAATCCAATAACCACCAGATGCTCCCGCTTCCCTAATCACAGCAATAACCGGCTTCTGGACTTTCTTAACTGCTATCGCTATTTCATCTGAAGCAACAGCACTTCCACCGGGAGAATTTATTTCTAACATTATAACTTGAACAAGTTCACTTTCCTCAGCATCTTTAATATAATTAACCACTTCCTTAGAAGAGACTGTTGAATCACCTAAATAACTCCCGCCGCTTGTTGTGATAACCCCCTCAATAGGAATCAATGCTACATTTCCAACTTTATTTCCATCAAACATTGAAAAGGCCAAGGGTCCGATAACTAAAACAATTATGATTACTGCCAAGATAGTTAGTGAAATCTTCTTAAAATTAGTTTTTTTGCTTTCTACCACCTTCTTCATAGTATATAGATAATAAGAAGTTATTTATAAATGTAACTATGTCACAAATTAAGTGCTGCAATAAAATTATATTTTCACTCCTTTTAAAAGTTCTTGTTCAATCTTTTCTATAGTATAATCATCATCCTTAAACAAAATACCAACATAATCCACAAAGGGAGAAACAATTATGTCGCTAGGATAAACATCCAAACTATACTTGCTCTTTGGAGTTAACAAAAACCCAACATCTAAGAAAACTTGATTAACAAATTCACTACAAAACATTTTAGATTTAACCGAATCTAAAGTTCCACCCGCTTCTACCCTTTTACCGAATAAATGAAATAACTTATTAGCAAATACTGTCGGGACAACCCATAACATCTTTGCGGTAGAGTATCTTGTTAAGTTGGCTAAACGCTTCCTAATTGCAGCCCAAAGATTTGCTCTTTGTAAGCCTGATAATTTGGGTCTAAGCACGATGTAAACTTCACCTTCCTTCAAGTTTAAATCTTCAATACCATAAGCAAAACCCCTAAAAGCATGGATCATTTTGGGGACTCCCCCTGTACCAATCATAAAAATCCCAGAGTGTGTTACCTGAAATCCACTAAAACGAGAAACCCAATTAGAAATCTTAGGTCCTTTTTCAGAACTTAAGTATGCTTTAGTTTTAAAAGACAAAAAGATATCTCCACTTTTTAGCATATAACCTTTACCACGATAAATATTCTGATCTAACAATTGTTGAACCGTTTTTTGCAGATATTCTTCAACTCTGTAACGGCCTTTAAAATCGGCTAAACGAACATTATTTTCTTTAACTTCAACAATTAATTTGTCAAATAGGTCTTTAATATTATGAAAAACCTTTTGCCTTTTAGTATGCTCTAAATCCTTGTTTAATAGCTCAAAATTAAGTACTAATTGAGAAACTTTCTTTTTACTATTATTAATACTGCTAATTGCTTCCTTAAGAAAAACCATAGCTAAAGTATGATGTCTTTTCAAACTTAATGGTTTAACTAAATTAAAACTAGAACGAAATTTTTTAGCTTTCTCTTCCAAAATATCAAAAGTTATTATCAATTGATGTAACTCCTTTAATAACCCGCTAATTGTTTCTACACGAGAATCGGTATAACTCCCAAACAATTCTTGCCGATACTTAGAAGAAAAAACTTTTAACTTTAACCTGTTTAATGTTTCCGAGAGTTCCTGATTAATATAAGTTAAAAACTGATTCTCATCTACTAATTTATTTGGTAAAGGTATATCCATCTTTAATAATAAGAAAAAGAAGTTAATAAATTTAACCAAAACAGAAGAAAGTTTTATAAACTACTCCGTAGTGATTAAAGAGTTATGTCTCTTAAAGATTTAGTTTATAAGATTGCACAGAAACAAGCAAAAACTAGACGCAAAAATTTAATACGAGTTCTGGAGGAGAAAGGGATTACTTTTACTGCTCATCATTTTCCCGGTGGAAGAAACTATTTTGTAGATCTCGGACCAAAAGGATCTCACAAAACAGTTGTATCATCTCATTATGATGCTATTTCCGGAACTAAAGGAGCTAATGATAATTCTTCTTCAGTCGCTGTGTGCATAGGAGTTATTGACGACCTTCTAGTAAATCCACCTCCCAAAGGGGTGCGAGTTATTTTCTTTGATACAGAAGAAACAAACTTAACTGGTTCAAAAGCATATTGCCGAGAATACGGAGTTACAGACATTTCAGCAGTATTGAACATGGAACTTGTTGGCAGAGGGAACACACCTATATTTTGGCCAATCGTAGATGGATTGCAAAGTGAACAGTTTAAACAAAAGCTACAAAACGCTGCTACCTTAACGGGTGTTGAATATGTTCCTAAAGGTAGACCCCCCTATTTAGGGGGTGATCAAGATAGTTTCTTGTGTTATGGTGTTGATGCAGTTTGTTTATCACTATTTGAGCAAACAGATTTAGCATTACTAGATAAAGCACAACGAATTTTAAATTCAGAACATGAAGACACAAATTCTGATTATAAAGCGATAAGGTTATTGAGATCAACAAAAATAATGCAGGATTACCATAGTAGAAGGGATACTCCCCATAAAATTTCTGAATCATCACTACAACTAGCTAAGCAATTGGTGTTAAGTTTCATCTCACAAAAGCAAGGTTATTCTTAAGAGAGTGCTTCAGACTAAAGAAAGTTTAGAAAATCTCTTTCAGAATAGATATTCTTTAGTTCATAAACGTTTATATCAAAGTTAGCTATATTCATAAATTATGAGGGGTGCACTAATAATCACAATACTTGTTGTACTATTTTCAACACTGATTATCTCTCAACCAGAAGTTTTAGTGGACCAAAACACTCCGGAAGGATGGCCATGTCAAGAATTTAAAGTCATTCAGAAGACATTTACTGCCCGCTCTAGTGATATTAATGTAGGGTTAGTTTGCCCACACAATTCTAGAATTGTTTTATTTGATGAACTAGAAGACTCAACAAATCCGTTACAAGCTTACAAAAATCAAGGTCAGTTGCCACAATTAAGCAACTTTGAAATAGGCAACAAATATTTGTATCAATGTTATAGTTGTGAAAACACCTGTGCATTATCTGCAATGGAGAAAGAGATAGTCAATTTGAATCAATTTTTCCAAGGAGTAAGGTTTAGGATGACAGATCAAAAAGCAGGTTTTAATTCTGCGGGGATATGGCAAACTCAAAAAGGCGATGCAGGTGATTATCTTGTTAATGTTGAAACATACGATAATAACAACTGGAATGAAGTGCAATTTTGTGTTTCAATTAAAGAATCAAATGAACCAGCAAGATTAGCTTTAGAAAAAACAAAATATGTAGTTAAGGAAGGAGAATTAGTTACGATAATGGCTGAGTGTAACGATCCAGAAGGCCAACAGATTAGCTTAGATTTCTCTGGATGGATGAACGCAGCTAGGAAAAGAACAACTTTTGATGATGCCGGCAGCCATCAAGTTAATGTTAGCTGTCTTGATTCTACCGGTTTAGGAGAGGAAAAGATTATTGATATTTTTGTTCTTGATGTTAATAGGGCCCCAGTTATTGAAGATGTTTGGGGAGAATAAGTTTAATTTGTAATATTTATTTTTATGTTTAAAAAGAAATGTAGCCCCGCGCGGATTCGAACCGCGGTCAACGCCTTTCATCTCCAAAATTGCTTCTGGAACCAAAGGGCGCTATGATAGTCCACTACATTCCCGGAATTAAACAATTCTCCACGGGGCTGTGAACCACGCCACAGCGGGGCTATATTTCAGTTTAGAGAGTTAATTTATAAAGTTTTCTAACCACAGGACACACTGGACAAGTGCGGACAAGGCTTATAAAATAGTTTGACTCTAACAAATTAGAACATGCTCATTAACTCCAAGATTAGTGAAATAGCTGGTATTGTCCTTGGAGATGGCCATATCCACACAAAACACAATCTTATTACAATTACCGGAAGCATTGAAGACTTAGACTATTATCAGAATCATGTTTGTAAAATTATCAACACAAAATTTAATGTTAATCCCAAAATTAAAAGAAGAAACGATCGCAATTCTTATTATATCATGATCTACTCAAAAGGATTAATTAATTACCTAACTAACAAAATGGGGTTAAAAAGAGGATCAAAAGATACAGCAGAAGTTCCACAGATTATAAGTTCAAACAAAAAATTAATTCCTTATTTTTTAAGAGGTTTATTTGATACTGATGGCTGTATTAAATTCTCCAAACAAGGATCAAACCTAAATTATTACCCCAGAGTTCAGATTGCTTTAAAAAAGTCTCCTCTAGCTTATCAATTAGCAGAATTATTCAAAACATTAAATTTTAATTATGGAACTTGGGAAGAAAATAGATTTAACGGAATTGTTTATTATCAAATTTCAGGTAAAGAAAACCTAGAAAAGTGGTTTAAAGAGATCTCTCCAAAAAACCAAGTTCATCTTACAAAACATTTATTCTGGAAGAAATTTGGATATTGTCCTCCAAAATCAACTTTAAAGTTTAGAAAAAGTAGGTTATTATTACAAGAACCAAAGAGAAAGGTTAAAAAAGTATGATAATATAACACAACTTATGAAAGTGAAAGATGTGATGAATAAGAAGTTTCAAGTTCTAAAATCAACAGATTCCATTGCTAAAGCTTTAGATCTATTAATAAAAACTTCACAATCAGCCATGCCTGTTGTTGATAATAAAGGTATGGTTGTAGGAGAATTAGATCAAAAAAAACTTTTATTGATCGATGTGGGCCAATTAGACTTTGTTGAACAAGAAGGATTAGGATTTGAACAATTAAGACTAATCCTTTCAAAAAAATCTAAAAAAGTTGAAGAAATCATGGAAAAGCATGGGTTTACTGTCTCTCCGGATGATGAAGTACTTCAAGTAGCCAAATTAATTTATGAAGAAGACATTTCTACAATTCCTGTAATTGATAATAACAAATTAGTAGGAGTAATTACAGATATCGACATCCTTAAACATTATAAAAAAATAATTGGTAAGAAGAAATAATGGCCTTTAGTTTTATCTTAACTCTGGCATTGCTGATTTTACTAGCAAAAGTCTTAGGAGAATTAGCTGAAAAAGTAAAACTTCCTTCATTAGTAGGAGAAATTCTAGCAGGAGTACTTTTAGGACCACAATTATTAAATATTTTTGAAGCTTCAGAAACATTTCATGTCTTTGCAGAAATTGGGATAATATTGTTAATCTTCATTGCCGGATTTGAACATGGTAGTATCAAAGATTTATTAAAATACAAAAAAACATCTATCCTCATTTCTGTTTTAAGTTCTACTCTGCCTATAATTGCGGTAGTGATTTATGCTTTGATGCAAGGATTTTCTTTATTGATTAGTTTGTTTTTGGCAGTAGCTTTAGGAGCAACTTCGATGGGAGTATCATTAAGATCATTGATGGGAGTAGGAGAAATTGATTCAAAAGTTGGTAAAACTGTTATCGGCAGTCTAGTTCTTAACGATATTACTGGATTGATATTGCTTACAGGAGTGGTTGGCTACGCAGAAATAACTACGGGCGCAAGTGGAAATATTTATTGGCAATTAGGTAAGGTAATGTTATCAGTATTGATATTCTTTGCAATCTTTTACTTGAGTTTTATGTACTTGCCAAAAATGACTACTTGGTTTATGCGCTTTAAAGTTGAAGAAGCACAATTCTCTTTAGCAATAATTATTATCTTATTATCCGCATGGGCAGCCAGTAACTTTGGTTTAAGTTCAATCATCGGAGCATTCTTTTCTGGGGTGATCTTATCTCGCTCACCAGTATTTGAGAATCATACTTTTGTAGGAAAAGTATCCTCTTTATCATATGGATTTTTTATACCATTATTTTTTGCTTTTACTGGATCACAACTAAGTTTTGCCAATTTCTTAGCCAATATTAGTAGAACATTAATCTTCTTAGGATTAATCACGACAATTCAAGTTGGTTGTGCATTTCTAACAGCCAAACTTAATAAATATACAAGCAGAGAAGGGTTGTTAATTGGATTAGGAATGCTGCCTTATGGTGAAGTTTCTTTAGTTGTAATGAGTGCTTTAATCTCTTTATCTGTACTTAAACCAGAATTCTTTGTAGGGCAAGATATTCAAGGATTATTCTCATCAGTGATGTTATTAATCATGTTATCAATCCTATTAACACCGATCTTGATGAAAATTGTTAATGTTCTAATGTTAAAAACTCCAGCAGATATCAAAACAAAAATGACTAGAGGTAAATAAAAATGTTAGGTTTATTTAATAAAAGTATTGATCAGGCTTTGTTACAAAAAAGATACAAAGATAGCAGAGAGAAATTGCTAGCTCTTTTAGAAGAAGACGCTAAGTTAATTGAAAAGGAGTTTGAACAATTAAAACAAGCCATCACCGCTTTAAAGAAAGGCAAGAAAGTTGATCAAGGTAATATTGGCGTGCTTAAAGATAGATTGGCTTTAGTCCATAGTAGAATTCTTGAAGCAGACAAACTGGCAGGACAAGAGACTAGTCATTTACCAGCAGAAACCACTACCTTATCTGAATTGCAACAAGCAGCAGATGAGATCTTCCGTTTACTTGGAAGCAAAAAGTAATAAGTTAAAAACCCAATCGTTCCAAGTAAGACTCCTGCAACTACATCAATAAAATAATGTTGCTTTATGAACAAAGTAGATAATGAAATTAAGATAAATGCAATCCAAACCCACCAGTGTTTCTTGTCATTAGTATAAATAATTAAACTAGTTAAGAGAGATAAAGCGACATGTAAGCTAGGAAAACTATTGAATCCAGGAGCGTCCATCAGATAAGTAATCTGTACTAAATTATCTAAAAAACCAGATCCGAGAGTACTAACTTTCAAAACCATCTTAATCGGAAAAACTAAGAAAATAATGTAAGCAATTAACATAGTGAAAATAAAACTTAGTGATAAAGCCAAAAACTTCTTTTTATCTTTAATCAACAGATATGGAACTAAGATAACGTAAATAAAAGTGAGAAGATAAAATATTACAAAAATTGGGATAAAAGGAAGAGAAAGATCAAGCGGAAGAATTAGTTGATAACTATCTCTGGTTGAAGAAAAATTGTTTATCAAAGTGTAGGGAACTAAAAAAGATAATACTGCCATTAACAACCATGTCCATCGATTCAGTTTCATTTTTGATTAATTTTTCTAATTTAGAAAAAATGATGTGGGCAACAGACGCGTTAAGATTTCTGACAAGATCCACTGGCCTGCCTTTTTATATTTAAAAAATGTGGGCGGCAGGGCTCGAACCTGCGTAAGCACTAAGCTACTGGGTGTCTTTCAGTCACCGCTCTAAAGCGCATGATACCATCCAACCAGACTGACCTAAGCAAAGCCTAAATCTTGACTTCCATCAAGAATTATCCAGCCCATTTGACCACTCTGGCACGCCCACATGATAAAGACTCATTTCTAGTTTTGTTTTATATATCTTTCGATTAAAATAGATTATTTGGGATTTCCCAGGAATATAGAAAAATCAGATTTTGATAAACTTTATAAAACACCTCTCACTACTAAACCAAATGGCTAAGAAAGACACAAAAGGTATAACCATCAAAAAGGAAGATGATTTTAGTGAATGGTATACTCAAGTTATTCAAAAAGCAGATTTAGCTGATTATTCATCAGTTTCTGGATGTATTGTCTATAAACCAAACTCATACACAATCTGGGAAAAAATTCAACAAGCAACTGATAAAAGGTTTAAAGCTGTTGGAATTCAAAACGCTTACTTCCCATTATTTATCCCAGAGTCATTATTGCAAAAGGAAGCTAAACATATTGAAGGTTTTGCTCCAGAAGTTGCTTGGGTAACTCATGCTGGCAACTCTCCACTGGCTGAAAGATTAGCAGTAAGACCAACTTCAGAAACCATCATGTATGATTCTTACTCTAAATGGATTAGGTCATATAATGATTTACCTCTGCGTCTTAATCAATGGAATAATGTTGTAAGATGGGAATTTAAACATCCCACTCCATTCTTGAGAGGAAGAGAATTTTTGTGGAATGAAGGACATACAGTTTTTGCTACTAAAGAAGAAGCAAAGGCAGAAGGAAAAGAGATTATTGGAATTTACAATGATGTTTGTGAAAATTATTTAGCTATGCCTTCTTTAATTGGTAAGAAATCTGAGAAAGAAAAGTTTGCTGGTGCTGAGTATACCATTTCCATGGAATTTATTATGCCTAATGGCAAAGCCATCCAAGGTCCAGATTTTCATCATGATGGTCAAATTTTTGCTAAAGCCTTCAACATTAGTTATACAGACCAAAATGGCCAACAACAATATGCTTGGCAAAATACTTTTGCCATTACTACTAGAATGATTGGTGTATTAATTGCTATGCATGGTGATGATAAGGGATTAGTTCTACCACCAAAAGTTGCTGCAACACAAGTTGTTATTGTTCCGATTTTATTTGATAGCTCTAAAAATCAAGTTTTAAAAGAAGCTAAAGAAATTAAAAATAAATTAGAGAAAAAAGGTATTAACGTTAATTTTGATGACCGAGAATCTTATAGTCCTGGATGGAAATTTAATGAGTGGGAAGTTAAGGGAATCCCGGTAAGAATAGAAATAGGTCCAAAAGATTTAGAGAAACATCTTGCTACTATTGTAAGAAGAGATACTGGTGAGAAACAACAGATTGAATTAACTGCTATCGCTGACGAAGTTAACGTTTTGTTAGAACAAATTCAGAAAAATTTACTAGATAAAGCAAAAGATGTTTTAAGTTCAAGTGTAGTTGAAGTTGACAATCTTGAAGATGCTAAAAAACAATTAGATAATAAAAAAATAATTTTTTCTCCTTGGTGCGGTTCCGTTGAATGTGAAGATAACTTTAAAGAAGCAACAGGAGCAAAATCTTTGAACTCTCCATTATCACAACCAAAGTTAAAAAAAGACCAGAAATGTTTTGCCTGTTCTGAAAAAGCTAAGTATTGGTTCTATTTAGGCAAGAGTTATTAGATTAACTAATAACAAAAATTAAGTTTAAAAGAAAAACCATTACATTTATAATTCTAATCGTTTATAGTTCTAATCATTTATATTTCCAATTAGGTATATTATAAACCATGGTACAAAAGGAAGTTATCGTTTTAGGTGATGTAGAGATGGGTGCAGGTAACCTCACTGATGATTTTATCAGTGACAACGCTTTGTGTGAATTGATTGACGAACTAGAAAAAAGAGCCCATAATGTTGATTTAGTTTTAAACGGTGATATTTTTGACTTCTTAAAATGCCCTTACTTTCGCAATAATCAGTTATCTTATACTAGACATGTGACTGAAGAAATTTCTCTCTCAAAACTAAACTTAATCTATAAAGCACACCAACGTGTCTTTTATTCTTTAAGAAAATTCGTTAAGAAAAGAAAAAATAAGTTATATTTTATTATTGGCAATCATGACATGGACTTGGTTTTTAAAGAGATACAAAATAAGATCCGGGAATTTTTGGGTAAGAAAAGGAATATTTACTTCAAACATTTTTATAATCAGGATAAAATTTACATTGAACACGGACAACAATATGATTTCTTAAACCGATTTAATAAAAAGAGGTTGTTCTTGAAACACAAAAAGGACATTATCTTAAATCAATCTTGGGTTTCTTTCAGTTTGATGAGTAAATTTATGGACTTGAAAGAACAACATCCCTTCTTAGAGCGGATAACCCCGAGACCTTCGTTGATGGATTTGCATAAAGATATTGTTAAAAAGTTAACTTGGCGTGGAATAGTTTATTTTTTAAAAAGCACATTTTATTATCCATTTAGATATTTCTTCGATCCAACTTACTTTTATCCCAGAGAGTTAGTTAAAGACTTTTATCGAAGATTAAGAAAAGCCCATTATGACTTAGATAATATTATAAAAGTATTTAAGTTAACAAAACGAAGAACATACAAAAAAAGTAAGATTGTTGTTCTGGGCCATATCCATGAAAAGTTTATTGAGGATAAACGAGGTAGAGTGATTATTCATCCAGGAAGTTGGCGGGATGAATATCATCTAGATAAAGAAAGCAGAAAGTTAATACCCATCCCTAAGCGATATGTTCAAATAATCGTTGAAGATGAGAATATTAATTACCAATTAATTGAATATCCTTTAAAACGAGAAGAAGTCAGTTTTGATAAAGCAATTAAAAACGAAATTGCCCAGATAAAAAAAGCTGCTTTTGAAGAAGGATTCACTTCCGGATTAATTTAATCCTAAATGGTTTATTAAATTGATTTAATTGTAAAAAGGGGATTATTTTTTTTCAAAGTCCAATCTAAATTCTTTGCCATAATCTTTAAATCCAAGTCGAAGATAAAAATCATGCACTGACGTGCGAGAATATCTGCTAGTAGCAACAATTTTATAACAACCTTGTTCCTTACACGTTTGAATTGCTGCTTCAAATAATTTTCTAGCTAAACCTTTCCCTCTAAACGATTCATCAACATAAAGGTCTTCAATTAAGCCATAAGGTTCTTCATGTAAATCGTTTTTAATGTAAATAACACTGATCCTAGCAATTTCTTGGTTATCTTGTTCTAAAGTGATTCTTTTTCCTTGTAGGCCGAAGGATGCATATTTTGGTTCCATTTTTCCCTCTATTAACAACATAAATCTCAGAGTGTTTTAATACTTTTCTGTCCCTAACAATAGATATAGTGTTTTACTACTCTTTTGCAATAAGCAAGATTTAAATAGGACTAATCTTAGATAATATCCTCCAGGGGTGGATTGAAATTTTAGAAAAAGCAATTGACGAAGTAATTGAAAAATATTCGCGGTTTGAGGCGATAGCAGAAGCGATAAATCGATTTATTATAGGTAACAAGCTAGTTCAAGAAGCAACTAAAGATACTGAGCAGAAGCATAAAGAAAGTCAATTGGAAATAAAAGTAGATCAGAAATCTACTAAAAATGGACCTGATGTAGATCAAAAAGTTGAACAGCTAGTTGAAGACACTGATAAAGATGTTGTTGCAAAGAAAAAAACAGATTCAGAAGAAGAGATAAATAGTCTTGATAATGATGACGAAACTGATGATATTGACGCAAACATATCTACTAAAAGCTGGTTGAAAATTAATTATTCTCAACAAGAAGAACATTTCTTAGCAGAAGAGTTTTACAAATCTCATGTGGATTATGACAAGCTGTTTTCTTACAACGTTTCACCTGGAAATAGAGCAAGTGGAGTTTATCAACAAGAGCTAGCTGGAATCGTTAATGATACACGTAGCGAAACTATGCAAACTGAAGAAGCAGAGAAGATGTTGATCAACATACAATATGCCAAAGTTCTTGGAACAATGACTTCTTTAAACCATAGTGATAGAGAAAGATTCTCAAATTGGGTAAACTTTAATCCGGCATTATGGAAATTATTTCATAGTAACTATTCCATAACCGATGATATTGATTATGCTAAGAGTTTCTAAGATAAATTTAATTAATAAAAAATTATTGGTTTGCTGCTGGCAAAAGATCTTCTACGCCCGCATTATCAACTGAAAAAACAGTTCCATTTGTTTCTTCAAACCTTGCTTTCATAGCAAAGTATCTAGCTGCTCCCGGACTAAGTAATTGCCTAACCGGAACTTGAATGTATTCTTTGCCATCTCTAACAGCTTCCCAATGTTCAAAAGTGTCGTAAACACCAGCACATTCTCCTAAAGCATGATATACCATTTTTAAATCTCCAAACACACCTAGAACCACTAATGAAACTATTTTCAAGAACTTACTTTATAAATGTTTCTTAAAAGTATATTTAACATAGAGAAAGATTATTTTTAGAGTTAAAATATTTTATTAAGATGGATGAAAAAATAATTCTAAAGATTTCAATTATAATCTGTTTTATTGGATTAACTATTCTTTACTTTTATGCTGATGATTTTAATTTAAGTAGTGTGGAAACAATTGATGGCTTTGCTCAAGATTCTTTGGTAAGACTTGAAGGAAAAGTTACAAAATTAAGTGTGCAAGATAAAGTTACTTTCCTGACTCTAGAAGGATTTAAAGTAGAAAATACCCCCATCATTTTGTTTAACAATCAAGAAATTTATCTTAAGGAGGGTGATTATGTTGAGATTGAAGGAACGATAGAAGAGTACAACAATCAAAAGGAAGTTATTGCTAACAAAGTTATGTTAAAGTGAGGATTTACATAAATTAAAAGTTCACATAAAGCCAGAACGAACGACTTTTTCTAAAGGAATTGCAACTTCTAGTCTAAAGGCAACATCTTGTTCTGGATCCGCACCAATTCTTACAAATCCTCCTCTTTGTTCTGCATATTTCTTAATTGTAGATAGACCCTGTCCTTCAGATAATCCCCATGCTGGAGCACCACCATGTTCTAAAGTAGAAAATCTTCGATCGTAAACTAAGTTCATTACCTGAGAATTACCTAACGCAGATGATGAATCAATAATACCAAGTTCAATTGCTGTTTGACGAACATGTTCTGGAGTTTGTGCATTAGTTCCATTATTCTCAACTGCTAACATGCAATATTCTCCTTCACGATAAGCTCTAACGCTTACTTTATTGCAGTCAACAGAATGAACTAAAACATTTCCTAAAGCATTACCTAAAATTCTTCCATAATAATCTGACAAAACTAAACCAGATTGACCATTAACTTGGTTATCTAAAGCGATCTCTGCTCTTTCAAATGCTCCTCTCCATAAGAATACATATCTTCCTACATCAAAAACATCTGAACCATGACCTAAACCAAAAACAGAGAACAGATGCTGTTTAATAATCTCTTGAGAAGACAGAATACGACCTAAGTAATCTCTGACTTCATCTGGAACCATCAAATCAGAAGATGGTTTTTGAGCAAGCCTCTCAACATCTTTTGGAAGGTCAACCATGCCCAGAATTAAACTTTAAAAATAGTTTGTTGCCTCTTGCGCTTTCTGAAAGTACCTCATGAACGGATCATCATCACCTTCCCAAAATCTGTTTTTTAGGATTTGGCCAGAGTAAAGAGCTAACTTAGAAAAGGGAAGAAGTAAATCGCTTTTACTCGCTTCTAACAATCGGATTAAACCTTTAGCATCTCTAACTTCAGTCTTAAAATCCAATTGTTCTCTTCCCGGCATCAGACCAAAAGCGGTAGCATTAAGACGATATAATTGTTGTGCTTCTTGATAATCCGCCCGGAACCACTCAGTGGCAGCAAGATTGTCGGAAGGCAATGGTTCTAATAAAACTTTATGATAAACAGAAATTTCCCTTATCGCAGTAAGAATATCACTAACTTTTTTACTAGACAAAGAATAACCATCTAAAAGCTCCCGAAACTCAGAATTTAAATTAGGATGAGAAGAAAGAATATCTTGAGAAGATGCCATCATGACATGTAACGGACTAGCCAAATCATGTCTAACTTCTCTTAAAGTTTCTAGAAGAGTATCAATTGTTGCCATCAGTTTCTGTTGCAAAGATTTGATACTTTATATACCTTTTGACTCAAAACCACCTTACGATAGTAACAAAAAAGTTTAGCAGCCCAATAACAGAAATGGTTAAATTTCAAAATAAGATAAAAAAAATTATTGTTGCTGAACTACCGGAGAAGTTGGCGTAGCTCTAAGCAACTCAAAGGCTTCATGAATCTCTTCCTTATTCCATCCGGTATTTTGAGAAAGGATGTTATGGATATCTTCATCCGACGTACCCATATTTCTTTCTTGCTTGATCCATTCAACCAACTCATCATGATTGTAAGCCATCTTTTTTGGCTTAGTAAAATGAGCAATCAGTAAAATGATAATTGTTATAATCACTAAACCAATCAGACCAATCAAAATGTAATTTCCGTACTTGTCCCACATCTGCTTAAAAGATGATTGTGGTTGTTGAACTTCTGGTAGTAGTTGATCAGGTGGAGGTAATTGATTTGAAATCTGTACCGGTTCGTAACCACTAGAAGCCTGATTACAATTCTTTTGTAATAAAGGTTTCTTGAAAGTTGTACCACAAGTATGTTGATCATAACAATTTCTTGCTTGCACATCATTCTTGCAAGTACTCCATAAAGAACAGACCCAAGATTCTTCACATT
>PFNQ01000045.1 GCA_002792115.1 Candidatus Woesearchaeota archaeon CG_4_10_14_0_2_um_filter_33_13 | reverse complement strand
CTGGGTTTGGAAAATTCAATTGGTGGAGTTTAATTAAAATCAATATTTGGTTTAGTACTTATTGATTATTTGGAAACACTGTCCGGAATAGTAAGATTTATTTACCATTAAATAATCATTTTAGTAAAATGAAAATCAATAACATAGTAATAATTTCCTTAATTTTGATGTTATCTTTATTTTTGATAGCATGCTCTAATCAAGATCAAACTTTAGCTGAGATGCCCGTTGCAGATAATGTTAAAGAAGTTACCCCTAGCAGTGAAGCTAATGGTATAGCAGAAGCAGCCACTTCAGAAGAGCCAATAATTAATCTAGATGAAGAAACCATTAATCTTATTGAAAAGGGTAAGGAATACACTAATTTTGATTATTTATATGAGGTAAGCAACAGAAACCAATATGGCAGTTATATTCAAGACAGATCTTACCATCTTTATTATCTAAAAGGACAGATTAAAAAAACGTACTCGGAAGCAATCAAAGTTGGGCAAAACTTTCAGTATACGGAGGTCTATTTTTCTGAAAATGATGCAGATGCATTAGTGACTTGCGCATTAAATATTCTTTCGTGTGAAGATTATAGGAACCAAGGTTACAAGATTAATGCTGCTGTAGAAAAATTAAAAGTAACTCCCATAACAGTTTTAGATAATATTCCTTTAAGCGCTGAAAAGGGCGGGGCTAATGAAAATATTGACAATCGCAAAACAATTATTTTAACTTATTCTGTTGGAAATAATTTTGAAAGAGTTTTCTTAGATTCTTATTATGGATTGCCTTTAAAAATGGAAACTTACACCTACGATGTTGATGAGATTGTTGTTCTTAAAACTGAAAAGTTTTCTAAGTTATCTGTTAATGGTGTAAAGATAGCAATGTTAACTTTGCCGGAAGGATACACAATCCTTAATTAAAAAATGCGATTAAAAATCTATCTATTTCGTCATGGACAAAGTTATTACAATAGGCATTCTTGGTTTACAGGATGGATTGATAGCAAGATGACTCCCTTAGGTTATAAAAACGCCAGAGAAATAGCAAAAAAGATAAAAGATAAAAAGATTGATGTAGCTTACCACTCACACCTAACTCGTTCTAAAGAGACCTTAAAAGAGGTTTTAAAGTATCACCCTGAATGCAAGAAAATAATTGAAGATGATCGTATGATTGAGCGTTCTTATGGAAAACTACAACGGCACAGCCACAAAGAATTTATGGAAGAGATTGAACATGTTGTTGTTGGGAGTATTGAGAAGCATTATGGTAAGATGAAGAAAGATATTAAAGGCAAGTTTGGTGAGATGATCGCCAAAGATATTTATGACATTTATCACCGTTCATATGATATTCCTCCACCAGGAGGAGAGTCAGTTAAAGATGTTCAGAAAAGAGTTAATTCTTTTCTTAAAGACCTATTAAAAAAAATGAAGAAAGAGAAAATTAATGTGGCTATTTCTGCACATGGTAATTCTATGCGACCATTTAGGGCTTATTTTGAAAAATTAAGCAGGGAAGAAATGATGAAACTAGAGAATCCGTGGGATGATTACTTTGAGTATACTATAACTGTTTAACTCATCGTTTGGCTAATATAAAACCCTCTCGTTTACATCCGTCCAATCAATTAAGCTTCGCTTTCCTTAAGTTCTGTCTTGAATATATTTTTGTATCCGTACTCTAATATATTTACTTCTTCTTTTCTAAATAGAGCCATTCTTTTAGAAAAGGTTATAAGTAGTCACTACTAAGTAACTACAAAATGACAACCACAAATCCACATCAAACTTTAGATGAACTTTTGAGTCAAGGCACTGCATTTAGAACTGTTGATAAGACTATTCTAGCTAGTGTTTCTTTACAAGGAGAAGCTGTAATGAATCCCAATATTTTAGATGATCTGGGGGCTGAAAATGCATATGAAGTTAACTTAAATAATGTTCGTTATCAAGATGGTATGCTCATAGGTGATTTAACTTTTGGTAGATATATTGCAGAACATAAAGTTGTTGATGGTACATTAGTAACATCTTATAACCCCGATTGGGAAGAAACAATAAGAGATGTAGAAATATTCTCCCAAGGAAAATTTAAACGTAGAGGGATTAAAGATAATGGTAAGGTTGATTATGCACTTAGAGATGCTCTAAGAAGTGTTGCTCCTGAAACAATTCTTGATCCGGTTATGGATAGATTATTTGCTCCGATCGAAACAACTTTAGTATATCTTGCCCAATCTTTAGGCATAGTTGACGTAGTTGAAGCCGAAACTGCTGAGGATAAAATACATGGGGCAGATTACCAAATTACTGATGATATTACTGCAAGAAATTTAAGAGTTTTTGAATATGGTATAGATCCATTAGCTAGAAGAAAAGTTCTAATCGGAGATCTTCCAGTTGATATTGAAGGAAGGCTTGCCGATAACTATGTTGGAAGAAAAACAGGTAATCCTATTATTGATGCAAGAATTGGAACTTTAAAAGCTCAAGTTGGAAGAGATTTTCTTCCAGAAGCTGTTGAATTTGAATACGTTGTAGAGCCAACAAGACAAGTTAATAGGACAGAAGTTGCTCAACCAATAAACTAATTCACTAACCAATCAAAGTTTGTAATTTTCTTTTTGGTCTTTTTGTATCTTTGAAGTAATCTTTAAGGTCGACAAATTGCTTAACTTCATGATTTATTCTTTCTAATATCCTTAAACCATCAGCAGTAAAATTAATCATCCTTTTATCGTAAAAAATTAAGTTTTTCTTTTCTAAAGACTCCAAATTTTTGTAGATTGTCCGTTCTTGTTTTGTGATAATTTTTGATGTAAGTAAAACTTCAATAAAAGCAATCTTTGATGTTTTTAATTTCAGATGTTTTTCTGAGAGTAGTTGATTGATTGATTCATAGAACAAGCCTAAAGAGTACAGAATTAATCTTTCAGTCTTAGTTAATTTCATTTATTTATAATAAAGCAAAGCAGATATAAAAGGATTATTGCATTTGATAATACGGATGATGATTTTTCCAAAACACTTAAATACCAGAGAAGTATTATTTTACTATCAAAAAGGTAGGTGATGCTGATGAAGATTATTCTTAATAAAAAACCAAAAAATGTTACATTAATAGAGGGTTTTCCTGGATTTGGACTTATTGGAACGATTACTATTGAATTTTTAATCGATCATCTAAAAACAGAGAAGATTGGTATTGTGGAGATGGATGAAATGCCCGCAATGATCGCTATTCATCAAAACAAGGTTATTGAACCGATTTCAATTCATTATAACAAAGAGTTTAATATGGTTTTAGTACATGCTATAAATGTTGGTAAAGACATGGGTTGGAAACTTGCTGAAATGATTGAAGATCTTGCTAAAGAACTTGGAGCTAAGGAAATCATATCATTAGAGGGTGTTGGAAGTCCTAACCAAGACACATCTAGAGTATTTTATTATACTACTAAAAACGGTGGAACAAATCAAAAGCTGGAAAATGTTGCCAAACCTTTAATGGAAGGTATAATTGTTGGGGCAACTGGTGCATTGTTAGCTAAACAATTAAAAGTTCCATTTATCGCTTTATTTGCAGAAGCTAAGTCCGGCTTACCCGATAGTAAGGCGGCTGCAGAAATCATCAAAGCTCTCGATGCTTACACTGGGTTAAAGGTTGATCCAAAACCGTTATTAAAGCAGGCTAGTTTATTTGAAAACAAACTTAAAACAATTTTAGAAAAAGGACAAAAAGCTGAAGACATGCAGCAGAAAAAACGATTAAGTTATGTTGGTTAAACAAGATGGCTAAAAAAGAATCTAAACCAATTGCGGCAGCACCAATTCAGATTCCTAAAACGGAAAAGAAAAGTTATTTTCCTAAATTATTGATTATTTTTAGTTTTTTAATGATTGCTGTTGCCCTGATTGATTATTTTAAGTATTATAAAATTCCTGAATGGGGAGTTGATGCTTTGTTGTTAATTGCAGGCGTCTGGATGTTAACTTTAGGGATGGAACACGGCTATTATAAAAAACGTAAAGAAATCTTAAAAAGATACATTTAAAACAATTGATTTCTGCTTTTTTTAACTTTTATAGTTTATAAAATTTTTGCGTTTTTATTAAATTCTTTTAATATTAAACTTATGAGCGATGCTTAAAAGTTTTATTTTAACTTTAGTTTATATTATTCAAGCGTTGCTTAAATAATTTAGACACAAAAGGATTTTATAAATATTTTATCTTTGATTAAAGGTTTTAGAAACAGAACAGCATGTTTAAAAAAAGTTTTATATACTCCAGAGATATAATTAATAGATGATCAAAAAATGGTTAATTAGAATTGCTATTGTTATAGGGATTCTAATATTTCTAGGAATTTTAACTTATGCACAAGTGTTTAATTTTGTATTAAAACCATTTTCTGATAAATGTGGTTACAATTCTAATCTTGGACCTGAAGAAAACTTTAATTTAGTAAAAATTTGTGGATGTGATGGATTTAGTTTTAATGAATATGATGAAGGTAAAACAAATACTTATTGTTTAGGTACTTGTCAGGAATGTCGGTGTTATGAACAGGTTAATAATAGTTTGATTTTTGTAAATTGCGAAGAAGTTATTGATGAATAAAACTTTTAATCAATTCTTATTTATTCTATTGTTGGTAAGATCCTATTTTTGTTAAAAATTAACATTGCTATTTTTTTAAAAAGGCCGGCTTTTTTTAATGAAATATACCCTTCGACAAGGTTTTATACTTGGCACGTAACACTTTATACAAAATGTTACAAAAAAGGTAATAAAATAGGTCAAAAACGTAATATTTAAATAATCTATTACCTTTTCTGTCCTCATGTATAATCAAAAACCAAAGAAGGGACATTCACGAAGTCAATTTCATTTGACGGAAGAGCAAATTAGAGAATTGATTAAACATACTGAAAAACTTCGTGACAAGGTGATTATCAAATTATTAGCATATTGTGGATTGCGTCGTTTTGAGTTAGCTAAAATTAAAGTTAAGGACATTGATGTTAATACAAAAAAAATTCAAATTCTTGGAAAGAAAAATATTGAACGTTTAGCAACAATCTTTTCCGACCAATTATTAGAAGATCTAAAGTTGTACATTCGTTATGTACTTAACAATTCAAAACAAGGATACTTATTTCCTGCTGTTTCTAGCCTGAATAAAGAAGGTCATATCTCAACTACTGAGATTAATCGTATCGTTGCAAAAGCAGGTAGAATGGCCCACTTAGACAATCCTGTACCTGAATTAAAGAATATTAATCCCCATATTCTGCGTCATAGTTGTGCCCGGATTTTAAAAGATCGTGGACTAAGTCTTGAAGTTGTCCAGAAAGTATTAGGGCACTTATCATACAAAACAACAATGGACCTGTACGGTACTAAAAGTATATCTGAGATGGATGATGAACTAAAGGATAAGATGGGAGATCTATTCGGATAATTTTCTTAAGCACTTAAACTTATCATCAAGTTTAAAATAAATTAAGTAGAAAAGTTTTAAGCGATGATTGTTTATTTTATATCTAAATTATTTTGTTTTTGCTAACTTAATTTAGCGACCAATTTTTATTGTATTTAGGACTAAAAGATTTAAGTGCTGCTTTAAACATTTAGACTCAAATATATCAATCACTTATTTTAAGTTACGTTCTTAAACTTTTTAGACTCTATTTAATTCTTATCTCATTAAATAGTTCACAGCCACTATTGCCAGATAGAACAAGATTAATGCAATACCTTCATATCTGGTTAAGGATTCTTCATGATAATGATATCCTTTAAAGATAAACATTACAACCAATAAATGAATCATAATCATCCAGGTTAAATCAAAATAGAAAACTCTACCAGTAATTGCAAAAGGTTTCATTAGAATTAATATTCCTAACGTGATTAATAAGGTAAAGATGTTTGCACCGAAAGTTTCTGTTATAGCAACGTCTTTAAATCCCCTTAAAGTTCCTTGCACCGCAGTAATAATGTTGGGTGTAGCAGTTGCAACAGCCCCAATAATTAGTCCCACTAAAAGTCCGGGAAGAGAACATATTTCTTTAATTTGAATTAAACAATAGGACAATAAGTAAGAACCAGAGATTAACAAACTTGCTCCTAAAACAAATGTTGTTACTGAAGGTTTTAATTTTAAAAACTTCATATGGCTGAATAAATACAAGGCCTTTTTGATATCTTCCACCTTTTCTTTTTTACTTTTCTTAGACTTATGTTTTTCAAAAAACCAAACATTCAATAGATATGGCATGAAAAGAAGTATTAAAATTAGCCCTTCGTTTCGGTTATAATTTAAATCTGCACCCATCAATAATACAACGGCTGCAATAATAACTAAATAAATACCGTCGCGAATAGCAATAGACTTCTCTATCTTCAATGGTTTTATAGTCGCACTTATTCCGATAGTTAAACCAATATTGATCATAACCGAACCGATAATAACTCCAATACCCACATTTAAGTGGCCTTGCAGATACGAATAAACTGAGGTAAACACTTCTGGAATACTAATCAAAAAAGATACTAAAAGAGAAGTTACCGCAACATAGCTTGTCCCTAATTTATTTGCTACAGGAATCATGGAATCGGTAATCCAATCAGAACCTTTCCAAATTAGAAAAACAGATACAAAAAGTACAATAAACACCAAGATTGCTAACATATTCTCCTCTTTTTTATTAATATAAGGTAGCTTGACTATTTAAAATTAATTGTTAGGTGAGTTATAACAATTTAAATCTGATCATGCGGGCTTTTAGTCTCTAACAGATTTTTTGTACTCACTTGAGCATATATCTGGGTGGTCTTAATATCTTTATGTCCCAATAGTTTCTGGATCTTACTTTCAGGAACTTTTGCTTCTAAAAGATGTGTAGCGAAAGAGTGTCTTAACTTGTGCGGTGTTACCTCTTTGTCAAGTTTGGCTTTAGTCCTAGCTTGATTTAACACTTCTTGTACTGTTCTGATTGTGATATGTCCTTCATTTGACGGAAACAAATATTGGTTATGTTCTTTTCTGTTTGAGAGATATGATCTTATTTCCGCTACAACTTTCTCTGATAGGATCGTGTAACGATCTTTCTTACCTTTACCTTGCCTGACTAGAAGCGCTTTTCTGTTTAGATCTAGATCCATTAATCTTATCTTAACGAGTTCGCTAACTCTTACTCCAGAAGCATATAACAACGAGATCATCAATTGGTGTTTTTTATTATTTGTAACGTCAATCAATTTCTTGATCTCTTCTATAGAAAGTATTTGCGGATATTTTTGTTCTCTTTTTTGGAATTTGATGGGCTTAAAATTTCTTCCAAAAATAGTTTTGTAATAGAAGTTAAGGGCATTATGAGCCAGGTTGATCATCGAGCTGGAACAACCTTTACTATCTAAATAAAGCAAGTAGTTGCGGAGATCATCTCTAGTTATCTCTTGAGGTCTTTTCTTACAGAACTGTAAAAACTTGTTGTTATAAAAAAGATAAGCTTTGATTGTTTTTACAGAATAATTTCTTAATCTGCATTCTTCTATCAGTGGCTGAAACATTTTTATCACCTACATACATATTTTATGTAGCAAACTTGTTTATATACTTTTTCCGCAGTTGTCCAGTGGGAGAGTGGCTGTTATTTTTGCATATAATAAAATCACTCTTGGTTTATGTCTATAGCTTAGGTGCAATATTGTTGCTTTCTCTTTCGGAAACCCACATAAACACGCTTGCGCACAATTTTAATAAAAAACCAAGAGGTAATTAAAAATGCAAACAAAAATTGAACAAACCACTTCCCAAAACCGGGAAATTATAGAAAACTTCTCACAAGAAGTGCAAAAAATATTGTACAGCAAAGCCAGTGAGAAGGTCAAATTAAAATGGTTCTATTCAGCTAGATACTGGGCAGAATACATGATGAACCTTAACAACAGCCTGATAATGCAGAATCTTCAAGAAAGACCAGCCATTCAAAATAAGCCCATCAACGACCATTAGCACTGGACAAAACATCTTCCAGCCTTCGCCTAGAAGATGTTATACTCAATAGTTTAATCACCTTTTCAGGCACGCTGTCGCTTCCGTAAATCTTACGCATTGGCACCTTCGTTTAGTTGAAAAAACGGCTAAGAAATTGAAACTTCTTCTAACGTGTACTAAACAAAATTTTCGCTAATGTAAAATAATAACATGGGGGAGTTCTTACTATTCTTAAAAAAGAAAAATAAACTTATTTTCGATACTGCTCAAGAAGATTATACGCATCAAGCCTTCTATTGGCATCTTCGGGAGCTCTAATCTCTGGAAAATTAACATATAACTGACTTAAAACTCGAACATAAACTCTTGCCTGTATTTCACTTGTCAAAATACTTGAACTTAATCTTCTAAATAATCTATCATCAAACTCTTGTCCTTCTCTCGCACTTTCTAAATCTTTTTTTGCTCCTTGATAACACGATATCTCTCGTTCTAATTGTTTTTCCAAACTTTCAATAACTTCTTTTATTCTTTCGTCTGCCATAGCTTAGAAACCTGCCTTTCCCAAAATCTCATTCATAACCGCCGAATTAGATTTGCCTTTATGTAATGCATTTGCGGCTTCATCTAATCCTACTTCATGATGTTCCTTGACATAATACAATGCTGAAAAATATATCATCAATGATTGACCAGCTATATCTACTCCTGTTGCTGGATCTCTAAATCTTGCTTTTCTAAATTGTTGGATTCCTGCATTTTTTAGTTCATTATGAGGGAGAGTTTCCCCTTCCAATGTAGCGTGAAATAACATTCTTCGTAGTACAGTTGGATCATGTAAATCAACTTCAGTAATATCCGGAATAAATTTATACTCCAAACCTGCAAAATCGAGCAACTCTCCTAATGCTTTCTTATTACTCTGGATTAAGCCTTTATGTTCTTCACTTTGAGCTTTATTAAAATCAATGTAAGTATCAATAGTTTCCTGCTCGGCATTATATTTGTAAATTGAAAATAGGTGTAAAAGAGTATGAATACTTACACTTCTTTCATCACTAATAGCTAATTTCTGTTTCCTTAATGGGGAATACTGTTGTGGCTTTGCCCATTCCTCTTCCGGCATTATTCCTAAGAATAAGCTTCGTAATTCAGCAGGATTGTCGAAAACACCATAAAAGCGTTCAAATCTATCTTCAAGTGTTTTTCGTAAAAGTTCTGGATTACTTCCTACTTTTATTCCTGCTTCAGAAAACAGATCTTTTATTGAACGGTCTTTTCCTCTGAGTTCTTGATAACGTCTGCGCAAACTAGCACCAGCAAAATTTCTATAACCTTCTAAATCAAACCAAGTACTTTTAAAATCAGCATGACCTCCTTGCCAATTTTCCCACTCTTCTTCTGTTCTTCTGGTGAGCAAGATTTCGCGTAATCTCTCTGGGGTTAAGTCTTCTTGTAGGATTGATTTTGACTTTACTGTTAATCCTGCAATCTCAAATGCTTTAGCAATGAAAGCTCCACTTCTCGTGGCTTGAACTTTCTTATACATTTCAGGATTTCTTTCAGGAGTATAATCTACAAAAGCATAAAAAGTTCCATTTCTCTGGTTTTCTAATTCAACAAAGAGATTATACAGAAGCATTTGTCCTTTCATATCAATTCCCATATGCTTAAAATCAAGTGTCCAAAAAGTGTGATAACTTGGTTGGTACTTACTCCATTGTACTGGACTTCTTGAGGAAAGTAGAAAACCCCGCATAACATCTGAATCAGTAAATGAAAATTGAGGGACTTCGCACTCCGATAACATTCGGTTGAGTGTTCCCCTATCTGAATATTCTCTATCAGCGGGAAATCTTTGGGCGTATTCTCTGATTAATTCTGTGCCTGAAACTTCTCGACCTCCAAGCGCAAAAGTACCATGATAAACGGTTTGATGTTGTGGTCTGTATTGCTTCCACTCTTCTTCTGGTCTATGCTCTAAAAGAGCTTCCCTAAATGCAACTCTATCTTCTAGTGTCATTTTCTGACTCCATTCATGAATTTATTTAATGCGAACTCTATTAAATGACTTTTATTTCTGAACGTACCATCGTCTAAAAAGTCCTCAACCTGCTTTAACACTTTCTCTTCAATGCTAATGCTGAGCTTTCGTTTCATCGTATAAAGTAGGAAAAAGAACGCTATTTATAAAGATTTCTATGCGTAACTACTATGGAATAGTATGCCTGATTTCTGGTCACTAACCAAAAAACTAAAAGACGAAGGGAACTCCCCCCTAACGTACTAACTTAACT
>PFNQ01000022.1 GCA_002792115.1 Candidatus Woesearchaeota archaeon CG_4_10_14_0_2_um_filter_33_13 | reverse complement strand
AGTTCCAGTTCATTATGTAGATCATGCAAGAGATGGTTTATTAGTACAAGAAGTCGTAGCCGGTAAATTTGGTTATGGTGCACCAGTTGAACACGCAACCCCCCTTAAGTCTATTAGAAGTTACCAGACAGTTAGAACTGAGTTCTAATTTTTTTATTTTTATTTCTGTATTTACATCTCAGACATTATTACACACCCAAAACTAGATAGCAACTTTCTTAAAAAAAATTAAAAAAATAAAAATAAAAAACTAGAACTTATCGCTTTTTTTTCTTGGCAGGAGCTTTTTTCTTGGCTGCAACTTTTTTAACAACCTTCTTAACTACTTTCTTAACAGCCTTTTTAACAGTCTTCTTTACTACCTTCTTAACTGCTTTCTTAGCGACCTTCTTCTTGCCAGCTTTTCTTCCTCTAGCCATCTTTGCTCTACAGACATTTCCTTTTTTGTCAATAAAGTATAAATAACCAGATTCTTTTTTAACACCAGTTTTAGCTACAACTTCTTTTTTAGCCTTACCTTTCTTTCTACCAGCCCTGCTCATTTCAGCACGAGCCACATTTCCTAACTTATCTATAAAGTATAGATAACCAGATTCTTTCTTAACACCTGTTTTTGCTACAACTTCAGCCATTCTCATCCCTCCTCTTTTTCTCTTTTAGGAAAAACTTTGTTTTTCTATCTCGAGATAATTTTTTAGAGTATATAAAACTTTCTTTTTCTCCGTCGAAGACCCGACGAGAGAACTAAAATCAGAAGAATTAATATCCAATACTCTTTAAATCTGTAAAGTTAAGACACTTAAAGTCTTCTACTATCCTCGGACAAGCAGTATTTATCCAAACATCAATAAAATTAAAGTTCTCTAACTGAGTTAGGTTAATCTCATCGGCAATGAAAACAAAAACGGATTTACCTTTGTTCTCTAATCTTTCTCTTAGATTTTCTACTCGTTTAAATTCATTTTGACCTGGTTTTGTAGTAATTAATAACCCAACATTTTTGCTGATTACCAACTTTGCCATTTGTCCTTTTTTCTTTTGTTGAACCTTTTCTAATTCTTCTGAAGTACGAACAATCAAAGAATTGTCAAAAGGATTGTAACAAAAAACAGGCTTGTTATTCTCATATAACAAAGCAGTAGGATGAAATTTGCCATCTCCAATGTAAAAGAAAGCATCTGCGACAACATCAAACCTTAAGATATCACAACCCAAGATTTGTCCAGAATGCTTCCCATGATGACTTTTGAAAATAATGACATCCTTGCCAACATTCTTTAGTTGTGAAACAATTTCTTTTTGATGCCCCAAAAATTGTACCGGCATAGCTAGGATTAGTTTAGGAGGTAACTTTTCTAAAACTGATTTGGGGATAGTTAAAGTACCAAGATACTTTGTTTCAATGAACAATCGTTCCATAGCAATCTTTTTATATTTGTTTAATATAAAGATTTCTATGAGATATCTTCAATATATGGAATGGACCAGAAAATTCCGATCAAAATATTTCAATGGAATGGCTAAGCCATTAGTCAAATGGGGGATTACAGCAAATCAATTAACAACATTATCTCATCTTTTGGGATTATTATCTTGCTACTTTTTATTTAACAACCATATCGTTTTTGTGGTGTTATTTTGTCTTCATTTAGTGGCCGATGGTTTTGATGGAGTGGTAGCAAGATTAACTAAACCAACCTTATTTGGAGATTATTATGACCATATTGGAGATCAGATTGTTGCTTTGTTATTATTATTGAAGATTTATCTATATCTGGGAGATTATTATGTGTTAGTAATATTGGGGATTTTTCTGTTAACAAACCTTATCTATTTCTTCTCAGAGATGAAGTCTCCAATAATATTTGTAAGAACAGGAACGGGGGTTGCTTTAATCTTTTCCCCATTAAATCCAGCATTATTTGTTAATGGTACCTATTTAGTCTCAGGAATATTCCTAATTTATTCTCTAGCTAAACAAATTGCGTATTACTCTTTAGAAAGAAAAAAATAAATTAACTTAATGTTCCAATTTGGCCAAGAACAAATTTCCAAAATCTTCTACTACTCTTGCACTGTTAACATATTTCCCTTTTAGATCAGCAGCGCCAGTAACAAAAACTGGTTTGTAGAAATCCGTTACCCCTTTAGAACTAGGAAAATGGACGTAACCAATACCACATTCTCCGTAACGGGCGAAAGATTCTGTATTTATTATTGGTAAATCGAGTATTAATGGTTTTCTTGAGTCTCTTGCTGACATATAACGAGTAACCAATTGCCTTTGGCGGCCATCGTAAGCGGGAATGCCTTCAGCAAAGTTAATGAATGAAACAAAAATTCTGGTCCTTGCATCCGAACCGAGTGTAGCATCCAAAACCAAAATTTTGTTACCTGGAGAAACTTCTTTAACTATTTTTTCGGTGAGTATTGTATCTGCTATCCCCCTGTTGCGATCTCTTTGATATAAAGGTGAAGTTGATCTTACTGGTTTCAAAAAGCCAGCCACAGTTCTTTCAAAACTTCCATCTCCACTATAGGAATAACCAACTAATTGAGGATCACCTCCTGCACCAAATCCAGTACAAATTGCAAAATAAACCATTTCTCCATGAACAACAGTAAATGCTTCTCTGGGAGTAAAGTCAAATTTCTGTTCTGGTAAACCATGTAAAAGATAAGGCCCGATCGGATCTCCGCTTTTAGGTGAACGGAATACTCTTACTTTTTGTGGGCCTGCACCATCATTTTTATCAATCAATCTCTGCCTAACCTCATTTGAACCTGGAAGCCGAGCAGGATTAAAAGAAACAAAACCAAAATATTCAGTTCCACTGGGCCCAGTAATCTTTACTTTAGGATCTAGTTGGCCGTCAATACGAGAAGGTTGACCAAAGCTTTCAAATTCAACATCGTAAGTTCTACCTTCGACTAGCGCTTCTAAACCTTTTCCTCCCGCAAAGAACGCAGAATTTCTCCAGTGTGAATCCGTCATTTTATAAGTGGGGAAAGAATTAATTTATAAGTATTTTTGTCTTAGAGAATATTGGTTTAGGGTATAATAAAATTAAAATCTACTTTTATTAATCTTTAACCAATATCCAAAGTGATTTACAATTATGTGTAAGAATGGGCTAAATAGTAATAGTACTATTATTATACTAACCGGAGGTACATAAAAAAAGAATGAAACTGCTAAACCACCGATAACAAAATCTAACTGATCAAAAGGCATCCACGGTTTACCTGGAGCAATTCCAATTTTTCTTTTATAATAACTTTTTACTGCATCCCCTGCTATTGCTCCAAATCCTAATAAAAATCCAAGTAAAACAGAAAAGTCAGAGTAGTTAATCAAAGATAATTGCACAAATCCGGTATTATGAAATAATTTCTGTAGAGAGAATACCAATCCTCCAACAAGGGTTGCTGCAACTAAACCACGCCAGGTTTTATTTGTACCTAAACCTTTTTCCCAGACCGGCCTATTAAGTATTGGTAACCATTTGAACAATACTGGAGCCATATTAGCAATGTATGCTGGAAGAAAAAAGTACAAACTCTGTAAGATTATTAACCAAGGCATTAAACTTTATCAAAATTTAATTTTATTTAAACTTTGCTGATACTTTTAATTGTTGATTTAATTGTTGATCTAAGAACCAATAGATTATTTTCCTTACTTAGATTATATATATTAACAACTATATTCCTAAGCCCTAAAAACTATTTAAAGAAGTGGGATTTGTTCAAGAATCAAGACACCAAATATATGGTTGGTTTTCTGGTTAACACCAGATGTGGTGTTTTGTCACGCTAAAGAAGAAAAGGGGGTGGGATTAATGTTATGTCCATTTTGTTCCAAAACAGACACTCGAGTTTTAGAAAGTAGAATCATGAATGATTCAGTAAGAAGAAGGAGAGAATGTTCTAGTTGCACTAACCGCTTTACTACGTATGAAAAAGCAATAATACATCTAAAGGTGACGAAACGTGATAATCGTGAGCAAGAGTTTGATATCAAAAAAGTTGAAAGAAGTTTAGAAAGAGCCTGTGGGAAGATTGAGCCGGAAGTAATCACTCAGCTGACTAGAAAAATTGAACAAAGAATTCTTAACAAAAGAGTTAATACCATCAAAAGTACAGAGATTGGTCTGATTGTCCTACAAGAATTAAAACGATTTGATAAAATTGCCTATCTACGATTTGCTACGGTATACAAATCTTTAGATAGACCAGAACTGCTCAAGAAAGAACTAAACACGATCATAAGAGGGGGTAATTAAAAATGTTAGAACAAGTAAGAAAAAGAGATGGAAACGTTGTTGAATTTGACGAATCCAGGATAATGAATGCTATCTTTAAAGCATCTCAGTCAATTGGCCAAGAAGATTTAGGATTAGCAAAAGAACTAACGCAAAAAGTCATGGAATATTTAGAAATAATGGAAGTTGATATTCCAGAAATCGAACTAATTCAGGATATTGTAGAAAAAGTTTTGATTGAAGAGGGACATGTTGCTCTTGCAAAAGAATTTATTATCTATCGGTACAGAAGAGGGTTAGTAAGAAATGAATCTTCAGTTACAAATTGCAAAACTGTTGAAAACTTATTAGAAAGAGATATTTACCTTAGTGCACAAGCTATCCATGTACTTAACAATTCTTCATCCTTAACACCATTAGGACAATTAATCTTCTTAGATCGGTACTCATTAAAATCGTCGCAAAAAGGAACTAGGGTTGGCGATTTAGTGATTATCATTTACAAAGAAGATCCAAAATATCCTAAGAAAGAATTAGGGATTGTCTTGTCTATTGATGGAGACTATGGTAAGTTTTATTTGATCAATCAGGACAAAGAGTTTTCTCAATCTATCTGGAAAGTTGATCGTCCAGAAGAATCGGTTTTAGACACATACAAAAGAGTAGCCAAAGCTGCTGCTGCAATGGAGCAAGATCAAGAAAAAAGAAAAGAATGTGAAAAATTATTTTTGGAAGAGTTGAAAAGTAAAAGAATCCAACCAGGCGGAAGAATTATGGCCGGAGCAAACGTGGATTCTCAAGGAAATTATTTGTCAAGCCTGACTTTATATAATTGTTACGTTGTACCGTCACCACAAGATTCCCGGGGAGGGATAATTGATACTCTCAAAAATATGATTGAAATCATGTCAAGAGGAGGAGGAGTTGGAATCTCTTTGTCTACATTAAGACCCAGATATTCTTATGTCAAAGGTGTACATGGTAAATCCTCTGGAGCCGTTTCATGGGGAGGAATCTATTCTTATGCAACTGGTTTAATCGAACAAGGTGGATCTAGAAGAGGAGCATTAATGTTGATGTTAGATGATTGGCATCCAGACATCTTAGAATTTATCGCCTCAAAAAAGAAGAAAGGAATGATTGAAAACGCCAATATTTCTATTAAGGTTTCTGATCATTTCATGGAAAAGATGAAAACTGATGGAATGTGGAACTTAGAATTCCCAGATCATGAAAATGAAAAGTTCCGCCAGATCTATCGAGATGAATGGGATGGAGATTTGTTAAAGTGGAAAAGTAAAGGGTATCCAACAAAAGTATACAAAAGTGTTAAGGCCAAGGAGTTGTGGGATTTGGTTATTAGCTCCGCCCACGTTAGTGCTGAACCAGGAATTGTATTTATGGAGCGTTACAATAAAATGAGTAACTCTTGGTACTTTAATCCGATTGTGTGTACTAATCCTTGTGCAGAGCAAGGTCTACCACCCTGGGGAGTTTGTAATTTAGGACACCTATATCTAGCTTCTTTTGCCAAACAAAAAAGTACTGATACACTTGGAAATACCTATGAGATGGATTGGGATCAATTACGACAAACTGCTCGTGTTTTAACACGATTCCTAGATAATATTATTGATTTAACACCGTATCATTTTAAAGAAAATGAGGAGAACCAAAAATCTGAAAGAAGAATTGGCGGTGGAACCCTGGGATTAGCAGAATTGTTAATAAAATTAAGAATAAGATACGGTTCAGAAGAATCTCTCAAGTTCATTGATAAACTTTACAGAACTATTACTGAAGAAATGTATAAGGAATCTGTTGAATTAGCTAAAGAGAAAGGACCATTCCCAAAGTTTGACCGAGATAAATTTATTGAGTCTCTGTTTGTTAAACAGTTATCTAAAGAAATCCAAGATGGAATATACAAGCACGGGATTAGAAACGTGACGTTAGTAACTCAAGCACCAACTGGAACTGTTGGAAGTATGCTGAATACTTCAACTGGGATTGAACCATATTATGCATTTGAATATTATCAACAATCTCGGTTAGGTTTTCACAAGGTCTTAATTCCTTTAGCTGAAGATGCAAAGCTTGATGATGGATCCTTACCCACATACTTTGTTTCGGCGATGCAATTACTTCCTGAAGATCATGTCAAGGCCCAAGCAGCAGTACAAAAATGGACAGATTCATCAATTAGTAAAACTGTTAATGCCCCAAGCGACTTTACTGTTGAACAAACTAAAAAAGTTTACGAGCTAGCTTATGATTTAGGATGTAAAGGACTAACCGTGTATATTGATAATTCCAGACATGAACAGATTTTGTCAACATCTGCAGATACGGAGCATAAAAACGTACAAAGTGCTACAGGAGAAAAAGAAATTTTACCGCGACAGAAGATTGACCCGTCAAAGATTGTTGATTCAAAAAAGAAAGAGGAACAAGTAGTTTATGGTTCTACAGTTGGCAACAGATGTCCGGGATGTAAGGAAGGCACGATGGTAAAGATTGGGGGCTGCACAGAGTGTTCCAACCAGTGTGGATTTAAAGGTGCCTGCGGGATGTAAAACATTTTAACGGCATTGCTTTTTTTATATTTCTTTATTTTTCTTTATTTGTTATTTCCTGTTTTTCCCTCGATAAAAGATACTTTTATAAACTTTAGAGAATCTATTAATGCTATGCAACAGCTTAACGATGAGCAGCGAAAAGAGTTGGAAGAAAAAATCAAAAAAATGACTCCAGAGGAACTAAAGGAGTTTCAAAAACAACAGTGTGTATTCTGTCAGATTATTTCTAACAAAATCCCTTCAAAAAAAGTTTATGAAGATGACAAAGCTTTAGCAATTCTAGATATCAATCCTGCCACTAAAGGCCACATATTAATTTTACCAAAAGAACATTATTCAATCATGCCTCAGATTCCTGACAAAGAGATGGGACATCTTTTTAGTGTAGCTAAAAAGATTTCTCAAACTGTTTTGAAAGTATTGAAAGTTTCTGGAACAAACCTATTTATTGCTAACGGATTGGCAGCAGGACAAAGAGCACAGCACTTTATGCTCCACGTTATTCCCAGAAAAGAAGGAGACAAAATACTTGAAATTGAAGATAGGATGATAGAGAAGGATATTCGTCAAAAAGTAAGGTCATTAGTAGAGGATCAATTTAATAAATTAATGGGAATTAAAAAAACTATTGTTAATGTGAAAGAAGAAAATCTTGAAACAGAAAAATGGCAGTCAAAAGAAAAGGAACAAAAACAGGCAAAAACAATAGAAGAAAACCAGACCCCAGAGATTATTGCTAAGGAAACCATTGTTCAAAAGAAAAAATCCACAGAAAAGGTAAAGAGTAAGGAAGATAAGAAAGCTAGCGAAAAGAAAGTAATAAAAGAAAAGAAAGATGTCAGCCTGGATGATATTGCTGACTTATTCAAATAAAAATGAAATGTGAATATTGCGACATCTTAGACCGGAATAATGAAGAAGAAATTATCTACCAAGATGATGATGTAGTTGTTGCCATTAAAGATCTTGCCACAATAACAGGGCAGGTAACAGTATTTCCAAAAAAGCACTTTACAATCTTGGAGATGGTTCCAGAGGACATTTTACAAAAGTGTGCGATTATTTCTAACAAAGTTGGCATGTCTGTGTTTGATGGTATGGCTTGTCAAGGAACTAATCTATTGGTACAAAATGGTTTAGGAGCTGGGCAAAAAACTCCACACTTTGGAATTGAAGTGATACCTAGAAGGGAGGAAGATGGCCTTAACTTACAATGGGAAAGTAAACAACTCCAGGAAGATGAAATTGAAACTACATTGATGACTTTACAAGATGCCCTGAATCCAAAAAAAGAAACAGTTGGTGCTGAAGGGAAAGAAAAAGAAGTAAAGATTGTTAAAACCAAAGAAGCAAAAGAGGAGGTTCGTAAAGATAAAAATAAAGAACCAAAAAAAGAGAATTATCTTCTGAAATCTTTAAGAAAAAAACCGTAAACTCATAATTTAATAAATTTTACTCCAGTTTTTTAAGACGTAATTTAGGTACACTTTTTCCAGTAATTACATTAAAAGTAAGATCTTTAATTTCTCGCACGACCTTTTCTCTTTCTGTTCTTTCAATCTCAACTTTGTTAATAAATAAATCTAAACGACGATTTTTAATAGAACTAAATTCCTTCTTTTTAACCCTTCTACCACCCATATTTGTAGAGATAGAGTTAGATTATTTAAATATTCCTTGCAAAATTGCAAAACTAGCCATAATCTTTATAAACCTAGTTTGGACCTAAAACTAGATGGAATTAATCTGTTCTCCCTATGATTTTGAATATAAAGTTAAGGGAGATAAAACGTACATTTACAGTTATAGTAAGTTGGAAGATAATAGTAAAGTTTGTTTGATCCAACAATTTCAACCTTATTTCTATCTTGATTTGGAATCTATTGATGAAAAAGAGTTAGAAAAGAGAATTGAAGGGTTAAGTCTGGAAGACGGGAAGTCTGTAGCAAAGATCTTATCCTGGAAAAAGCTAGAGAAGGAACAATTAGGCAAGAAGAAGAAAGTGTGGAAAATATACACTAATTATCCTAAGGCAGTTGCTATAATTAGCAAGGAATTAACCAAATGGGGATTAACTTGTTATGAAAATGATATTGTTTTTGTGCAAAGGTACATTAGAGATAACAAAATACTTCCATTAACTGCTATTAAAGCTGAAGGACAATTTGTAGATGGACATTTAAGAGTTCCTGTTTTCTTAACAAAAAAAATTGTTTTGGCTGGCAAAGAGCCATTAATCAAATTAAAATATTTAGCAGTGGATATTGAAACATATTCAAAACATCGAGAGATCTTACCATTAAAAAACCCAATCTTAATGATTGGGTTATCCGGACTTGATGAAGAAGAAAAAGAATTTCAGAAGGTTATTACTTGGAATAGCCAAGAAAATGATTTAGATTATTTGGAGAATTGTGCAGATGAAGCTGCAATGATTCAAAGATTTAAGGAAATTGTAATAGAATATAGTCCAGATGTGATTACGGGATACTTTTCTGATGGATTTGACTTTCCATATATTAAAACAAGGGCAGACTTGTTTAAGATAAAATTAGATTTAGGATTAGATTATTCAGAATTAGACACAGGAAAGAATACAGATTTAAGAGATGGAAAAAGTAAAGTTAAAGGCATTCTACACATTGACATTTTTAAATTTGTCAGATATATTTTTGGCCAGAACTTAAAGACAGAAAGCTACTCACTGGATTCAGTATCAGAAGAACTGTTGGGAAGTAAGAAACATTCTGTGGATTTATCTCAATTAGCAGACACGTGGGATAATCATCGAAGAGATTTGAAAAAATATTATCAATATAATTTGCAAGATGCAAATTTAACCGTACAATTATGCCATAAATTAATGTATGACATAGTAGAATTAGCAAAGATTGTTTCCCTACCAATATTTGATTTGACTAGAATGCGTTTTAGTAAATTAGTAGAAAGTTATATTTTACGTCAAGCTGTTGACTTTAATGTTCTCGCCCCGAATAAACCGAGCCACATAGAAATTGATCAAAGAATTAAAGAGACGTATCAAGGAGGATTTGTTCTTGAACCAACACCAGGTTTCTATGAGAATATTGTTATTTTTGATTTCCGTTCTCTGTACCCGACAATCATAACTTCACATAACATTGGTCCGGAGGCATTAAAATGTTCTTGTTGCCCAGAAAATAAAGTTCCCGGAAAAGAGGAGTATTGGTTCTGCCAGAATAAAAAATCTTTCATTTCCACAGTTTTAGAACATTTAGTTTTACTAAGGTCCGACCTAAAGAAATTAATTAAAGAAACTAAAGCTAAAGGAGAGGATACAGCAATTTTGTCCGCTCGATCATACGCATTAAAGATCCTAGCCAATTCATTTTATGGATACACTGGTTTTTTCGCCGCTCGATGGTACTGCTTAGAATGTGCTCGTTCAACGACGGCTTATGCTCGCCATTACATCACTAGCACTATTGAAAAAGCCAAAGATAAAGGATTTAAGGTAATTTATGCAGACACTGACTCTTGCTTTCTATTATTAGGAAAGAAAAATTTAGATGAAGCTATGCGTTTTATGGATGAAGTTAATTCTAATCTTCCCGGACAAATGGAATTAGAATATGAGGGAATGTATAAACGAGGTATTTTCGTTGCTACGAAAGGAAGTGAAAAAGGAGCGAAAAAGAAATATGCTTTAATTTCAGAAAAAAGAGAAATTAAAATCACTGGTTTTGAAAGTGTCAGAAGAAACTGGTCAACGTTAGCTAAAGAAATACAAGAACTAGTCTTACGATTAGTTTTAGAAAATAAAGTTGAGGAAGCGATTGCTTTATTTAAAGAGACGGCCAAAAAACTTAAAGAAGGAAAAATTGATTTAAAAAAGTTGATTATTAAAACACAAATTACCAGAGAATTATCTGCATATAGTTCTATTGGGCCACACGTTGCTGTTGCACAGAGAATGATTGAGTTAGGTTATCCAGTTGTTCCTGGAACGTTAGTAGAATACATTATCGCCAAAGGATCTGGATTAATTAGGGAAAGAGCCAAGTTGCCTTCAGAAGTAAAAGATGGAGAGTATGATGCAGAGTATTACTTAAAAAATCAACTTCTTCCTGCTGTTTCTAGTATCTTTGCCGTTCTTGGTTACAAAGAAGAGGATCTTATTGGGGAAGGAAAACAACAGGGATTAGGTCAGTTCTTCTAAATTAACCAACACCCCTAATAGAATTCCGTTCAAAATAACAAAAAATCACTAAAAATCTTTATAAATAACTACTGGTTTGTGGTTACTATGTCCGAAAGAGTAACTTGTTTTGAAGAAGATCCACGATTGATAAAGGTGGATAATCTTGCTTACGACATTTATCGTAAAGGTAATCATAAAGCCCACAATTATGATCACGCCAGATGGGACGCTGAGAGAGCTGCAGAAATTTCTATGATAGAAAGGCCATCTTTTGCTACACTGACTGTAGCTGCGGCATTAATGCATGATACTGGAGCTTCAATTGGAGAGTATAAAGATCACGGTTGTAATAGCGGAGTTTTAGTTAGAATGCATTTTCCTCATTTTGGATATTCTCCATTTGAAGTAGGACTAATTGCAAGGGCAGTTGAACAACACAATCAATGGAAGCACACAAACGACGTTTCTAGGATTCTTTATGATGCCGACACATTAAACAAAGCTGGAGAACACGGAATTCAACAATGTAATTTAGTAGGAGAAGAATTTGGTTTACCTTTAATTAGAAAAGCAGAAAGGTTTTCTCCTTATTTTAGAAAACTTTTTGAAAAAGGTTATTATACAGACAAAGCAAAAGAAATTGATCTCAGAATGGGGAATGAACGTTTTGCTGGGTTAGAGATGACGGTTGCTTTTTGGGAAAAGATTAATCAATTAATCAGGGAAGGAACACTACAAGAGGAAGAAATGATGAAGGTTGCAAAAATAGAGGTGGGTTTAACACAATGAATTACAAAGAAGTGTTAAACCAGCTGCCAAAAGATTACAAAAAACAAGCAACTAGAGATTTAACTGTTTTTACTACTTCTATTTTCGGAGAGACATATGTTATTTCTTTTAAAGAATTATTTGATATTGAATTCCCCTCAATTTTGTGGGTAATTAGAAACAGAAATATGATGACTTTTTATCGTTCTGATAAAGATCACGAGTTGTTTAGAGAAATAATCGGAAAAAAATGTATAAACAAAGAATTTTCAATTTACCTTGTTAAAGAATTAAAAAATTACACGGATTGGTTTAACAAGTTCTTAGTAGAATGCAATAATCTAGATCTGTTTATTCTGAAAAGAGAAATGTTCATTAACAATTATCGTAAGTTCTTCGCCTTTCATCAAGCTGTATGTTGGGGTAGTGATTATTTGTTAGAACACCATTCAGAAATGCATGAAATCATAAAGGCTCTGGGCGATGTTTATGCGTATAATGAACGGGTTGTCCCAGATGTTGAAAAATATTTAATGGACTTAGGAATAGATCATTTTCATTATTATGAAACAGATTACAAAGGTGACAAAACTTTTAGGGATGAAGGACTCTTTTTTTCTTACGGAAAGAAGGAAGAACATTTTTTTGGTGATGAATTAAATAAAGTTGAGGGATATATCGTTTCATTAGATAAGATTGATTATGGGCTTAAAGAACTGAAAGGAACAACAACCTGCCTGGGTAAAGTTAGGGGAGTGGTTAAAAACATAAAAGATGTAAACCAATTACACCTAGCAAAACCGGAGGATATACTAGTAACTGGAATGACTAGACCACAATTTAATCACATTCTTAAAAATTGTAGGGCGATTGTTTGTAATGAAGGGAATATTTTATCCCATGCCGCAATCTTAACCAGGGAGTTTAACATACCCTGTATTGTTGGAACTAAGAACGCTACGGAAATCTTTCAAAATGGGGACTTTGTAGAAGTGGATGCAGATAATGGGATTGTGCGTAAATTAAACTGAGTTTAAACAAATCCAATACATTTAAATAATCTAGTATACAAATAAAATTCTATGGATGTGGGGGGACAAGCAGTAATTGATGGCGTGATGATGCGCAACAAAGAAAAATTTTCTGTGGCTGTCCGCTTAAAGAATGGGACTATAAAAATAAAAAAAGAAAACAGTTCTAAATTCCCTAAATTCTTTAATGTCTTTTTCGTACGGGGAGTTGTTGGTTTAGGTTACACTCTTTATGATGGTGTAAAAGCTTTAATTTGGAGCAGCAACCAACAGTTAGAGAAGGAAGAGAAATTAAGTGCAAAAGAAATTTTCTGGACCGTTTTTGTTTCTATGATCTTTGCAGTGGGAATTTTTGTAATCCTACCATTCTTAGCCGCAAGCTGGATCCATTCAGAAGGAATCTGGTTTGATGTTTTGGATGGTTCAATTAGAGTAGGATTATTTTTAGGTTATTTGGTAGCAATTTCCTTTATGAAAGATGTAAAAACTTTGTTCCAATATCATGGTGCCGAACATAAGGCCATTGCTTGTTATGAAGCTAAGAAGGATTTAACTATTGATAACGCAAAAAAATTTTCAAGATTTCACCCAAGATGTGGAACATCATTCCTTTTTGTAGTATTGATTTTGTCCATTGTTTTGTTCAGTTTAATTAACGGGTCATTGTTGATTAAGTTTATTGGAAGAATATTGTTACTTCCAGTTATTGCTGGCTTAGCTTATGAACTGATTAAGTTAAGTGGCAAGTATAGTCGTAATCCCATTGTTAAGTTCTTTACTATGCCAGGATTATGGTTACAGAGAATAACTACCAAAGAACCAAGTGACAAACAACTGGAAGTGGGGCTGCAAAGTTTAAAAGCTGTTTTAAGATAAGTTTAGAAAATAACCTTTCCCGAATAGTTTCTTAATTATACAAGTATTTATATGCAAGTTTTCAGTTCTGCAAAATTGAATGGTTAGAGCAAAGAAAGAAAGGGGGCAAGAAACACAGCTCTATGACTTATTTAGAAAACTTTCTGCCTATGAACAAAATGAAAGAGAATTAGGTTTATTGATTTCTTATACTGTTGCAAGTAGTCTTATTGGATTCAAAAGCGAGTCTGGTTCTGTTGAAGAAAGGAGACACCAACAAGTTAAAGCAGTATACAGCGGTTTAGAAGAAGCAATAGAATTTTGTAAAGAAGAAGATAGTTATCACGCTTTTTGCCAAGTAAGACCTGGAGTAGAATCATCATTGAGAGAGTATATTGGTGCAAAAGAAGAAAAACCCGTTAGCCAAAGTGAATTGCTTACAAGAATATTTAACAAATTATCTAGGAGTAATCAAAGAAATCCAACAGATAGACTCAAAAGAGACGGAATTGCCCTTTATAACGAGACAATGAGAGAAGGACAAAAAAATAGAAGATTAGATGTCTTAACGGCTGATTATGCATTAATCAGCTCGACTTTAGGTTAAAAGAGGTGCAAGATTGACTCAATATCATAATGTATTCGTTCCATTTCCGGACGTTTTTAGATTAGGCGGGCCAACCGTCTTTAATGAATTAGCAGCAAAACCCGGTAATACTAATTTAATTGTTATGCCAATGCCTTTAGTTGATAGACTAGAAGATGGAAAAGATCTTACTGAGGTTGAAAGAAAGTTCCAAGGAAGAGGAGCAGCTGACACATTAAGTTATTTAGGAGACTTAAAAAAGAAAGCGACTAGAATTGAAGTTACAGAAGGAGGAATTACAATTTACACGTTAAGTGACACATTACATGTTGCTTCTTTAGACAAGCCCCATGTAAGTTCAGATACTTTTTCTGTAAATGATTTAGAAGCTGCAGTAGCAAAATTATTTCCTTCAGATTCAGAAGGTGGTAGACCACAGTTAATGACCTCTAGAGACAAATATCATTTTAAGTTTAGTGGTAGAGGGATGACCGTCGTAGAACCAGAATTTTTACTAACTGGTTTTGATGAGGTTAACGAAGCCATATTAGAAGGAACAGATGAACTTTATGTTAAATTACAAGAAAATAGTGGAACACTTCCTTTAGAACAAGTAACTGAGATGTTGGGCAGGAAATTATTTACTCATCAATTTGTACAATTTGCACCAACGGACTTTGCCAGAGTTACTGGGGAATACGTCAGAAATAAAAGTGGAACTCGTATAGTAGGAGTAGAAAATCCCCGATTAGTTTTATTAGACCCCAGTGAGAAAAGTAAAAGAATAAAGATAGGTAACGAAAGGCCCGTAGAACGCGTTTTAGGTGTTCAGGCTTTAGATATGGAACAATATATTGCTATGCAGTATGGATTATTGAATCCAGATGTAGAATTGGTGTTTGTTTGTGGAGGAGCAGGAAGCGGTAAGACTGTCTTAAGTTATGCCGCCGCAGTTGATCAAGTATTATGTTATCCGAAAAGCGTCCGAACAAATCGCAGTGGTAGTGATGAACGTGGAGGACAGTTTAAACAGATTGTTTTACTAAAGCCGTTTGAGACAATGGGGGGAGCTAGAAGGGATGTTGGTTTCTTACCAGGATCGTTATTTGATAAGATTAAAAAACAATTAGATTCTTATGCTGATGCCCACAAATTAACTTCTTTAGTTCCAAAAGGAGAAGGTACATATATCCCATTTGAAGCTATGTTTTTACATCCAAGATATGAAAATGATTTTAATAAATTAAGACCCGAGGGAATTAATAAAGCTAGAATTAATGGAGGATATCTCCCTCCAAACGAAGTTATTGAATTAACCTATTCTGGATTTTTAAGAGGTAGATCTTTCCATGATACTTTAGTGATGGTTGATGAGGCTCAGAACTTCACCCCTTATGAAATGAAAACTATACTTTCTAGAATGGGTCCAGGATGTAAAGTTATAGTAATGGGAGATGCTGAAGATCAGATTGATAACCCACTCTGCACACCAGAAATAAATGGATTAACCCATGCAATTAGACAGTTCAAAGCTAAAGATTATTGTGGAATATTTCAGTTAAGACACCTTCACCGCAGCCAGATGGCTGAAGATGCTCATCATTGGAATAGTGTTTATCGTTAAAATCAAGAATCTTGTAACTCACAAAAACGACTATAAGCTTGAGTAAGGTTTTTCTTTTTATATCCTAAATCTAAGCACCTCGCGTTTGGATGAGCTTGTTCAATTCTTTGAACATCAACCACCCGGTTGCAGTACGCTGGGAAGCATAATAAAAACCCAACCTCTGTCTGCGGGAACAGTTCTCTACCAATACTCAAAGCTTTCTCAATCTTACCCTCAACTCCGTTTAATCCTAAAGATTTAACTTCTATTAAGGCAATGGCATATGATATTTAACAACAAAATCGTATTCTAATTTGGTGATACTGCCTTCAAAAATTACTATGCCAGAAGGCATATGTCTAGCCTCATAACCATTCACTTTTAGTGGCAGATCCGCAAAAAAATCAGTTTCCGGACACTTTTGAATCCATTGTCGCACTAGCTGTTCTGCTATCGCCCCCCTAATTTCATTTGGTCCTAGTCTAGAAGGATTAACTTTTCTCATGTTAACTTCATCTAGACCAGTCTTGTTTCTGTTCATGTCCTGGACTAATGAATCTAAGAAAACCATATTAAAATGGATTAAACTCCATTTATAAACTTTTTTACTAAATAGTAGTATCAAGACACATAACTGATATGTCCCTGTTTGTTAACTCGGATAACATTCTCAACAAAACTCTCAATTTTAGATTCATGAGAGACAATGATGATTTGCTTAAGGTTAAGTCGTTCTAAAACATCTCTAACCTTATCCAATTGTTCAGAGCTAAATCCGTCAGTGGGCTCATCCAGAATTAATAATTCCTTAGTTTTAATCTGGCCAACAACATCATTAATCACCTTGTTTAACGCAAGACGATAAGCTAAAGCTGCAGAAGTTTTCTCTCCGCCGCTTAAATTTACAAAGGATATTTCATAACCGTTCTGTTCAATGATAGGAGTGAAGGAATCATCCAAATGGGAATAAACATTTTCATCATCAATCAACATGGAAAACCATTCTTGAAATAGGCTGTTAAAAATATGGTGCAGATTAACCATCACTTGTTTTTCAATAGTGTAAGTTAATTTAAGGAAATGTTCTTCAAGCCAATAATATAACTCTTGCGTACGAATTAATTTGTTCTTTACTATAGTTAATTCTGCAATTACCTTTGACGCTTTCTCTTCCTGTCGATTAATGTTGTTAAGTTGTGTCTGCAACTGTGCCTGTTTAATGGAAAGATCTTTTTCTTCCTGTAAATGTAGTTCTAAGAAACTTTTCTTTTCCTTAATTATGTTGTTATAATCCGCAGATTGCGAGATTTTATCTTCCAACAAAGCAATCTTCTCTTGGATAGAACTAATCAACCCATTAGTCAGCTTAATCTGATTTTCCAAATCCTTAAACTGTTGAGATAACATTTTCTGTTTTGAATAAGAATCTAACTGTCCCCTTAATTTTTTTATTTTGATATCAATATCATCAACAGAATTACTCTTTTCTAACTCCACTAATGAATTCATATTATGGTTATTTTCTTGCACTAATAATTGAAGTTGTTTTTTTAAAACATCCAATTTTCCTTTCTTTTCGGATAAATAAATTAGTTCTAGTTTTGTTCTGGTTAATAGATTCTCTTGTTTGATCAAGATATTAATTCTTTCTTTAGTTTGTTCTTTCTGCTCGTAGATCTCACTGCGCTTCTTACCTAATTCAAATAACAAGTTTTCAGCTTGTTTTACTTTACTTTCCTCTTGTTCAGAAATCTTATGCTTGTGTTCTAATGATACACTTTGTAAACAGGTTGGACAATTATCTAAAGAAGACATCTTTTCTTGAAGTTCCTGTGAATGGGACAATAAAGTCTGATTTTTTGTAATTAGGTGGTTAGTCTTATCAAACAGATCTTCTAATTGAGAATGTTTTTGTTGTAGTGGTTCCCTCTCAGAATTTTCCTTCTCCAATCTCTCTTTTAATGCTTCCTTTTCCTCAATCATCGCAGCATCTTTCTCAATTTTAATGATCTCTTGGTTTAGATCTGTGATTCGTTGTTGCAGATTGGCAACCTTTTCTTGTAAAGAGTTTTTTTGAGTGTATAGTTCTCTTTTTTGTTTCTCCAATAAATTAATCTCCTCTTTAATCTCTAAAACTTTTTCTTCATCAATCATTTCAAACTTTTCAATCTCAGAGTGTAGTGTTTCTCTTTGTTCTAGAAGTTTTTGCTGAGAATCATTTTTATCAGTAATCAAGGCTAAGTTCGTTCTGTATTCATTCTTAAAATCGTTAAGTTGTTGTTGTTTCTTCTCTAATGCCAATAACTCTTCTCTATTTTCATTTATTTTTTCTTTTAATTCACGAATTTTTGGTGTTAATTGGTTTAAAGACAAATTTAAAGACAACTTTTCTTCCTGCAAATCTTTCTGTTCTTGTTTAAATCCCTCTAATGGTTCTATCTTCATTGATAAGATATCTTTATTAGACCGCATCTGTTTAAGATGAGTTTGTAAATTCTCCCTTACATTTTTGTATTTGTCAACATTAAATATCTTCCTAAGAACATCTAACCTTATTTCTGGTGATTCTTGTAGAATAAACTTCATTTCTTCTTGAGGAGTATAAATAGTATAACGAAAGATATAATTTTTATTTTTAGTAATAAACTCTTCAGGGTATCCTAATAAAGAAACAACCTCTGCTTTCAACTCTACGGGAGTAAGCTCTTTCTTAATCCCATTAATCAAAATGTAGCCAGAAACTTGTTTTATTGTGTCCTTTTCCTTCTTGAGCATTCTCTTAATCAAAACATCCTGTTCACCTAAACTAAACAGTAATTCAACACTACCTTGAGAAGAACCTTTTCTTAGCAAAGCCTCTCCGGGAAGATCTGGACGAGAAGTACCAAACAAGGCAAATTCAACAGCCAGAAGGATAGTAGATTTTCCGCAACCAATATCTCCTGCCAGCAACATAGAACCAGAAGGGAAGTCAATCGTTCCATCTATGTAAGAGCGAATATTTTGCAATTTAAGTTGCTTAAGAAGCATAGCTGATTAAGTGAAAAAGTTGTTTATATAGATTGTTGTGATTAAGAGTTTAAGTCACAATTAAAACACTCTTTACAGAACAATAATCCATATAAATCCGGCATAAAGTGGATTAACTATTAATAAAATTAAAGATCAAAGAGGTGTTTAAAAATAATCCTACCTTTCACCCAAGGAAATTTAAAAATAATAACTGGCCCAGTTGATTCTATCAAAGATTCTGCGTTAGAGAAGGAAGTTAATCGTCTGGTACATAGTAGATTTAGTGAAAAATTTGGTCTTTTTCTTGCTCGCCATCCATTAGATGATAAAAATCCGAGTAGAATCGGAAACCATGAAGCGTATGCTAGTGATGATGTAAATGCTATATTTGAACAAATTAATGAAAGGACTAGAGTGGTAGTGATTGGTGGAATTTCTCATTATCAAAGTACAAATATTGTCGATTTAGTTAATGCTTTAACGGAAAGTGGAAGAATTGTTGTTGCTTCTGGATTAAACTTGGACGTTCATGGCCAACCTTACAATCATCTGCCAGAATTAATGGCCAGGGCTAACCAAGTCATTTTAGCTAAAGCAGTTTGTTCCTATGGAAATTGCCATGATCTGGAAGCTAATCGGAGCATTAGTATAAATGATCAATTTAGAGCTCATTGCTCAACACATTATTATCGCAATGTTTTTGGAACTGATACTGAAGCAGGAACCTTAACACTTTACGTTGGTCCGATGTTTGCGGACAAATCTACAGATTGGAAAACTAAGATAGAGAAACTTCAGAAAGCAGGTTTCAGTCCTTTAGTTGTTAAATTGGATCAAGATAAAAGATATGGTTCAGAAACAGAAATTTGTTTACATACAGACGAAAGACATCCCGCAGTAAATATCAGTACGATTAGAGAAATTGAAGATCTACTAAGAAAAGACCCAAAAATAAAAGATATTTGCATAGATGAAGGACAGTTTTTTCAAGGAATTTATGAATACACACAAGAATTACTTTCAAGAGGATATAATGTGGATATTACTGGTTTGCCTTTAACCTTTAACTTAAGTCCATTTGGAGAAATTCCTAGTTTGATGTGTTTAGCAGACAGGATAATTCTTAACACTGCCATTTGTGTAAGTTGTGGACATCCAGCTTCGTATAGCCAAAGGCTTAAACCAATACAAGGAACAATAATGCCAGCCCCACATGGAGATGTAGATTTCTTACCGGGAGGGGCAGAGAGTTATCAAGCTAGATGTTTTGATTGTTTAGAACTTCCAGGAAGACCAGAAAACAAATACAAATTAGACAGATTAGTGTTATAATTTTTGAGATTATAAAAATTACAACAGAGAAAGATCTTTAGTAATTAAATCAATCTTCTCTTCTTCGTCTGGACCAATAGCAGCACAAGTTCTAGTTCCTGGTTCAACTACGGTTCTACCAGCATCAGTAATCAAAGAAGCAACTAAACCTTCATCCTTAGCTTTCTGAAAGTATTTTATCAATTCTTTTTCATCAGCTACTTTAACAACAATCTTAGCCATACCAATCTTACGCCATGCTTTAACTATAGAAGCATCTGATTTAAGAACTGCTTCTACGGAAGCATGAGCTGCTTGAGCAGCTAATTTTCCTTTTGGCAACTTTAAATCCTGCCTAACTAATATTACTTGTTTATATTCTGACATAAAATAAAGAGAAAGAAAAAGAGTTTAAAAACTTACTGCTTAAACTCATTATCAAAAATACTACCAAAATAATCAACAAAGTGTGGTGCTTCTATCCATACCGCACTATCATAACTTTTGTGTACTTTTTTATCATCAGTCAAGAAAAGTAGCATCTCCTTGTTATCAATAATACAAAATCGAGCGTTACTATTATTCTTAACTGCTTTAATAGCTGCAATCTTAGATAAGTCATTAACAATATCTTTATTTGCCACGCCCGTTGTAGCAATCTTTATCTTTACTCCTTTCTTTGCAGCTTTCCTTAAACTATTAACTAAAAGTTCGTATTTTCTGTCTAACCCATCTTTTGAAGTTAACAAAGTAATATTATTCTGAGCATTTTTAACCATAACAGAAAGATGTTCATGAACTTTATCTCTACCTCTGAAAGCCCCACTCCTATCAGTAGGATCAACTAACTTTATTCCTTCATGGTGTAAAGTACTTAATTCTTCTAACACTTCAGAATCCTTTAATTGTGACAACACTTTATTTCTTTGATCGGCTTCTTCTAATACCTTCTTCTTAACTCTTTCAACAACCTCATTAGGAGGAACTGCTAAGTATTTAATTGGCTTACCAACTTTAACTACAACAAACCCTTTCTTTTCAAGAGATTCAAGAACATCATAAGCTCTTGATCTTGGAACGTTAGAAATGTCAGATAATTCTCCGGCGGTAGAAACTCCTCTAGATAATAATGCAACCCACAGTTTACTTTCGTATGAGTTCAAACCAAAATCCTTTAGTTTGTTTAAAAAATCTTTTTGTACGATCATATATATCCCCCACGTGTATTATGACTTTCTTAAAAACAACCATCTCCTCTAAACAAATCAGAACCCCTTTTGATTATTATAAAACTTAAAACTAAGACTGATTTATAAAGCTTTCGGGAGATTTAGTACTTATTAGTAGTTATAAACTATATGCTTTCTATTTTCACACATTAAGAATTTAATCATCAACGGTAAAAAGTCTAGAATCTTTAACTTTGAATAAGCCAATTCTAGCTCCTGCATCAAGCCAGCCATGGGCGTAGTTAAGAGCAGCAAAAGCTAGCACTAAATTTTGTTGTTTTTCAAAATGTTGGGCATCTGAATAATACCTAGAAGCCATGTCAAAGAAGTCTTCCGCTTCATTAATTCTGTCCTTATCAAATTTATCTCTAGCCATATCCAGGGCTTCTTTAGTGATAGAAAAATACTTTTTCAGTTTCTCTTCAGTAACAAGGTTATCCATTTTTATTAAATTTTATCTCAGATATAAAAAGTTTGTTCTTTAATTCATCAATCGGAGCACTTCAAAAAATATTGAAAAAATAAATAGTAAAAACTAATAAAAAGATTAAAAGCCTCTTAACTTTTCAAATAAAAGCTTGTGGACTTCATCATGAGCACCTTCTAAGAATTTAATACTTCCAGCATGCTTATGGCCCCCTCCTTCAATTGAACCATGAGGGATTTTCTTAGTTAGCTCATTAATAAGTTCACTAACACTAAAGTTAACAGAATCGCTCATTCTTAAAGTAATAAAATCTGGACCTAAACCCATGCTAATTACTCCTCGACTAGGATTTTGGTTAGAAACAAAATCATGTGTCATTCCAATCAGTTTCCCAATTGCGGGGTATTCCCCTCTTGAAGTCACCTTATCAGCAACTAAACTTACAAGTAAATATTTTCCACCGTCTTCAACTTTCATATAATGTTTTGCAGCAAGTAATGATTTTTCATATCTTTTTTCAATATCTTTGTATAATAGTTCAACCATTTGTCTTTGCTTATCAACATCTGCGCCAAATAGATCGTTTACCAATCCCCGAGATTCCATAAATTTAACATAATATGATTCGAAATCGATACATTCAGCTAGCTTTGATAAATACTCTTGGTCTAAACCAATCTTAAAAGCAATCTCTTTGTATTTATCAATCGCTTCGCCTTTACTTCTATCTGCAGTTGCAGCTAGTGCAGGGATATGCTTTATTTGGTGAACATTATTATTGATCATTCTTGCAATTTCAGTACCTAGGATTCCGGCACACATAGTGGAGTCATGTCCCATTAAATAGGGATTAACATGTGCGTCTAAAAATTCATCGACAGCGACCCGATAGTTTACTACCTCGCCAGGATAATGGTGATCAATAACAACCACTTTAGCTCCATAAATTTTTAATTTCTTAATTGCAAGTAAATCTTGCTCAGTAGAACCATTATCTGCTAAAATAATTAAAGGAGCTTTTTGTCCAAATCTGTTCATATCATCAATTGAAAAACTTAAATCTTTTACCACGTCAGCATATTCATAAAATGGAGCTTTTGATGGACCCCTTTTATAATAAAACCATTCTGCAGAATCTACTCCATGTTGTTCTTGAATTAGAGGAAGTATCGCTCTTTCTAAGGCAATACCCGCAGAATAACCATCACAATCTGCATGATGTTTTAAGATAATTTTCCGATTACTAAAGATTGCTTTTCTAATTTCCTTGGCAACATTAAGCATCATCGGTCTTAGATCATTCAAAACTTTTGAATCGACGATGAATGGGATATCAAACGGTTCCGCCTGTTGGTTTGCTAACTTTTCTAAATTCTCAATAAATTCTTTCTCAAGATCAGAATTTAAAGGCGTTGCTTCTTTAATCTCAATCTCAAAAAAACCATCTCTTTCGAATACCTGGCCTTTAATTGACACATTTTGTCCACGTTCTAACTCTGGGAAAGCCCTTTCCCCTGGTTTTATAAAACCGGTTGATTTAATTGTTTTAGTTCCGTCATATAATGTAAAGATTGTTGGACCACTTGTTTGTCTAATCTCTTCAATTTTACATTGAAATGAATATGTTTTTTTAATATCATCTCTGTTTAAATTACTAAATTGTTTCATTTTTACCTCATATATACTATCTTATCATTGTATCAAATTCTAAAGAAATATTGTTTAAACACTCTTTTTGCTTTTTTAATCGATACAGTTATTTGTTTTTATTAATTTTAGAATTAAATAAAATTAAAAAATTATAAAAAAAATTAAGCTGCTGGTCTTCTAACAGTTATTGGCAAAACACCCTCATCATACTCACGCATAGCAATTTCAATTGGATTGAATTTCATTTTTTCTAATTCCTTCTGATCCAACTTAACTAAAAAAGGGGCACCCATCGATAACTGTAATGCTCGAGAACCGATCATTCTAGCTTTCTCATATTTTGTGTATTCAATTTTTTCTTCTGCCATTTTTAAGACCTATTTTAAAGCTTTATTAAGCTCTGTCCTTAAAAATTTTGCCTTTTCTAAAGCCAAATCACAAATCTTTGAGATGTCTTCAATTGTTAAAGGTTCTTCTCCGCCTTTTTGTAAAGCAGAAATTGTTCCTTTCTCATCAGAAGCAACTGTTAATCTAGCTTCATGAGATTTCTCTTCTTCAACAGTAGGATCGACAAAAAGATGGCCATTAATTTTATAGATAGTAACTGCTAACGGTTCCTTTACTAAAGGTAAGCTCTTATCAGTTTTTTTCTTATAATCAATAGATCCATCAGCGTTAACTACTGGAAATTTAGCTGATTTTAAAGCTGCTAAGGCTGCCAAACTTGCGGCATCGAAAAGGTTACCTTCATCATTAATTGTAACTAAATCAATGATAACAAACCAAGCTTTCTCTCCTGCTTCAATACACAACTTTTTAAGATCAATAGCTTTTGCTTCTCTAATCCCTCTGTCTGTTACCCTAGCTAATTCAATAGCTTTCATCTGTGGTGGTCCTGGTTCATACTCAGGACTAGATAAAGGTAAAAGTTCAGCATTAATCATTATGCCTCCTTCATCAGAAGTGTCGTTGTATGGTTTTTCAATAGATAACTTAACTCCAGCCATTACTACAGTATTTCCAATTTGTACTTTTGTACTTCCTTCTGCCGTCCAGGAGATATTTGTCTCTATTTTAATTGGTTGACGATAATCTGTTAAGGATCTACCATCAAGCCTTTTACCTTCATTTGCTAATTGCGCAATCGTATCTTTATTAACAATCATTTTTTACTCACCTACTCGCTAGAAAACCTTTCTCTCAAGGTTTTTTGTTGTAATTGATAGACCTGTTCCAAACTTACTTTTGCTAATTCCAAAGCTTTAATTAAATCGTCTTTAGAAATCTCGCCGTCCATTTGTAATAAAGTAATTTCTTTACTATTATGAGTCATCGCTACAGGAATATCAGAAACGATTGCGTCGTAAGCTTCTTCGTCATAACAAAGATCAGCCACTACTGCACCGTCAACTTGACCTACTGCAACAGAACAGACCATATCTTTCATTGGAATACCCGCGTCAGCCAAAGCAATAGCAGCAGCACTAATGGCAGCACACCTTGTTCCAGCATCAGTTTGAGGCAACTCAACAAAAACATCTACTACGGCATTTGGAAATGCACTTAAATCAACTACTGGATTTAAAGCGTTAGCCATGACCATAGAAATTTCTTGTGCCCTTCTGTTTGATCCGGGTCTAATTCTTTCACCAGAACCAGAAAACGGCATCATGCTGTAATGGCAACGTAAAACTCCTTTCTTTGGATTTTGTAAGAATCTTGGATATAATTCACGAGGACCATAAACAGCTGCGTAAGCAGTAGTTTTACCAATCTTAAAGTAAGCAGACCCATCAGCATTAGGGATGATTCCTGCTTTAGCTTCCATTGGCCTAAGTTCATCAAATTTTCTTCCGTCTACTCTCTTAGTATAAGCCATTTTTATTCCTCCGTTACTACAGACCCTTCTGGGGCCTTGATATCTCCCAAAAATGCGTCAACTTTTTCAGTTAACCCTTCTTGATGAGACTTCTCTTCAATCAACTTAATGGCCTTCGTCACTAATAACTCATTTTCAGGAGTTCCTTTGATCCACACAAAACCATTCTGACCGACGGTAATGTTACAGCCAGTTTTATTTTTTATTAAATTAATCATGCTACCTTGCTTACCAATTACTCGAGGAACTTTCTGGGAATTAATTTTGATAATTCTTCCACCAATAACTTTATGTAAACCTGGTTCTTTCATGCTCAAATCAATTAGATTTTGTGAAGTAACCTTGGTTATCTTAACAACAATATACTCACCAATATTAAGAATTCTACTCATGTCTTCATCACTTCTGACAAAGCGAGTTGTTGCATCTCTAATATTTAACATTGCTGAATATGCTGTCCCAGTATCCACTCTAAAACTAGTCATAGTCATATCGGTTACCTTACCAATAATTTTATCACCAACCTTAGGCACATAAGGACCAGACAAAGGCGTTATTCTAATAACTCTTCCAGCAACACCAGTTAATCCTAAAATCTTTGAGAAAATTTTATCACCTTCCCGATAAGTATTATCACCGGGTAGATAATCCATTCCTTCGGCCAAAATGTCGCCAGGAATGACAATATCACGTTCCTTAACTATTAAATTACTCATTTTCTATAATACATTCCCCGTGCGTTATTGCGTTCAGCTTATCGATAAACTCTTGCTGAAAGCCAGCGGGGACCTCCATTCTTATTCTCCAACTACCATCAGATTTCCATTCCTCTTTTAAAATCTTGCTATTATTTTTCACAATTTGATAAGATTTGCCAACAAAAGTGGTGGGGATCTCTACAATCATTATTTTTTGTTCAATTTTTAAAGGCAAAATGGGCCGAAGTTTAGTAACAATTGAATCAAATTGTTCTTCCACCGGTTTATGCTCATCTAAATGAACTTTAGCTTGTTCTAATGCAGCCTCAATTCTTTCTGCAGGATGAGGTAAATTCGTTCGAGGATCAACACTTAAACGACGAATCATCTCAATCAAACGCAACCATTTCTGCCCTCTTTCTTTGGCTCTATGCTCAGAAGTTAACTGAATTTCTCCCTCAGATATAATAAGTTCTGCTACCTTAAGAGCATCATCAGTGTGGAATATTTCTTTAAGTTTAGCCGGAGAAATAATCAGGCCTTTATGTACATCAGAATAAATCTGCTCTGATTGCAAAACTTCTCGTACATCAGTTAGTTCTTTATTCTTAAATTTAAGCGCCAAATCTGGATCTATAGATATTTCAAAAGTCTGACCAAATTTTTTGATCCTTGCTAAACTAATTTTTTCCGCCATAAGTATAATTCTCCATTATTAGGTAATCCGTTATCATTTTTAACATTTTTAGAGGGTAATAAAATTGAAAAATATAAAAGAATAAGAAATTATTTAAACAACTTTTTCAATTCATCAACGCCTAATTTTGTAGATTTCTTCTCAGTAAGAGTAATCTTTACAGCATCTATGCGTTCAAATCCTAACTCCCCTTTCAAAAACTCTTTAAGCAATTCTAAGCCAAATTTAAGTCCTTCATTAACAGTCATGCTTGGCTTATACTTTTTTTGCAAGATTGGCTCAATTTCTGATTCTCCTTCGCCGATAACTGCAGCCATATACTGGAAATATAGTCCATATGGTTCAGTCAAGAATAGCTTCAAATCACCATCTTCCTCTACACCACCTACTAACATAGAAACACCAAATGGCCTTAATCCTGCTGATTGAGTACAAATCTGTTGTAAATCACAAATCTCTTTAACTATTGAAATTACATCAATCTTTGTATCATAAGTTACAAAATGCTGCTGGGCTTTTAATTGGGCTCTGTCAACTAAAACTCTCGCATCAGAAATAATCCCTGCTGCAGAAGCAACAATATGATCATCTACACGAAAGGTTTTTTCAATAGTACTGGGCACCATCAATTTTGATGTGACTCTCTTGTCAGCAATGAAAACAATACCATCCTTACAGACTAAACCAATAGCTGTTGAGCCTTGCTTAACTGTTTTCTTTGCATATTCTACCTGTAATAATCGACCATCAGGAGAAAACATTGTAATGGACCGATCATAACCCATTTTATCGATCATTTGTTTATTCATGGATATCCACCTCGCTTTTTAACTATTTAATTTAAGTAACCACTAGCTTTCTTTATTGTGCCGGAAGTTATTATTGATTTTAATATTACTGGCTTGTTTTTAATACTTTTGCTTAAGCTTAAAGCACTTTTAAGCTCATCAACGTGTTTATGGTTAACTTTAATGATAAAACGCTGTTTCTCGCGATTAAATTTTTCTTTAATCAAAACGGGCAAGGCCCGAGATAAACCTAAATGGCCCCAGAACAACAACAAATCTTTATCAAATTGTTCTTTAACCTCCTCAACTGAAAACTTCTCTTCCGAGATAATCTCAAAAACAAGATACCTTTTCCTTAACTTTAGTGAAGGTAATAGTTTCATTCAATCACTTCTTCGTCGTCAATGATATCTAAGTCTTCATCGCTAACTGAATCGCTTTCAGAATCTTCATCCTCATCAGCGTCACCAGTTTGAGACATCTGTTTTTTAATCATTTCCGGATCATTAGTTAAGATTTCATTAGAATTACTTTCTAAAACTTCAATCTTACCAAACTTTCCTGAAGAAACTTGTAATTCTCCTTTATAATCAGAACACCAGCCATTTTTTATGTGGATTTTATCACCAAGATTAACCCTTTCAACATCATCATTCCAAAGAGTAACTTTAACTTTACCACTATTGTCCTTAACAGTAACATTGCAGACAGAACCACTTTTGCCAAACTTTTCAAAAGTTCTTGGTTCTTCTTTGCTTACAACCTCTAAAACAAGGTCTACATTTCCAGTATTTGGTTTTAAATCTTTGATTTCCATAGTAAAAACCTCTCGCAACTAGAATTATATATATTTTTCTATATTCAAGAAGTTTTTCCTTTCTCTAGCTTTTCTCTAAAGTTTACTAAATCTGGATAATACTTTTGTTTAGCTTTTGCCGGTAGTTTTTGATAGTGTTGATATGCTTGAAGATACTTCTCTTTTTGTTCTTTTATCTCCCCCACCTGGTTGCCTAATAATTCTTGTAACTTTTTCTCTGCCTTAAGTTGATCTTCAATCTTTTCTCTTAATTTAGTAACTTTTGCATAATAATTAGGTTTATGTTTTTCAGCAAGTTTCATGTACAACCCATAAATTCCAAGATAATTCTCTTTTAATACTTCATTAGTTTCATTATCTAATAATGGCCTAACCTGCTTTAATTTTCTTTTCAACCTATTTCTTGGTGCACTCAAGTACCAAGAAGCATATACTCCACCAAAGACTAACAAAGCAGCAAGTGAACTTAAAGTTATAGTTCTAGCAACGCCTTCTTCAGGAAGCACTGCCGAGATAATACCTTGTTCTTGTTCTGCGATGGGTTGTGCTGGTTGTTGTGTTACGGGCATGGAAGGCATCTGGCAACTTCTAGATTCACTTGGTTTTGTTTTGGTGATAATATCAGTTACTTCTCCCGATTTCTTCAGACTCCCACACAAATTAGCGTCATTACAATTTCTGGTCTGCTTACCACCAATGCATTCACTCCATTCTCCGCATTGCCAATTCTCAGTACAATTGACTTTAGCAGTAGTTTTAACAGCTCCACCACCGCCTCCGCCACCTGAACCCCCACCCGTAGTTACGGGAGTTACAGTTGTGCTAGTAGTGTTACTACAATAAGTGGAAGTGGTTAAAATAGTACACACACTTGTATCACAACCGATTGTTCCACTACCATTCCATCCATGTGCAAGACAACTAGTATTAATTCCGGTAGCAAATAAACTACCCACTTCACATTGCTCAGATCCTTCTATCTCTCCATTTCCACATACTGCGGCAACCATTAAAGGTAAGTAATCATAACCTTTTATTGAACTAGAAGAGTTAGTTATGTTGTAAGTAGATGGCACGTCACCAACTCCATCTCCAGAGATATTATGAGGATACGTTCCGGTTCCATTATCTGTTCCGTTATAATCACTCCAGAAATTTCCACCTAAACAATCTTCTCCAAGAATATTCTGATCTGAAACGCTACAATCGTAAGAGGTATTCCAATAGTTACTACCATCATCCTGAACGTTAACTGTATTGTTAAAATAGTCGTTATAAATTGTGTTGTTATAAGAATTAGTCAAATTAATTCCAACAGAAGAGTTTCTAACTGTAGAAGAACTGATAGAATTGTTGTACGCTCCAGTTAAAAAGAAACCACGTAAGTTGTTAAGTATGGTTACATTAGTAAAGACACTATTATTTCCACCAAGGTACACACCATAAGTCAAACCGCTAGAGATAGTAATATTTTCAAAAACATTACTATTTGAATTTGATACTAACAAGATTCCATTATTACCTGAGTCACTAAATGAAACTAAACGAACATTCTCGAAGTGGTTATTATTACCTGGGTTTAAATTGATTCCATTGTCCGTGTTGTTATAAGAGTAGATATCTGAAAGATTGTTATTATGCGAATAAGCTATACTTATTCCGGCAGCAGTATTGTTAAAAGCAGTGATTCCATCGACGATCGTGTTGTTTGATCCATACAACAAAAGACCACTACTAAAATTTGTTAAAATACAATCTTGAATTACGACGCCATTTCTATTTAGGGCATATATTCCATAATCCGCTCCCAATCCATCACCAGTTAAGCTATGTCCATCACAATCAAAGGTAATATTATCACTTGTGATTGTAAAACAAGTTCCAGAAGTAGTTAAATCTGAAACCAAAGTAATGTTTGTAGTTACGTTCTGAGTAGTTCCACCACAACTGATGTAACCAATTCCAGTTAAAGGATAAATATCTCCACTATTGTTAATCTGTCCAGAATTGTTATAAGGTAGTAAAGTATCTCCAAATCCGTCTGGAGTTGTGTCCCAACCAGAATAATTACTCCAATAATTACCACCAACAAACGTAGAGTTAATAGTCAATCCCAAACTAAACAGATTATTTGCACTCATTAGAATATTAGTTCCACTGGTGTTCTTATTAACATAATAAGTATTGTTACCATTATCAACAGCATCGTTAGTATTACTAAAATAGTTGTTGAATACGCTGTTGTTGTAAGAATCAGACAGATTTATTCCAACAGTGTTATTCCAGATCAGATTGCTAGTGATAAAACTATTATTTATCCGGCTAAAATAAATTCCAAGATTGTTGTTATTAATACTACCATTAGTGATATTTATTCCAACTGCAGGATCAACATAGATTGCAGTGCTAAAGTTTTTAATGTTAGCATTCTTAATAACAATATTATCAAAATCAGAACTATTGATACCAATTCCTGAACCATTACCAGTTAAACTATAACCCGCAAAGTCAATCGTAATGTTGTCTGCCTTGACGATGAAAGCACTGCCATTACAACTAGCATTACTAGTCAAAGTAACATCATGCAGTATGTTAGCACCGCAATAACCATTTTTGTTAATACCAACAGTTACACTGTTGTTTGTAATGTTTTCAACAAGATAATAACCATTACTATGGGACAAGGAATACGCACCAGTTGTACCAATGCTAGTCAAATTAACAACGGAAGTACAGGTTTGATCCAAAGATAGATTGTATTGGTCTTGACAGATGTAAACTCCAGCATCAAATTCGTAATTATGGTAAACATAAACCGAGTAAGCATTGGCGAAACCAGTTATTCCACTTTTGTTTATTGCAGTCTTGTTTGCAGTTATGTTAGTTTTCAGAGTTTGAGCATTAGCATTGGACTGATTGAATAATGCTGTAAAGCGAGCATAACTTTTATTGCTTGAAGTAAAGTTAATTGTCTGTACAGAGTTAGGCACAACATGGCCATCAATCAACAACTCGGATAGATTTCCATAGGCGTCAAATGTGATATTATAAGGAGAAACTTGATCAAAGTATTGTCGTGCAACATACAAAACTAAAGGAGAATAATCGTAAGTTGTTCCCGTTACTGTGTATGTAGAGGGTTGGTCACCAACACCATCTCCTTGTTCTTGGTTATTTGCACCATTATCTAAACCGTAATAATCAGAATAAAAGTTTCCACCCTTACATGGCCCACCAATAATGTTAGGAACACCGCACACATAACTAGCGTTCCAAGTGTTTGCACTGTTATCATAAACATTCTTAGCAACCCCATTACTAAAGTAGTTGTTGTAAATTTTATTGTTATAAGAACCAGTAATGTTTAAACCGAATAGATTATTCTTTAACCAATTATCATAAACTTGGTTACCATTAGATAAATTTGAAAATAATATGGCTGTAGTGGTGTTCTGAATATTGTTACCATAAACATAACTGTTAGTTAATAGTTGTAAATTTAGTGCCGTTATGTTTTGGTTAGCGATAGTGTTATACCCAATCCAACCAGAAACAAATTGTACTGCGTTTAATTGTGTTAAAGTATTGTCACTAAAGTTAGTAAGGGAAGTTGGTTGGAAATGAACATATTGTAAGTTATTGTTTACAATGGTTAAACTATCAGATTCATTAATAGTGAAGTTAGACAGGATAGTATTATTAAGGTTAAACAAAGCAGAATCTACATTGTTAAGAACAGCACTGTTATAAAATTTATTACCACTAGCAATGGTACTCTCGGAATCGTTTATCTCTAAACTTGGATAAGTAGTTGAATTAACAGTGTTGTTTATTAAAGACAAACTATTCGATTGATTTACAATTACTATTCCCGTAGTTGAAGCAGAGACACTATTGTTTCTTAAAGTATAACTAGTTGAGTTATACAAATATATATTGTTGGAATTATTAATTAAGGTATTATTAACAAAAAGGTTGTTAGCAGAATTTGTTGCATAAATCCCATAATCTTGGTGATTAGTAACAACGTTGTTTGAAAAATTATTGTAATTACTGGCCTGTTTAATTCTGATTGCTTCTAATCCAGTAGTGAGGTTGTTAAAGTTAAACAAGGAACCAGTTGTTTCTTTATGGACAAACACACTATACACATCACTATCATTAATTCTGTTATAACTAGCATTGGTGTTATCGGAGTCTACTAAATAAATTCCGTGATAGTTGTCCCACATCTCGTTATTTGAGATAGTATTGTTAACACTTTCATAGGCATAAACACCGTAAAACTTTTTTTGTAAGTTAATCACATTGTTTGTAATGGAAGTGTTCTGTGCAGAGATCATATAAACTCCGTTGTTATCATTAATCATAGAATTGTTATTGATTAAAACGTTAGTTGTCCCATACAAATAAATTCCATAAAAATCGTTTAAGATTAAACGATTGTTCTCGATAATCTGAATATTATCAGAGTTAAGTACTTTTATTCCGTAATAGAAATCAGTAATATTACAATTTTTAACGACAATGTTGTCTTTATTGTTGATCAAAATTCCAGATCCCACTCCCCCACCAATGATATTCTTATTATTACAATCTAAAGTCACACTATTAGAATTTATGGTTACTCCATCTCCAGAAGAACAAGTGACGTCATCAGATAATTTAGTTGAGGAAGTTATAGTTAAACAATTTTCTGGACCGATTGTTCCATTAGCTAAAGTTAAAGGCAAGTAATCCCCATTAACTCCAAGACCATCACTATAAGGAATATTTGTGTCACCAATACCATCTCCTGAAAGGTTGTACGGAGCAGAATTACTACCCGTGTCTCTTCCTAAATAATCACTCCAGAAGTTTCCCCCACTATGCGTCCCACCAATGATACTGGCCGTTGTAGCATAAGACGAGTTGTAATAGTTAATACCATCATCTTGAGCATTTTGGATAGTGTTGTTAAAGTAATTGTCAAAGATACTATTGTTTACAGAGAAAGATAACGTAAGACCATATTCATTCATTGTTAAATTATTATGATATAGGGTATTGTTAGGAGAAGTAACTAATTCAATACCATAAGTATTATTTATAATTTGATTATTAGAAATCAAGCTGTTGTTAATTTGCAGGAATGAAATTGCTTTAGTGTTATTATCAAAGTTACTATATGAGACAGTAATGTTACTAGCAGGATCAGCATAAATGGCTGTACTAAAATTTGTAATGGTTGCGTTTATAATCGCTACATTACTATAACTATTAATATAAATTCCATACCCACTTCCGTTTCCCATCAAATAATGACCTGCAAAGTCTAGGGTGATGTTTTCTGCAACAACATTGAAGCAAGTGCCATTCTGAGAAATGTTTTGTACTAACACTACACTTTGAGAGATATTTCCACATCCTGCTAAATTATTTGTAAGAGGAAGTGAATCGGTTCCCGTGGTCTGACCAGTAGAGTTAGTTATATTGAAAGGAATTAAAGTATCTCCAATGCTATCACCATCAATATCAGCACCCGAATATGTACTCCAATAGTTTCCTCCCCAACAGAGTGCGCCGATGATGTTGCTTAACCCCAAAGAACAATTATAGCTTCTGTTCCAAACATTATCACCATTATTGTTCTGGACTAAAGTTCCACTGGCATTTGTAAAATAATTGTTGTAGATGATATTATTGTTAGAGTTTGTTAATTGTAACGTTAAGGAAGTAGTATTAGTAACGTGATTATTAGTAAAGTTACTTTGATTAGAATTAGTTAAATTAATTCCTACAGCTCCACCAAAAATTGTTAAATAATCAAACAAGTTATTGTGTGAATTTAACAGGATTAAACTATTGGTGTTGTTACTTAAATTTAATGGCCCTTCACCAAAGTCTATATCTGAGGTAAAGATACTATTATTCACATTGTTTAAGTATATCCCATATGAGTTGTTAGAATATTGGTTATATCCTTGACTAGACAATTTTAATTTTAAAGAGTCTTGTGCTAATAACCCATACAGGCTTCCATTAATAATAACATCGTCTATCTTGATATAACCGGATCCAGGATTAGATCTGTTGATAATGATACCATATGTATTTTGGTACAAGGTAGCTACTTGTATATTTGGAGTAGAGTTTTGAAAGTAAATTCCAAAAGTGTTGTTATAGATAATTCCAGTAACGCCATTATCTGAATCACTCAAAGAATTGTTAAGATAATATCCATAGACGTTGCCATAGATCGTGTTTACACTAAGAGAATTACATCCACTATTACAGCTATCATATGTTGCTTGACAAGTGGCAGTACATCCACTACCATAACTAGTATCACAGGCAGAATAACAAGAAGTATTTGTGCTTATACAACTATTTGAATTAGAAGTGTTGCTTACACTATTAGTATAAGCGGCGTCGCAAACATTTGTTGCAGCAGTGTAAGTTGATAAAGCATTAGAATTACAGGTGTTAGACTCAATAGTACAATTGTTTTGGCAAGCACTTAATTGATTAGTTTGGTTAATGTCTGGGAAGCTGTTGAGACAAGTAACATTATAGCAGGTTTGAAATGTGTTTGAACAAACCCCCACGTTAGTAGTATACGTGGAATTAGCAGTAGCGTAACAATTGGTCTTTATAGTTGCAGCATCATTAGTACAAGTTGAATACGATGCATCACAAGTTGATGGACAAGCTAACAGATTTGAATCACAACTATCTGGACAGGTAGTGTATGCTGAAGTACAAGAATCTAAACAAGTAGTGGTTGATCCTGAACTACCCAATTCTGAAATTGTTGAAGATTGAACATTTATTCCAGTACCACTATTGTTAGATATGATGTTATTATAGATATTATTACCATCAGAATTACTAACCAAAACTCCGTCTTTGTTATTAAAGATATTGTTGGAACTAATAGTGTTTGTGTCGGAAGTATCACTAAGATAAACTCCGGCAATAGTGTTATTAAAGATGTTGTTAGAGATTACAAAACTATTACCTCCGCTTGGTTTTGAACTATAAAACCAAACCCCGTAATCTTGTAAGGTAGAGTTAACATTACCGATATCATTACCCTCAATAGTAATGTTATAAGCAAAATCTCCAACATAAACTCCAGAGATATTGTTATCTCTAATAGTCATATTAACGAGATTGATATTGTAGGCGTTCTTGATATAAACCCCATATGTAAAGTTGTAAATTTCACAACCGACAACCGTAACATCGTGCACATTTTGAATTTCTATACCTCGCATATCATCGGCATAAGTATTAACATTACCGTTTAAGATTGTACCATTACAAGTGAAGACAATATTACTTTTGGTGATAGCATACCCTTCTCCAGAAGTACTGTTTATCTCTGTTAATGGACAAGTAACATTTTCACTAATTAACCCAGGGATAGTTGAACAAGGATCTACTAAAGGATAAAAATCTCCTGAACCATTAGTGGTAGTAGTTAAAATATTTCCCCCTTTATAAGGAAGTTCTTGATCTCCCAATCCATCTCCAGTTAAGTCTTTTCCAGTATAGGATAACCAATTATTTCCACCCAAACAAGGAAATCCCAAAATGTTAACAGCACCAGCCCCACAGTTCTTTTCTAAAAACCAGAAATTACGACTATCAATATCATTACAAGCTTCAAACCCACCAGAATTGTTCCATATCTTGTTATCCCAAATCCGGTTATTCCCCGTATTAGGATCATTGTTCATGTTAGAAACATTAATCCCGCAAGATGAACTATTATCAATCAAATTTCTAGTTACGTTGTTACTAGTGGCATTATTGATATCAATACCATCAGTATTATTGTAGAGATAGTTACTATACAACAAACTGCTGGAGGTAGCTTCCTCCAATCTGATTCCGTCACTAAAATTGTAGATATAACAATTTTTAATAGTAACATTTGTTTTAGCAGTAACACGTACACCAGCAGATCCATTACAGTCATCTATACATTTAATGAAATGATTTTGACAATCAAAAACAATATTACTAGCATCAATGTGAAATCCATCAGTACCATTACACAAATAGTCATGCCCTATGTTGTTAATGTTTTCCTTGATAGAAATATTACATGAACCCTCAAATTCTTGAATACCAATCAAAGCGCCAGTAACAGAATTCTCAGAGTTAGAGGCAAAGTAAATAGAACCAAGAATAGTTAAAACTAGCATCACAACAACACCTGCTAAAGCGACGACTCCTCTTTTGTTCTTACTCATTTCCCCCCTTTTACTTTTGATTTTACTATATATCATCTTTATATAAATTTAACCCTTAACCTCTTCAAACTCAATATACCAACAATCTTTCTTGGAATCGTACTTAAAAACAACATTGTTCTGTTTATTCATGTTTAATTTGAAAAGAAGAGGCTTAGGAATAGTAGTTTCAAATGAACTTCCTCTAGTGTAAAGTTTACGTCTGAATTCCAAATTACAATTACTTATTTTTTTACTATTTATAAATCTTACTCTTTTGCTGATTTGTTTACTTTATTTTTTACTTATTTTTTAACTAACAAACATACTTATTTAGATTTAGTTAATTTTAAATAGTTTCTTTGTTTTACAGAATTAGATGATTGAATTACGCAAAGCAACAAGTAAAGAAAAAAAAGAAGTGGGTTTCATTTTAGGTGCAGTATTTATAGTTGCAGTCATCGGAATAATTATGACTAATTTAACTGTAGGAAAGGTAGAAGCATTATCTGGGGCTGCTGTACAATTAAATCCTAGTGCTCCCACTTATCCTGGAGTGATTGTTTTGTTGAAAGAGTATTGTGTGGCCAAAACAGGAAATGGGGATTGTAATTCTATCTGTAGCCAAGATGTTTGTTTACCTGCTGAAGAAAGTTGTTCAACCCCTTTAAGTGAAAATCAATGTGTTTGTTGCCAGATTCCAAAATAGAGAGATAAAGTTTAAATAATTCTTTACTTTTGAGAAGTAAAATGACACTAAACAAATTAGTTTCAAGCTTATTTCTAGCAGCTGCCTTAAGTCTAGGAAGTTGCGGTGCCGATGAAAGTACTTCAGTCCAATGCAAACAAGGCAGAGTTCCGTATCAAGGACAATGCTGTCCTGATGATAATTCTAATGGAATCTGTGATTGGATTGAAGGTGATGCTATTGTTGGTCATGATATCCAAGAAGATGCCGCAGTT
>PFNQ01000048.1 GCA_002792115.1 Candidatus Woesearchaeota archaeon CG_4_10_14_0_2_um_filter_33_13 | reverse complement strand
CAAAAAGACGTACAAAGTTTCTGATAAGTTTAACAAACTAATGATTAAGATTGGTTTAACTTGGTTAAGAGAATTAGAAAAAAATAAAAAATAAAGGATTTCTTAAATACATACACAGTATACATAATGTTTATTACCCTCAGTTATTGTATTAGCGTATGTATCACAACTTGATGCTCTTAATAAATAAGGAATAGCTTCAACTCCTTCACTTGGTTTTGTGATAGTATTGTTAAAAAATTCAAATGCAAGCAAACATTCTTTTTTAAGGGGTACTACTTCCGTACCATCATCAAACCCAGCCTTTTCACACGCATTATCACAATTTTCATCGTCCAGTGCATAGGTTGTTACCATTCCTTGACGAATGACATTTACTACCTTTGTTCTAAATGCCATACTCTCCATAAAAGTGTTCAATTCCTTTGAGACGCCCACGTTAGATCCAAGAGATGGTGTTAACTTAAACTGACTTCCAGAACGAGTAGCTTCCCCAATTAAAGCGCCATCTTCATCGACAACTTCAATTGTATCAGAACCATCAGTTGGCGTCTTTTCTGCACAACCTATTAAGAATACCGTCATCACCATTATGGCAATAACAACCAAAATAAACATTTTTTTCATCTTTTTATCACCTACATTTTTTGTTAAGTTAAAATTATAGGTTTAAGATAATTGTAGAGTATATAAAAATTACTATGATACAAAAATAGTATAAGCTCATATTAAATTTAATTCGCTATGCAAAAATTATTAGAAAGAACTTAAAGAAAAAGCTTCTCTTTTTATCACACCCTAAAGGGGTTCTGTTTATCCACCCACCAAAAGTGGATCACTAAAGCGGGGATTATAGAAAATAAAAACAATAAAAAATAAATTAGAGATTTAACAAACACAAGTTACATAACAAGTAAAACCACCATCAGGATTTGTTACACATTCTTCTTTGCAACAATTCTCGTATTGACCAGAAATAACACCACTCCCAATTAAAGTATTTATCAAATCCGATTTTAGAGTAGCTTTAGCACCACTAATCTCCACATATTTATTATCGGCAATAATAACTTGTTTGTTAAGACTAATCTGTGTTTTCAGTTTTTCAATCAGCTTTTGGCTCGCTGCTAAACGCGTATTAATATTTAAAGACTTTACCGCCTGTCCAGCTATAGCATCATTGTTATCAATTCCTTCTGCAATTACTTCTAACTCATCATTACTCATCTCAGACAATTGTTCGTCTGAAAGCTGAACAGCATCTTCCGTTGAACAACTTACTAAAAAGATCGAAACAACCAAAAGCATCAAAACTAAAATTCCAATTGTTCTCATTAAACATCACCTACACTTTTTTAATAGAAAAGAAAAAAGAAAGGAAGTATATAAATTTAACCTTAAAGATTACTTTCAGAACCCAATCCTAATTTTAAGGCTTCAACTTTATCAGTTTTCTCCCAGGTAAAGTCCGGATCATTTCTACCAAAGTGTCCATAAGCAGCAGTCTTTTTGTAGATTGGTCTTCTCAATCTTAAGTGTTCAATTATTGCTTTTGGTCTGAAATCAAAGTTCTTTTCAACTAAAGCTTCAATCTGTTCTTCAGGAATTTTATTAGTACCAAAAGTATCAACTAAAATTGAAACGGGTTTAGAAACACCAATAGCATAAGCAACTTGTAATTCACACTTATCAGCAAGACCAGCAGCGACAATGTTCTTAGCTACGTATCTTGCGTAATAAGCCGCAGAACGATCTACTTTACTAGGATCTTTTCCAGAGAAAGCCCCTCCACCATGAGACCCATGTCCACCATAAGTATCAACAATAATTTTTCTCCCTGTAACTCCTGCATCTCCTACGGGACCACCAATAACAAACTTACCAGTTGGATTTACAAAATATTTTGTTTCTGCATCAATCCATTCATTACAGATTGGTTTGATAATCTTCTCAATCATGTCTTTTCTTATCGTCTCTAAATCAACATCAGGATGGTGTTGAATAGAGATTACAACTGCATCAACCCGTTTGGGCTTACCATTATAATATTCAATAGTAACTTGAGATTTTCCATCTGGCCTCAAATACCAAATTTCTCCTCTTTTACGAGCAGAAGCTAATCTTTGTGTAAGTTTGTGAGCAAGAACAATTGGCAGAGGCATAAATTCAGGAGTTTCATTAGTTGCAAAACCAAACATTAATCCTTGGTCACCAGCACCTTGTTCTTCATATAAACCTTGACCTTCAGAAACACCTTGAGAAATATCTGGAGATTGTTCTGAAAGTGCTACAAGAACACCGCAAGTGCTTCCTTCAAATCCATAATCGGGTTTATCATAACCTATCTCTAAAACAGTATCTCTAACAATCTTTTGTACATCAACATAAGTATTAGTTGTTACTTCACCAGCAACTACAACAAATCCTGTCTTAGTTAAACATTCAACTGCAACCCTTGCGTTAGGATCTTCAGTATAAATAGCGTCCAATACTGCATCACTTATTTGATCACACATCTTGTCTGGATGACCTTCAGTAACACTTTCACTTGTAAAAAAATATTTTTCTTTCATTTTAATTTACCTCAAATCTTAATGTGTCAACAATAGACTTGTCCCCCACTGGACCATCTCTGTAAAAATTTACTCGATGAATCTGGCTTCCACGATCAACTGATTGATTATACGTATTTCCTAGTTCTGTAATCAACTCACAAACTTGTGGATCTTCTCTTGCTAATTCTCCCGCAATCCTTAATCCATAGACTACTTCATGTTGCATTGGTCTAGATCCATCTTCACTCAAGTAAGCCAAAACGTGTCCTAAAACCAAACTAGCCAGTTCTTTTTTACCTGCAAGATCTTTTAGTTCTCGATTTATTCGAGTGTCATAAGGTAAAACCTTCTCCGTAAGAGTTTGTGCGACCATAGTTAAATCTCCTCCCTATTTAATCTATCAACAACTACAAATTCATTATAAACTCTTTTGAAAATAATATTCCAATCGGAATATTTATAAAGAAAGTATATTCTTTAAACCATATGAATGAATTAGAACAAGTCAAAGTATTAAGGAAGCGCTTAGGCTGGAATCAAAAGGAATTGGCTGATAAAGCAGAAGTATCACAAAGTTTTATCGCTAAAATAGAAGCAGGATTGATTGAACCAACATATGGTAAAGCAAAACGAATCCTAGATGTATTACATGAAGAGCAAGGAAAAAAAGAACCAATAGCTAAAGAGATAATGAACAAAAAAATTATCTTTTCCGAGCCGGAAGAAAAAGTAGCAAACATCATCCAAAAAATGAAGAGACATGGAATCTCTCAAGTTCCGATAGGAGATAAATCTCGAATTGTTGGCTTTATCTCTGAAAGTACTATCCTAGAAAATTTTGATAAAAATTTAGCAGAAAAAGAAGTTAGAGAGATTATGGCAGATGTTCCGCCAATTGTTGCATTAGATACTCCAAGAAAAGTTATTTTAGAGTTATTAAAAGTTTTTCAAATCGTCTTAGTAGGCAATAAAGGAGAAATTCAGGGAATAGTTTCTAAAGCAGATATTTTAGGTAAGATTTCATGAAAACAATAAATGTTGTTAAAATAGTAGTTAAAAATCAAGATAAATATTTGTTAATCAAAAGGTCTGTTTTATCAAAGTTCTTTCCTTCATTGTGGGACTTTCCTGGAGGAAAGATAGAACCAAAAGAAACCGCAGAACACTGTGCCGTCCGAGAAACCAAAGAAGAAACTGGTTTAACAATAATTCTTGACAAAATAATTATTCAAGATAACCATCTAGAAAGTAAAGTAAACATAAGTTACACTATCTTTTCAATAAAAGGATATGATGGCAAGGTTAAATTAAGTGAAGACCATTTTAAATTTTCTTGGTTGACCAAAGAACAAATTATTTCTTTAGATCTAACTCCGTTTGTAAAAAGATATTTTACCCAAAATTAATTTAAAAATTCTTTTGTAAAGTAATGCGTACCTATTAACAAAACTAATCCCAAAATCAAAGAAACAACACTACTCAATCCGTAATTATTTGGGAGAATATAAACATCACTTAATCCCCACACTCCTCGCCAATAAGAGATTGCTGCAAAACCAACAATCAACGCATAGATTATCTGATGGTGTGTTTTCATAGAGGATAATTTCTGTGTAAAGGTTTGATCTTCCTTTTTAATAACCCTCAACTCTTTCTTTTCCAAATTACGAACTTTTTTTTCTAACTTGTTTAACATGATAGAAATAGTAAATTAAATTGGTATTTAAACTTATTCTTTGATTGCTTGGAAAGCAAGAATATCTTCAGTACTCAACTTTTTACCTTTTTTAATCTTATCTTTGACTTCAGCAGTCTTTTCTTTTGCCTTAACTTTAAAGCTTTTCTCATCCTCTTCATTAAGCAATTTACTTAATTCATTTACTCTGGAAAGAATCTCTTCAAATGATTTTCTAGCCTGTTCATACCTAACTCTAAGTTGGGTGTGATTTTCAGCCAGTGGAGTTTCTTCTGCACGATATTTTTTAACTTCTTCGTACAACTCGTTAATCTTCTCATGTTTTTCTTGAGATTGCTTAGCTAAATCTTGAACGCCCTTATGAGCATCTTCCGCTTTTCTTCTTGCTTCAACAAACTCAGCAGAAGTAGAATTAATCTCTTTCCAGACATCTCCCATTTTACTTAATTCTTTAAGTTGAGCTTGTAACTCCTTAACACTCTTTCTTAATTGTTGCTCCTTAGAAAAAGGCATAACTTCAGTTTCAATCTTTGTCTCTAGCGCGTCGATTTGTCTTTTTAGTTGATGAGGATCACCTTTAAAATCAACTTGACCCAATAACTCTTTTTTCTTGGAATCTACTTCTTTCTTCTTACCGGATTGTTCTTTAACCTCTAAGTTAAGCTTCTCTCTCTCACCCTTAAGACCTTTAACTTGATTAGTTAATTGGTCCCTTTCTTTCTTAAGATTCTTAATTTTATCAGTCCTAGAACGAATTTTATCACGCAATGAACGTAGCTGCCTAAATGTTTCTTCTTTTTCTGAGTTTAAGGCACTAAGTGTAGGTTTCAGACTAGAGAGTTCTCTTCTCTTCTGCTTTAACTCTTCCCGCAGTTCTTCTCCATTACTTATTTCCGTTGAGCCTTCCACCATGATTTCATCACGACACTAAATTAAAAATAAAAAAAGCAAAAATAAAAAAACTTATCCAAAAAGTGCGCCAAGTCCAGCTGCAGCAGATTCTTCAGCTTTCTTGTCATCTTCTTTTGGTTTATCGTCTTTCTTTTCAGCTTTTGCTTCACTTGCTACAGGTGCAGCTACAGGTGCAGCTACAGCAGCTTTTTTGATAGCTTCTTCAATATCAACTCCTTGTAGAGCTGCTACTAAAGCTTTAACTCTTGCTTCGTCAACATTAACTCCAGCAGATTTAAGCACAGCTTTAACTGCATCCTCAGTAATCTCTTTTCCAGCTTTGTGTAAAAGCATTGTGGCATAAACGTATTCCATTTTTGACTCCTCCTTATGAATTTACTTTGTAACTATTTTTTCTCACGCAGAGTCCCTTCCTTTTGAAGTTTCTCCCACAACTCTTGAGCTTGATTAATTGAAACATCCCCATGATTAGGATGCGGTTTCTTATCCACAATTATTTCCGGTTTTTCTAAAGGAATTTTTTCAATTTCTTTAGCAATTTCTACCGCATTTGGTTGTGTTTTCTCCGGTTGCTTTTCCGGCTGTTTCTCCAGTTTTAGTTTTTTTTTGGCTCAGATTGTGCTTCTATCTTACCTTCATTCTTAACTGAAGTAGCCTGAGCTTCAGCCTTTGCCAAAATTTCATCCCTAGTATCTTCAGTCATAAAATTTTGTTCAAGTGCTACGGCTCTTGCTTCTCTAGCTGCTTTTTGCAAGATCATATCTGTTGTTTCTGCAGTTAGGAATGTAATCTCAACTGCTAAATTGATAGCTGCTTGAGCTGCTGAAACAAAGTTGTTAGTGTATTCTTGCTCATCAACATGTAACTGCTTAGCATTAAAGACTAAACCATTTTCCCACACTGCAATTAAGTCTAAACCAACTTCCATTGGTTGGATATCTAAACGTTTTAATGATTCAGCTAATTTAGGAGTTATAACTGCTCCTTCTTTAGCAACAGTAACGTCATTAATAATTGCTAATTTACCATTCTCAACTTTAGTCTTAATTCCTACAGAAGCCAACTCTGAAATGATTGGTCCTGGAGCAAAGTTAGTTGGTCCGGCTTTAACAACAATATCTTTTGGTGATACTTGACCAGCTTTAGCAGGTGCACTAGACTTGTTCTTCTGAATGATTGAGTATAAAGTAAAAGGATTGTCTTTACTGAACAATAATGCAGGCATACCTTTAATTTTGCTACGTAACTCTTCAATATTTTCAACACCAGATTGTTGTAAAGCTAATTGCAATAACCTTTTTCTAGCCATAACAATCTTGACACCTTTCTTACCTAAAGTTGCTCGCATATCTTGCAACTGTTGAGCAGGTAAGTTACACATGTTGATAACACCAACAATAGGATAGCTTTTAACGTCTTTAACAAGTTCCTGTACTAATTTTAGTTTCTTGTCGCTGACCATTTTATAAAACCCTCACTGGTTGGCCCATAGTTAATTTCAAAGTTACGTCCTTTACGTTCTGTAACTCGTTAGGCAACTGCTTAACTGCTACTTGATAAACAGTTATAATATTATCAATAATCTCTTCATTTGGCTGATTTTCCTTACCAACAATACATTGTAAGTTAGTTGCTTTTTTAGCAGTTAACCTTACAGTAAAGTTTAATTTCTGAATTAATGGTTCTAAGTTAGCGTTAGAAGGGACTACACACCCTAATTTTGGGTTAGGCATCTTGCCTTTTGTACCTAATACCTTACCAAATGCTGCTGCAACCTTTGGCATTAAGTTTGCTTGTGCAATAAAATAATCATAAGACTCCGCTAATTTTTTAGCTAATTTCTTATCTTTATAATTATCAAATTCCTTTTCTTCAATCACTAAATCACAATGTTCTTTCGCTTGATCTCTTAGCAACTGATCTACAAATGCTACCACTTTAATCTTTCTTCCTTTTGGAAAGTGTAAAGTAACAAAGAAATCCAATTGTGTCTGCTTAATATCTAAGTTTCTTAGATTAATAACCAGGTCATAAGATTGAGTAAATTTACGATTAGGCTGCTTCTTAATCTCTTCCAGAGCCTTCATAACTTGTTGTTTATCCATTTCTTACCTCCTACTATGCGTAGTTTTATCGGTTAATGCTTGAGATTGTGACTTATTTATAAAGATTTTGGTTTATTCTTTATTTTACTTGTAATCACCAAACCGCCCTCTTCTTCTATCTGAAGTTGGGTTTACACCATCAACTTGACTTTTACCAATCTGATAATGTTCTCTAGGATCAAATTGTTGCTTTGGTCCAAGGTCCGTAACCGGAATAGATGGTGTTGTTCCTGTTCTTCCTTTAGCATAACTAAAGGTTAAGTACGCTACAAGAGTTCCAATTGGATCTCTTAAAAATTGCTCTTTCAAGTCAGTATTTACCATAACCCCCCAGAAACAAAATCTGTTACTTAAATAGTGATTGATTCTCCGCTGTCTGCGACTACCTAAACCATTAGCACAAAATTATATAAACATAAATTCATTAATCCTTCATTAATGAAAAAGAGGAATGTTTGGCTTCTGGGATTAGTTAGTCTTATCAATGACACGTCTAGCAAACTAATCGAACCACTTTTGCCATTATTCATTGTTTCTTTAGGAGGAGGAGGAACTGCTCTTGGCTTAATTTCTGGTGTAAGTGATTCCGTTGCTGCATTATTTGAAATGCTCTCTGGATATTGGAGTGATAAAATCAAAAAACAGAAAGTTTTTGTCACTGGCGGTTATTTAACCTCCGCCATATCCAAATTAGGATTAGCTTTTTCAACAGGTTGGGGTTACATTCTTGGATTAAAATCCATAGAAAGAATTGGTAAAGGAATTCGCGCAGCACCAAGAGATGCATTATTAGCAAGTTCTACTAAAAAATCCGTAAGAGGAAGATATTTTGGAATCCATCGCGCTTTTGATAGTGGCGGGTCTGTATTAGGCTCAATTCTAGCTTTGATTTTATTTTGGGGACTTGGATTAAATTTTGAGACTTTGTTTATTGTTGCAGGACTCTTAGGAATCTTTTCAATAACTCCTTTATTCTTTGTCAAAGAAAAAAAAGCAACCACAACAAAAAAAATATTCAAACTAAAATGGCACGGAGTTGACAAAAGATTAAAATGGTTTTTTGTAACTTCTGGATTATTTTCTTTAGCAAATTTTAGTTACATGTTTTTTGTTTTAAAGGTACAAGATTTTTTGACAGGAAGTTTATTTATTGCCGGACCATTAATGCTTTATATATTGTACCAGATTTCTTACACTGCATTTTCTGTTCCAGCAGGAATTCTTAGTGATAAACTTGGAAGAAAAAACATGTTAATAATAGGATATGCTTTGTTTGTTTTGGTCTGCATAGGATTTATGTTCTTAAACAATCTGATCTTATCAATAGTATTGTTTATACTTTATGGGATAATGTATGCTTTTGTTAACGCCACAGAAAGAGCTTACGTTTCTGACCTTTCTTCAGAGAAGATGCGAGGAACGGCATTAGGAACATATTATTTATTTACATCTTTAGCTTTATTGCCCGGAGGCGTAATATCAGGTTTGTTATGGAACTTAAACAAAACTTATACTTTTTTGTTTGGTGCAGGGGTGGCCTTAATAACTTTAATTTTATTTACGGTTGTTTCTAGAAAAAATTTCAGAGCAAAGAAAGATTTATAAATAAATTAACTACGCTTAATTTAAATTACTATTGTGGAGTGAGACTAGGGATTTAGATTTTGCAACAATTGATATTATTTTTGAGCAAGCTGCTTCTGAGAAAAGAAATGTTTTGTTTGAGCATGAAGTTTACAGAATCATGCAAATTGCTGGAATTAACACACCCAGATTTGAATTAATAACACAACCGCAACAACGAACAGAAATGCAAGGAAAAGTTGTAGTTAAAGTTTCTCACCCACACATTCTTCATAAATCTGATGTAGGAGGAGTAAAGATTACACATACCGATTCATTAGAAGAGACCGTTCGCAGAATGCAAGATGATGTTCCCAGAGCATTTGCACGCCACCTTATTAAACATCCACAACAAGCTCCGGCACCCTATCAACAATTCTTAAGAGATGGCGATCGACTAACTACCGAAATAGCTAATGATTTGCAAGGAGTACTGGTTGTAGAATATGTACCTTTTACTTCAAATGCTTATGGCACTGAACTTTTAATGGGGATAAAGAATGATGACGCATTTGGCCCGATTTTACTCTTTGGCCCCGGTGGAACAGCAACAGAGTTTTTGTCTCAGCATTTACATGGATCAACATCGATTAGTTCAGCTTTTTTGGGTGATGAGTTAGAAAGAATACAAAGAACTACAACTTACCAATTAGTAAGCGGAAAAGTTCGCGGAGTTTCTCATAAAGTTGAAGATAGCGAACTAAGTAGAGTAACTAAACTATTTACTGAATTAGCCAGACATTATTCTCATCTAAGCCCAGAAGCTCGATGGAACATCGATGAGTTAGAAATTAATCCTTTTGCAGTTGGTGAAAGATTAACACCACTAGACGGCTTATTAAGATTTAGCACTATCCATCATCATGACGTTCAGCGACCAGTCCATAAGATTGGAAATTTACTAAACCCAAAAAGGGTTGGGTTTATTGGAGTTTCTGGCAATGGTCCAAACATCGGCCGCGGAATAGTAGAAAATTTAATTCATTCCGGATTTAGAGAAGATAACATTTATATTGTTCACCCAAGAGCGACAGAAATTAGTGGATGTAAATGTTATTCTTCTGTTGAGGAACTTAGAGTCGCATTAGGCAACAAAAAACTGGATACTTTTGTAGTTGCCACGCCCGCTCCAGTTGCGGTAAGAAACATTGAGGAGGTCTTAAACGCCGACTTAACAGAATCTTTTATTGTAGTTACAAGTGGATTCGGAGAAAGTTCTGGTACTGCCACTTACGGAGAACAATTAAAGACGTTATTAACTGATTCTAGAGTAACAGAAAGCAAAGGCGCTTTATTAGTCGGGCCTAATTGTGTAGGAATTAGAACGACCGATGTGGATTTAACTTTTGTTCCAGCTATTAAAAATTCTCCAACGGGTAAACCATTTAATAATTTAGCTTTGTATGCTCAAAGCGGCGGATTTGGGGTTTCTTTAACTAGCGATTTTAATGGCCTTGCTGCTTTTAATGTTACAAATGGTAACCAAATAGATGTTTCTGTCAGCGAATTTTTACATTATTTTACTGAACAACAACAGATCCACACCTGCGCATTTTACATAGAAGCATTTCAAGAATGTGATGGATTACGATTTGCCCAAGAAGCTAGACACGCGATTAAAAATGGCAAAGAAGTAATTGTCCTTAAAGGCGGAAGAACCAAAGATGGTGCTGATGCTACTGCCGGACATACGGCCTCAACTGCTGGAGCATATTCTGTGCTAGAGGCAGTATTAGAACAAGCAGGAGTATATATAGCAGAAAGCATTGAAGAATTTAGAACAATTGCTAAATTAAGTTCTTTATTTGATGGCAAAGATTATTCTACAAAAGATAGAAAACCACAAGTCGTTGGAATGAATAATGCCGGATATGGGAAAGTTTCCATCGCTGATGCTTTAGAAAAAGCAAGATTACAATCTGCAAGTTGTACTGAAGAGACTCTAGCAAAACTTCGCGCAGTTTACGAAAGCAAAGGAGTACTTGATTACATAGACTTAAGTGCAGTCTTAGATCTAACTGCAGCATGCGACGATAAAATGTATGATGATATCTGTCGCCCATTATTAGAAGATGACAACGTTGACGGTTTAATTATTGGATTAACTCCAAACACAACCAAGATGCAGACAATAACCCTTCCAGAATTACTTTTGCCAGATGGCAGGTCTCATGACATACGTGCTGATGATGCCTTCGGGCCAATAGTTGCTAAACTTGCTAGAGATTATAACAAGCCCTTTGTAGTTAGCATAGATGGAGGATCAGAGTATGACCCCTTAAGGCAATTGTTACAGAACGAAGGTATTCCCGTATTTAAGAATGATGACAAAGCCGCCATAATGTTAGGCCACTACTTAAATTATAGAGATAGAATTGCAGAATTAAGATGACCTACCAATTAATAAGTAATATTGCAAAAAGCATCCCTTTGTCATTAGTAGCAAGAGGATTAAGAGATGTCAAACTTAGTTCTTTAGCAATATTAGGACACACATATTTACATCATGAACGAGAAGTTGCACGACAAAATAAAAACGGAACCCTATCACCTACTTCTTTAAACTTAGAATTAACCAGTTTTTGCCCATACCGATGCGATGGATGTTATATCCCAATTGATGAACGCAGAAAAAAAGATATAATCGACCCCAGACTCGCCAATAGTATTGTCCAAGAAGCAGTTGATATGGGTATCCGAGTGATCAACCTGTATGGTGGAGAACCACTACAACAAGAAACAATAGGATTAATTGAGGATATTGTTAGAACTCATCCAACAACATCTTTTTTTAGTTGCACAAATGGCCACTATCTAGCAAAACATGCCGGACCATTAGATCATTTAGTGGATCAACCAAATTATACTATCGCTTTAAGTATTGATGGATTTCAACCTGTAAACGATTTAATTCGAGGTAGAGGTTCTTTCAATAAACTTGTTAAAGCTACCGATTACTTAAAATCAAGAAGGGCTCTTTTTGGTGGAGTTATAACGGTTAGAGATGAAAATATAAATGATGTGTTATCTGAAAAGTTTGTAGAATACTTAATTGAATTAGGATTAATGTACATGGCATATTCTGTTTCTGATCAATTAACCAATGTTGATAATGCAATGGCAAGAATGCAAGAGCTAAAGAAAAAACCCATTTTTGAATATAATGGTGAGGGCGGATCAGGATTTACATCGGCAAAACACAATGTCTCTCGAGCAATTTTTGTAAAAAGCGACGGAAACGCCATATTATTAAGAGGTAAAAGAGATTTAGTTTTGGGAAGAAATCTTGCTGATGTTGCTAAAGATCCAAGATGGCAAAAAATGTACCATTAATCTTCTTTAACTGCTTTGGTAGGTTTAGCTGTTCCTGGTTCTTTATTTTCCTTTAAATCCTTAACAGTTTTCTTAAAAGCTTCAATCTGTTTCTCGGTTAAATTACCAAATCGCAAATATGCTTCTTTAATATTTCTTAAGAAGGAAGATTTTTCATATAATTCTGTCGGAAGATCAAACATCTTTTTGAATTTAGGATCTTCAATCGGTTTGTTCAACTTTTTCATCTGACATTTAGAACAAATTGGAAATTGTTTACGAGAAAACATCTCCACCCAGTTAGTCTTACACATAGCACATTTCTGCTTAAATTTTGGAACTACCATAAAACTATAAATTACGCACCCTTATTAAATTTAACTGAAAAATGGAAAGTAAGAAAATAAGAGATCACACTAAAAATAATTCTGAACAAATTGTTTGTTCCAATGCTGACCCTTATCTTCTTTCTCTTTCCGATACTTCAAATATTCTCTTTCATCGGCTTTTAACCAATTTAAAAAGCCGGTGTAAGATCCTTTATCCTTAATTAAGTTAGTCTTTGTTTTCATTTGTTATCACCAACAACTAATTTGTAAAACTCTTATAAATGACCATTGCAGATGTGTTCTAGAGAGAACTACTAGAGACCAACAGCATAAGTTTTTTAAACTAAAAAGTTAAATTTCCGTCTATGGTTAACCTTGTTTATAGTCCACCATGGTTTTATGGAATTGATATTGTCATAGATGTAGTCAGCGTTGTAGTACTGTTTCTCATTGCTTATTATACTAGACAATATTACAAACTTAACCGAAAAAACAAGAATTATCTCTTATTTTCTGGAGGAGCATTATTGTTAATGATCTCTTTCCTGTTTAAGATAACTACTAACTTTGTAATTTATAATGTTGAATGGCATACTAAACAAATTGGGTTTATTACTATTGCTTATCAAACAATAGAACAAATTGCAATCTTCTCAATCTGGGGAACATTATTATTCCGATTTTTAACCTTATTAGGATTCTATTTATTATTCTTAGTTTATTATAAAAATCAAGGGTCGCCTTTGCCTTTATTTACAATATATTTCCTTATCTTGATAACCTATTTTACTTCCTCAGCACATTATATTTTCCATTTAACAACATTATTGTTCATATTATCAATACTTTACAAATTAAGAATCAATAGTAAAAATAACAAAGAAATTTCTGCTAAGGTTATTTACAAAGCCTTTATGATTATTGCCTTGAGCCAATTAATTTTCATATTCCTTTTGATCACAAGACAATTTTATGTTTTAGCAGAGTTAATTCAATTATTAGGTTATGGGTTATTGTTAACCGGATTTATCATGGTCAAACATTATGGCAAAAAAAAGAACAAGAATTGACATTGTGGGGGATATGTTAGAAGCAATCCAAAACAAAAACGGAAAAATTAAACCTACCCACCTAATGTATAAAGCAAACCTGTCCCATGCTCAGCTTAAGCTATATCTAGATGAACTAATAGAGAAAGAAATGATTGAAGTTGTCAAGAATAACAAAGATAATACTTACTTAATTATCACAGAAACTGGCGATGATTTTGTACAAAAATGGAGAGAAATGCAAGGCTTTGAAAAATCATTTGGCTTTTAAAAAATAAGACTTAAAAATAAAACTAATTTAATAATTTATGAAAATAAAAAGATAAATAAAAAGATAATTAACAAGAAATTATCCAAAAAACTTCTTAAAGAAACTTTTACTTGGTTTATCCTCACCAAACTGTTTTAAAGAATCTTTTTGTTTCTTATTCAATTTCTTTGGAACTTCAATCTGCATTTTAACCATTTGATCTCCCTTACCAGAACCACGCAGATGTGGCATACCTTGCCCCCTCATTCTAAATGTAGTTTCTGAATCTGTACCGGCAGGAATTGTTAACGTTGCTTTTCCAGTAATAGTTGGAACCTCAATTTCATCTCCTAAAACAGCTTGAGTAAATGAAATGGGGATTGTTATTAACAAATCATCTTCATCTCTTTCAAAGAATTTATGTTCCTTAACACTGATGATAACATACAAATCACCACTTGGCCCACCTTGTGAACCAACTTCACCTTCTCCTGCAACTCTTAAACGCATTCCGTCTTCTACTCCTGCAGGAATTTCAATTTCAATATCTTTTCTTTTTCTAATTAATCCGTCCCCACCACAACTACTGCAAGAATCTTTTGGTAATTGACCTTGACCATTACAATAAGGACATGGACCGGTTTGTTGAAACAATCCAAATGGTGTTCTCTGAGTTTTTTTCATGTAACCAGAACCGTGACAATGATGACATTGAGTAAATTCTTTAGCACCCTTACCATGACATTCCGGACAATGTTCTAACTTATTTAGATTTAATTCCTGTTTCGTTCCCTTAGCAACCTCTTCTAAAGTGATAGAAGTTTCATATGCTAAATCATTTCCTCTTCTTGCTCTACTTTTTCCTCTGCTACTTCCACCACCAAACAGACTTTCAAAAATGTCATCAAAATTTCCAAACGCACCAGAACGGAACTGTGACATTACATCAGAATAATCAAACCCTTCAAATCCAGAAGATCCACCTTGAAAAGCAGAACTTCCATACTGATCATACTGTTGTCTTTTCTTATCATCACCTAAAACAGAAACGGCCTCATTAATTTCTTTAAATTGTTCTTCGGACTCTTTCTTCTTATCTTCGGGAGCTCTGTCTGGATGAAATTTTAACGCTAATTTCTTAAACGCTTTTTTGATCTCTTCTTTAGTTGCACTCTTTTCTACTCCTAAAATCTTATAATAATCTTTATTGGCCATTTCTGTTCATCTCTTCTGCTAATTGTTCTGGTTTGAATCTAAGTTGGTTAAATAAATCTTTCTCTGTATCTTGTGCAATCTGCCTAAATAATCCCCATTTCTCCTCATTGGGATAACGTTTCTCTAAGATATCCATTCTGGTATTTAATGAAATTAATTGATCTTCAGAGGTTCTCCAATCAACATAATGGACAATCTTCTCTTCCCAAGACTCCTTTTCTTGTCCAGGATCACAACCATTTTTTATTGTTAAAGCCAGAAGCGGGTATTCCTCCTTAAAAAATTCGTACGCAATATCATTCTCAAACTTACCAGAATATTTTTCCCTTAATTCTTTCCAAATAGATATTTGTTCAGGAGTAACTACCTCACCGCTAAAGGGCTTAAAATTTTCAATAACAACTGGTTTAAAAAGATCATGAATTAATGATAAACAACTAACTAATTGGACATTGACAGATATTCCATCTTGAATTAGTTTTTCTGCTAAAAATACTGAAACACTCTGCACCTTCAAACAATGCTTGAAAATATTGCTAGGTACTTTAAACTCTTCAAAGTACTGCAAGCATTCTTGTTCTGTCGGCAGATTCATTTGTCTCGTTGAGTTCATTTTATTATCCTCACAACGCCAGTATTAGCATCAACCTCAATTAAATCTCCATCATTAAAAATGTGAGTAGCAATTTTAGTTCCAATGATGCATGGCTTTTTCATTTCTCTAGAAACAATTGAAGCATGAGAAGTTATTCCTCCAACATCTGTTACGAAAGCTGCTGCCTTAACCATCGCAGGTAGATAATCAGGAGTTGACATTTTAGCTATAATTATATCGCCAACATCAACCTTATCACATTCCTTAGGACTCAAAACGACTTTGGCCTTACCAACAACCTTACCTAAATGTGCTATTTGACCCTTAACAATCTTTTCAACACAAAGATTATTTTTTTCTGAGATACTCTTCTTAGTAACTTTTGAAATTTCTAAACCGTCCTTTGTTAACTGTAATAAAAAATATTTTCTAGAACTCACCTCTACTTTATCAACAAACTTTCCAGACAAGACATCAATAACTTCACTAATTCGCATCTCCAATAGATTATTATAATTAATTATTTCGGAGAAATTATCTTTAACCATCGTCCTAAAAAGATAACACGCACGACACATTACTTCCCACGATTCTGTTCTTAAGCGGATTAACTGTTCTAAATAATAAACATATTTATTATCCAAATTATTATCAGAACCTTGTTTTCCTTCAGGAAGATTAATAGAATTATTAACCATCTCAATAACATCCCAAAGTGTCCAAGGACTACCTTTAAAGTAGATCATCCCCAAATATCCAAATTCATCAATAAAACTAATTAAGGCCTTCTTAAGCTCTAGATCTAAAGATCCCCCTTCTTTAAATAAGATTAATTTGGAATTAAATTTGACAGAAATATTTTTCAGTAAAGACATTGCTTTAGCAGTTTCAGTAGTATAAGAATTTAGTGATTCAAGTTTAACGCCGTGTTTTTCTAGATAGTTACTAAGACCATATTCAAAAATATGCAATGCAATAGCCTTCGTAACCATTATAGAATGTGTAAAGAACTCTTTAATTACCTCAGAGGTATCCTTTGCCAGCATTAATTCATTGGAAAATCTTTTAAGAAATAATTTATACTCAGAAAGATTGTTATCAAGTAATTTAATTAACTGATCATATTGCTCCAAAGTTAATAGGGTCTCTCTAATTTCTGTAACTTGTTTCTTGTTCCAACCAATATCTCCGGTGCGATGATCATAATACATCAAAGGATAATCAAAACTTAAACCAAAATCACTAAATCGTGCTCCATTAAGAATTCCTTGAAAAATTAGATCTTGAGTTAACAAATCAGAATTGTGACTAGCAGTAACTTCATACTCATCGAAATTAATCTCTGCCATCTTTAAAAATAAAAATTAAAAAAATAAATAAGTTAAAAACTTATCCTTTCTTTTCTTTGAAGTCAGCGTCAACTACCTTCTCGCCCTTCTTCTTGCTTTCAGTTTTCTCTTCCCCATCATTCTGAGGTTGTTCAGCTTGCCCTTTAGCAGCAGCATCTTGATACACTTTAGCACCAATCTCTTGGACAACTTTGTTAACTTCTTCAATCTTCTGGTTGATCTCAGTAGTATCGCCTTTAACTTTAGCTTCTTCTAACTCTTTGATCTTATCCTCAATCTTTTTCTTGGTAGCTGCATCAACCTTGTCCTTAAACTCATCCAAGACTTTTTTTGTTTGAAAGATAACAGATTCAGCATTGTTGTCTGCTTCAATCTTAGCTTTCTTTTGCTCATCTTCAGCAGCATACTTCTCTGCATCTTGACGCATCTTCTCAACTTCATCTTTACTCAAGCTGCTTGATCCAGTAAGTTTGATAGTCTGTTCTTTTCCAGTACCAAGATCCTTAGCTCCGACGTTAAGTATTCCGTTAGCATCAATATCAAAAGTGACTTCAACTTGAGGAACTCCCCTCGGAGCTGGTGGAATACCAACTAGATCAAATTGACCTAACAACTTGTTGTCGTTAAACATTGACCTTTCACCCTGTGCAACCCTAATAGTTACTGCAGTCTGATTATCAGCTGCGGTACTGAACACTTGGCTTTTCCTAGTTGGAATCGTACTGTTACGATCAATCAACTTAGTAAAAACTCCGCCAAGTGTTTCAATACCGAGTGATAGAGGTGTGACATCTAATAATAAAACATCTTTAACGTCTCCAGCCATAACTCCAGCTTGGATTGCTGCACCTACTGCTACTGCCTCGTCAGGATTAACTGATTTGTCTCCTTCCTTTCCGGTTAATCTCTTAACTAATTCTTGCACTGCAGGAGTTCTAGTAGAACCACCAACAAAAATAACTTTGTCAAGCTTGTCTAAACTCAAATTTGCGTCCTTAAGTGCGTTTCGAGTAGGTATTTCTAATCTCCGCAAGATGTCAGCAATTAATTCTTCAAATTTAGCCTTAGTCAACTCTTCTTTGATATGCTTTGGTCCATTTTGATCAGCAGTGATAAAAGGTAAACTGATCTCAACCTTAGCCTTAGTGGAAAGTTCAATCTTTGCTTTCTCTGATGCTTCCTTTAATCTTTGCACAGCTGTTGGATCATTGTTCAAATTAATCCCAGTTGACTTTTTAAAATTACTAATTAAATGGTTCATGATAATTTCATCAACATCATCTCCACCTAACATGTTATCGCCATTAGTAGCTTTAACTTCAAATACTCCATCTCCTAATTCAAGGATAGAAACATCAAAAGTTCCACCACCAAAGTCAAAAACTAAAATAGTGTGAGTCCTATCTTGTTTATCTAAACCATAAGCTAATGCTGCTGCAGTAGGTTCGTTGATTATCCTTAATACGTTTAAACCGGCAATCTCTCCTGCATGTTTTGTTGCTTGTCTTTGAGAATCATTAAAGTAAGCAGGTACAGTAATTACTGCATTCTTAACAGGCTGCCCAATGTAATCTTCTGCATCTTTCTTTAACTTTTGTAAAATCATTGCAGAGATCTGTTCAGGAGTGTATTCCTTACCATCAATCTCAACTTTCTCATTACTACCCATCTTTCTTTTAATAGAACGAATTGTATGAGAAGGATCAACAATAGCCTGATTCCTGGCAATCTGTCCGACGATAATTTCGCCATCTTTAATATGTACTACACTAGGTGTAGTTCTTGTTCCCTCAACATTAGAAATAATGCTTGGTTTTCCACCCTCTAATACAGCCATAGCTGAAAAGGTTGTACCTAAATCAATTCCAATTGTTGCTCCACTAAATTTTTTATCTGTCATTTTTTATTGACCTCCCTGATTATTATTTTCGTTTTTATTTTCGTTTTTATTTTCTTCTTTTACTTCTAGTTTCTTACCTGAAGATAATTTTACTTTAGCATGCCTTATTACTACGTTGTTCAAAGTAAAACCTTTTTGTAATTCCTCAACAACCACATTTTCTGGAAGCATGCTCTCCACTTTGATCAAAGCTTCATGAAGATAGGGATCAAATTTCTTTCCTTCAGATTCAATAGCCTTTACACCATTATCTTCAAGAATTGTAAAAAATTGAGAATATATTAACTCAATACCTTTAACCAACTCATTATTTTGTACATTATTACTACCAGACTTTATCGCCAATTCAAAATTATCAATCACTGGTAAAAGCTGTGAAATTATATTACGAGAAGCCATTAAGCGAATGTCCTCAACACGCTTTTCAGTTTGTTTACGATAATTTTCAAAATTAGCTTGTGTTCTTTTTAATAAGTCTGTCATCTCCATTAAAGGGTCTTGTTGTTTCTCAACATTTTCTTGAACTGGCTCAGTTTTAACTTGCTCTTGAGTCGGTTCAGTTGATTCAACCTTGTTTTCTTTTTTTAAACTCATTCTTTAAACAGGTCCTCCATTTTTAAGCACAGTTTTACCAACTGCTGTTGACTTAAGGTCAACTAAAACTAGCTAAGTTGCATGTAGTATATAAACCTTTCGCGAAATGCTTAAAAATAGCAAAAGAATTACACCATTGTTATGGCCAATCGCATTACAATTGTGAGAATTCGTAGAAAAGCGGCAGATAATGTCAATGAAGAGCTTCAATGGTTAGGAAATTCTTTAGGATTGTTCAACTTAAGAGATAAAGACAGCAGTTGTTTTCGAGTATTTATTACATTAGTCAAAAGATCTAAGAATAACAATCCCGTTACTTCGGATGAAGTAGCTGAAAGATTACACCTAAGCCGGGGAACGGTTGTTCATCACCTTACTAAATTGATGGATTCTGGAATTGTAATTAGAGAACAAGGCGGTTATCTATTAAGAGAGGCTAACCTACAAGAGATGATTAAAGATATGCATAGAGACATAGAAGGTATCTTTAACCAACTAAAAGAAGTTGCTAAAGAAATTGATGAGAGATTAAGTTAAATATAAGACACTACAACAAATTAAATCTTCAGACTTTCTTAATTAGAAACTGCCAAATACCGTTTCCAGCAGTAGATACTAACATTACTATAATTCCCGCAATGACCACCCCAATTATAGTTGCAAACAAAAAATCTCTTTTTCTAAAACCAAGTAAATAAGCAGCTAATGCACCAGTATAAACTCCGGAACCGGGAAGAGGAACACCAATAAAAACAGCTAATCCCAATATACCATACTTTTCAACATAAGGATGAACTTTTTTCTGTGTTTTCAAGACCATCTTTTGATAAATTCGATCAATAAATTTTATTTTTAAAAAGATGTGAATTATTTTGTCATAAAAAAAATAAACGATTGGCCCCAAAATAATGTTTACTAACACACAAATCGTAAAAACTGTCAACAATGAATAATTAGTAGCAAAAACCCCGTAAGGTATTGATGCTCTTAATTCTAAGAACGGAGCTAAAGTTAACAGAACCATCTGTAATAATGCACTCATCTTCCTAAAGAAAACTTGATCCCTTTTAAATCTTTATTCTATTGCTACAGAATGGACAACCAACTTTAATTAAACCAGAGAAAACAGGAGCAATAAAAGTTCTTTTACAACCCGGACATTCAAATGTTTTATTATTAATCTTTCTCACCCACATATACTGAATATACCATTTAAGAAAATAAACGATTTATAAATCTTGTGACATAAGAACAAAGAATAAAAATTTAAAAAAGTAAGAAAGTAAGAAAGAAAATTAATCAGAAGCAAGCTTCCAAATTGTTTTCATTCCTAAAATAATTGCTCCAGGTACAACAAAAACCACAATGTTGCTTAAGATTGATCTAAGATAAAGACCAACGCCAGGAATTAAACCAAGATTAACAATTCCTGCTAACATCAAAGCAATCGCTGCAGTTAAGAATGGAGTTGTTTCTTGTGCAGTCAAATTAAATAATCCCACTACAAACCCAAGAATTACCAACGTTGTAACTAAAACTTCAGGAGAGATTATATTTCTAAATAATCCAGCCACTATCGCTATCAATAATCCTACAAAAAATGTGTAATGAGCAACTCGATGTAATTCAATTCCACTTTTCCCAAAGGTAGTCCCAGTAGATGCTGCCTTACTTCCTCTTTTTTTTGCCATCAAAATCACCTCATAAATATATTCTCTTATAAAATAAATTTAGTATTTAAATCATTCGCTTTTATTAAGAGTTAAGTTTATAATAAAAAAAGACAATTTAATTACTATGGTAATAAAATTTTCCTTAGCAAAATGTAAAACACGGGCAGCCTTCTCCACAAAGTTATTGCAAAAAGGCAAGATTAATCTAAGTAAAATCAAAGTTAAGTTTAAAGTTTTATTAGAAACACCAATTTTGTTAGTGGTTGATTCCGAAGCAGGAGAAATTATTATACATTCTCATGGCGAACTTTTATTCAAAAATTGCAAAGATGTTGTTTTGATAGAAAAGACTGCTAAAACAATTTATGATATTGGTTTAAGTTAACCTTTTAATGATTAACCTTTTAAGAGTTAGACTTTTAATTTAAAGGAAATCTATTTTTAGAGTAACAATATTTTATAAATTGTTCTATATCAAGATTATTTTTGTAGAAATTGTACTAAAACAAAACGAGCTGAAGGTTATACCGACTTTTAGATAACAATCCTTTTAAATTAACTTTTACTACCCGCCCAGATGGGGGCAGGTAATTTTCTCAGAGCATTAGGTTTAGGGGCAGCGTTATTGTTTAGTGCACCGGAGGAAAGATCGCAGCAACAATGCACACAGGCTGAAACTTATACAGAACAAACGAACGATTTAGAAAGAATTGTTCGCGAGATAGTAGAAACATCTATTCAAATATCGTCCCTAGAGCAAAAAGTTACAGTCTTTACAGAAACAGGAACTTTACCAACTGTAACTTTCTTACAATTGGATAGAATTAAACCACAATACCAAAGTGTTGCTGCCAATCTAGTACGAATAAGGGCAGGAGATAGTTTTGGTAGTGGTTGTATCGTCAGCTACAACCAAATTCTTACTGTTCAACATGTTGCAGACGACCAAGAAAATAGATATGATGTCAGCCATAGTCCAAAAGGTCCTATGCAATTACAAGATGCTCAACTAGTAGTAGAGTCTAATGCCCTAGCTGATATTGCCATTATCAATTCTGAAAAAACCCTAAATTACACGCCAGGAGTTCAGTTTTATCAAGAAGTTGTTTATTCCGGTATGCCTATCGCTTTATTAGCCTATGATAAAGAAAAATTGGTTGTTCGAGAAGGACAAGTCATTAATGTTAGATTAAGAAATGGCCGACCGATAATAGAAACAAACGTCAAAGGCATCCACGGAAATAGCGGCGGGGTTTACGTGGATCAAGAACACGGAAGGATTGTGGGGATTCTTTCTAATATTAGAGAAGACATAGATTATTCCAACGGCCCTTTGATTCAAAACTTAAGATTTCAACCTCGAAATACTTCTGAATACGCCTTAAAGATAATGTTAAGAGATACTCGCCAGTATCTAGTTGATGCTTTTGTAAGAAAACATTATAAGAAAGCTGAACTCTCTTTAACTTCATTTTCTCCAGAGATGTGTTTAATTGATCCTTATTTACAAGAAAAATGAGCGCCCCAGGTCGGAATTGAACCGACGATCCATCGGTATCTTCCCTATTAAGGATAACAGCCGATTGCTCTAACCTCTAAGCCACTGGGGCAGGATTGTCAGGTATTTATCTACAAATACTATAAGCGCAAAATAAACAATTCATTTATAAAAGTTTCTGCACAATAAAGATTAGATGGAAATCAGCCAGGAAATAGAGATTGTAGATTTGGCCTTGTGGATTAAAAAAGAACAGATTTTAATAATTGGTGATCTCCATTTGGGATATGAAGAGTATATGCAAAAAAAAGGTATTTTTTTACCAAAATTTCAAATACAAGAGATTACAAAAAGGTTACAAAAAATAATCCAGAAAACAAAACCACAAATAATCATCATTAATGGCGATCTTAAACATGAGTTTGGAAAAGTTCTTTCACAAGAATGGGAAGATGTATTACAATTAATTGACTTCTTAACTAAGAATAGTAAAGAGATTATTTTAATAAAAGGAAACCATGACAAAATTCTTGGTCCAATTGCCTTAAAAAGAAATATCAAGGTACTAGAAAAATATGAAGTTGATAATATATTAATAGTTCATGGAGATAAAACTATACCCACAACAAAAAAAAGAGTGGTAATTGGACATGAACATCCAGCAATTGTTCTTAAAGATCATGGCAAGGTTGAAAAGTTTAAGTGTTTCTTAAAGGGTAAATATAAACAAAAGGAATTAATTGTAATGCCTAGTTTTAATCCGTTATTAGAAGGAACGGACATACTCAAAGAAAAATTATTAAGCCCATATCTTAAAGATGTTTCTAAATTCCAAGTTTTTGTTGTTGGAGAAGAGATCTTCAACTTTGGAACAGTAAGGGAATTAAGGCAATAAAAAAAGTAAAAAATAGTTAGTTTAAAACTAATTATTTTAGCCTTGCTTTCTTGTTATAATTGATCTGCTTTTTCTGATGGTAATCACAAAAAACAATTCCAGAAAGAGCTTTCTTATTACATCGAACGCAAATACCAGCATCTTTCTTTTCAGTATATGTACTACGTCTTTCCTTGTTTAAACGTTGCTGGTTTTCATAATAAAACTTTAAAAAACGATTAGGATACTTTTTCTCTTCTTTTCTCTTAAATTTACTTAACAACTTTTTTAACATAGCTCTCACCTCTGACATACTGAGCAGAAAGATGTTCCCCTTCCGCCTAGATTAATCTTTTCTAATGGATGTTTTTTTGGACAAAATTGTTTATTATACACCACTAGATACTTTTGATAATTTCCAGCACCATCAATATTAGAATAATTATCAACGGTAGAACCTTTTTGTTTTACCGCTGCCGTTAAGATTCTAACTACTTCTAAATGTAACTTCTTAACTTCTTCAAACTGAATTTCTCCAGCTTTGCGACAAGGATTTATCCCAGCAAAATAAAGTGCTTCTTGTGCATAAATGTTGCCTATTCCCGCAATTTGGCTCTGATCCAACAACACAGTTTTAATGTTAGATCGAGCTTTCTTACCCAAAATCTCATTAAATCGATTTAATGTAAACCCAGCTCCTAATGGTTCTACGCCAAGCTTATCCAACTCTTGCTTCAACCTATCCTTATCAACTAAGCGCATACTACCAAATTTACGAATAGAATTATGGGTTAAGAATGTGCCATCACTAAAATCAAATTTTCCCACCATAAACTTACGATATTCTTCGTTGGGTAAAATATTAACATAATAAAAATGGCCCGTCATTCTTAGATGGGTTAAAATGAATTTACCATCATTTAAATAAAAAATAATTGATTTTCCTCTTCTAAGCACATCCAAAATCTTAACTGGAAGAATTGCTTTTATATTGGGGTCAACCACCCCCATATCAAAAATCTCTGCAGAAACAATCGTTTTTCCTTTAACTTTAGTTCTTAACTGTCTAACAATTGTTTCCACTTCTGGTAATTCTGGCATTTAATAGATATTCCCCATAAAATATATAAAGCTTTTTAGATTAATCTCTTTATGGATAAAGAGGAAACTTTGCTTGATAAAAAAGTACCCTTCACTTTAAAGAATACCAGAAAAGCATTTTGGGTAGAATATATTTGTGTTTTCATTATCTTCAGTATATGGTTTTTCTCTAAAATAAAAATAATAATTTTAATGTCAACAATTGAATCTGTTCTTTTAGGATTAGTCTTAGTAATTATCCTCCTCATTGAATTATCTCGAGCTACGTTAAGATATGAGATTGGAGTAGAAAAATTAGAGATAATAAAGGGGATTATCAAACAAGATAAAAAAAACATTTATTATCATCCTTTGGGGTTTGTTCCAGACATTAATGTTAAACAAAGCAGAATTCAAAGAATTTTAGGTTATGGAACTATTTCAGTTACGGTTAGTGGTCAAAATTCCTTTGAGATTAGTGATGTTGATAAACCAGAAGAAGTTATGGCTGTTATTGAAAGACAAATTAAACTTAGTAAGCATCCTGAAAAGAAAAAGGAATAAACATCAATAAGCATTTTAGAAAAGCAAAAAGTTTATTAAATACTATTCTTTAAAGATTCAATATTAAAATAGAGGTGTAAATCATGTTCAATTCAAATACCCCCAATCATCACCATTTAAGATTTTATGTTGTAGTTATTACATTGGTAGTAGGAGCAATTTTTTTATTTTTATTTATCAATAACGATAAAGAAGGATTAAGCCTAACTAGTGCTTTTGTCGGAGCAGATGAGAAAGTTCAATTGGATACAGACACAACTGCCAATGAAGGGAGTGGTTTAGATTTTACGTTTTCTAAAGACAACACTCCAGAAACAGCAAAGACCGATACACAAAAGGTTGTTAAAAGAGTAAACAAAATAGATTTTACTCTTAAACTGGATAAAGTTCCTTATTTTGATACAAAAGCAGATGTGGAAGATCTTTCGATTAACTTTAATGATTTAAGTACTATTATCAAAATTAATAACGACAAATTAGAACTAAATAACCTAAATGATGTTAACTTAAGAATAATCGGGTTTAGTGGAGATTTTGGCATAGAACCAAAAGGTGCTTCCGTTGATGGAACAGCTAAACGCATTGAGGTTAATGATATAGCTTTATCTTCAAAAGGAGAGATTAAAATTTCTTTTGAAAACTTAGATTATAATAGTTTATCCCTCAGTCAACTTGATTTGGATGAATTGGTCTTACCACCAGGAGAGGGTTCTTTAGCGGTAGAAGAAAAACTAACTTATTTAGTTCAGAATGAAGAGATTGGTTTTTACAAATATTCTGGAAGTTTTACCCTTAACAATAAAGATGATACTCTCGTTGTTTTAGATGGAACAACTAATGGAATTAGTTTACAAGGAGAAGAACTAAACTTAAAATTAAATTAATTTTTTAGAATAATGTTTTATTTTTGTTTATTCTTGTTTTATTCTTATTTTACTTTATTTTAGTTTTGGAGATATAGTTGTTCTAATACTTCTCTTTGTTCATTAATTATCTTTTTACGACTTACTTTGAGAGATTTTGATCCTTCTAAATCTTTAGCGGACAATAATTTATATTTAACCACCCGTTCATAATGAGGAAGATAAGCATTTATCAACTGTAGATGTTTAACAACTTTTTTCTCATAATCTACATTAATATTGCCACTAACAAATAAAACCGCCACCAAATATGGTTTCTTATTACCATAAACAACCGCCTTAAAAATTCCAAATAATTCTTCCAACTTTTCTTCAATCGGCAAGGGATTAATATTCTTTCCTGTAGATAAAACAATTAGATCGTCCTTACGCTCATAGATAAAAAGATGCCCATAATGATCAACCTTACCCAAATCACCGGTATGTAACCATCCATGTTGTAAAACCTCTAATGTCTTAGTTTCGTCTTTAAAATAGCCAGACATAACATTCTCTCCCTTTACTAAGATTTCTCCATCTTTTGAAATCTTAATTTTATCAAATGGATTGCCAACAGAAAAAATCTTACTATGTCCGGGGGTGTTAACAGCTATTACAGGAGCTGCTTCAGTCATACCATAACCTTGATATAAAGGAATATTTGTGTGTTTAAAAAATATTTCCACATCTCTACTTAGATGAGCACCACCAACAATTAAACAACGAATCTGACCACCAAATTTTTGTTTGATCTTTTTTCCAACATAATTCAATAACCAATTATACGCAAAGGGTGGTCTCCGTTCTGTTAACTGCATCAACTTTTCTTCTAAACCTAAGAATGACAATTTTTGTAAAGAATTTTTACAAACTTTTTCTAATACAAAAGGAACAGATAAAAAAATTGTAGGTTTTACCTGAGATAAATAACCAATTGCTGCTTTTGGATCATTGGAAAAGTTAATTTCTGCTCCAGCAAGTATAGGGGTATAAACCTCTCCAGCAAGACCAAACATATGGTTTAAAGGAAGGTAAGATAAAAAGATATCACTTGGATTAATCTTAAACCCTTTACTTAAAGCAAAGGCCTCATAAATTAAATTTTTGTGTGTTAACATAACTCCTTTAGGAGCGCCAGTACTACCAGAGGTAAAGACAATACGAGCTAAATCATTTTCTGATACCCTCTCAACATTATCTATGCCTTTAAGACTACAAAAAGATGACCAGTTTAACGTTCCTTTTTCTTTTTCCTCACTAAACAGAACAGAATGAAGTTGCGTTTTTGTTTTTAATGATTGGAATACTCTAGCTAAAGCCATATCACCAAAAAATATAACTTTTGGATTAACCAAATTAACAATATATTCAATCTCATTAGGTGTAGATCGCCAGTAAAGTGGAACAGAAACGGCTCCAAGTTTCTGGATAGCTAAATCCACAATAACCCATTTTGGACAATTAAAAGAAAATATCGCACATCGATCTGTTTTTTTCACACCAATTCCAATAAGTATCTTAGCAACCTTTTCAACTTCATCTTTAAATTGAGTGTAGGTATATCTCTCCTCAGAATTAGCTAAATTAATTAATGCTAGTCCATTCTTTTTTTTATCAAAATTATAATCAATGAGTTCAGAAATATTTTGTAATTTATTTTGATTCATGTTATATCTAAGTGTCATAGTAAAGAAAGTACCTTTTTACAATCGCTTCTTGTTCCAATCGTTATTCGAATAAAGTTATCCAAAGGATAGATATGCTTCTTCGGGCGAACAACAATATTATTTTTTGATAACAGATTGTTAACTTTTTCTACATCTTCAACTTGAACTAAGATATAACTCGCGGGAGTATTAAAAACGGTATACCCTTTGTTTTTAAGACCATTAACTAATAATTCTCTATCTTGATTTATTTTAGCAACATTTTTTAAAAGATATTTCTGGTCTTTTAATGCCGCAATAGCAGCATCTTCACTAATTGTAGTAATGGGAAAATCTGGAATCAATTTATCCATCCATTTAATGTTTTTCTCATTAGAAATTAAATATCCCACCCTAAAATTAGCTAAACCATAGGCTTTAGAAAAAGTTCTAGTTACAACAATGTTACTAAATCCCTTCATTAGATTTATTGCTGATGGAAGATTAGTATATTCCAGATAAGCCTCATCAACAATTAAAATTACTTTTTTACTTTCTAAATATGCTGCAATTTCTTTCAATTGTTTAACAGAATAGGTTGTTCCAGTAGGATTATTTGGATTTACTAAATAAACTACTTTTGTTTTCTTGTTAACACTTTTTTTAAAATCATCAAAATTAAATCTAAATTGTTTATCAAGGAAAAAATTTTTAACTTTAATTCCTTCTGCTTCAGCAGAATAACGTAAGTAATCATAAGTTGGAGAAATCAATAAAACTTCTTGATCATGATTACAATAAGTTTTAGCAATTACTGCTAAAGCTTCACACGACCCATTAGTGATAAGAATATTTTCAAATCCAACTTTACCTTCATGAACCTTTTCAATCTCATTCTTTAATTCCAAATAATCTGGATCAGGATACCAATTAAGAGGATAACTTTTCAAAGCTTTCTTAACAGATTTAATTACTTTTGGTGAAGGAGGATACACCGATTCGTTATAGTCTAATTTAGCAACATATTTGTGATTAACATAACGAAAAACTTCTTGTCTTAACATGGTCCTAAAAGCTTCAGATGTTTTGTAAGGAACTAATCTCTCAATGTGCTTTGCTGGTTGAATTTCGAACTTACTCTTTTGATTAGTCTTATTCTTTTGATGATTAACTTCTGGTTTAGACATTTTTCTCCCACCTCTTTGACAAAAAACTCTGCGGTAACATCTTGGCAATCTCTTTCTTAAGAAGTATTACTTTTTGCTTAATTAACCTTTCTGTAGGTTTCTTCATTATTTTATTTAAAAATGGTCTTCCAAACTTTATTATTATTATTGTTGCCGGTCTGCGCAACATTTTATCTGGGGGCCAAACTTCTTCCGTGCCTTGAATAGAAACTGGAACAATTGGAACGCCCGTTGCTAAAGATAACTTTACGGCTCCTGGATAAAACTTTTTAAGTTGTTTATCTCTTTCAAAGTGTCCTTCAGGAAAGATTAACAAACTTAACCCAGAGTTCAATTGCTTTTCAGCAAGAAGCATCGCTTCTTTACGACTATGGCTATTAGGATATCTCTGATCCTCTTCTTTTGTTCTTCGCAAATCTACAAAAGACAACTTTTTCATCCAGAATGCGGCAAATGAGTTAAACTTGTCAAAAGGTTCAGTAATGGCAAAAATATCTTTCTTAACGAATTTCTTAACCACTATGCCATCAAGATGACTTAGTTGGTTTGGTGTAATAATACATTGACCAGAAGGAATATTTTCTAATCCCTCCACTTTTATTCTTAAAAAAAGTAATTTCAAAATTAAATTACATAATAACCTTGATAATCCTTGCCAAATTCTTTTAACTTTACTTTTCCTAACAAAAATTTGTAAGAAAAAACCTAACAAAGTAAAGATTAAAATTATCACAATCCCGATTGTAAATCCATAAATATTATATAAAATACTAAAGATCATGAGAAGATACAGGGTTTGGACTTATTAAGGGTTTTTAACTATTCTAGAGTAACGAAAGACTTTTATACTTTATTTTGACTTCCCTAATTAAATTGACTAGACAGACCCTTGATGAAGTTGTACTTACTGATCCAGCATTGCAAAAACGATATCGGCAATTTTTAGATCCAGCCAGGATAATGGCCCGCCATAATGAAGGAGCAGTTAGGGAAGAAGTAAATATGCAGCACAATATTTGGGCAGTATTAGTTAATGCCAAAATTCTAGCCATAGAAAGTGGTTTGCCATTAAGAAAATTTGCAGAAAAACCAGAAAACACTGCTTTAATCGAACAATATTCAGGATGGTATAAAACCCATGGTCCTCAAAGTATCATCGATATCTTAGCACTTCATACTCTTACAGATGTTCCTAATTGGCAAGATTATAATGATGAAGCAAGATATACGTCTTGGGAAAGGTCTTTGCATGTATTTCAGAGAGTAGATGAAATTTTTCGTGATTTAGGAGATGAAGATCCAAGACCAGTAGCCTATCGTATCGGATTAACAGCAATGCAGCACACTAATCTAGGCATCCATCATAATTTAGTTCGCCTAGCTCCGTTAAGTATGGTTTACAAAGGAGCTAAAAAAGAAGCTACTCGCTTTAATAACGTTACAGAATGGTTCGTTCGAGATCAACCATTGGGGGTAACTATTGAGATTGCTTACAATGAATTTCCAGAATCAGAATGGTACAAAATTGATGATGTTCCTGTTTTATTTGATCCACGCTTTGATTTTAATGGCCAGAGTTACACGGGAGGAATTTTAGATGGAGTTCCAACTATGTGGAAATTAAATCAATTACATTATGTTTTATTAGAGGATGCTGTTCAAAAAGCAATGAAAGGAGAAGAAGCGACGAGAGCTGATGGTCGACATTCAACCATTCTTAGAATGGATTACAAAAAACCAAAGACTAGTAAAGAACATCTTAAAAAAAGAGCATTTTGGGCAGTTTCCGCTGCTTTTTTAACAGGAGCAGGATTACACTTAGTAGGCACAGACTTGGCTGAACCAGCATTATACGCTGCTTCAGCAATTGCCGGGGCTAGTGGATGGTTTAGAATTGGGAGTAATCAAGCTTTAGAAAGAGCTCAAATAGAAAACCAACAAAGGATGGATGCAGCCAGAGAAGGACATGCTGCTTTAGAACAAGCATTGGACAAAGTAAGAGAAAGTGAAAGAGATTTAGCAGGAAAAGTAAAACAAAGAACTGCAGAAGTTCTTAACTTGTATGAAAGAACAAGACAACAAGCGGAAACAATCTTCCGCCTTTATGGAGAAATTGTTGGATTAAAAACTTCTTATGAAAGACATGATATTGTCAATCATCTCAGAGAAATTGATTCTGAATTACAAAAAATTACCGTCACTCAGTTTGCTACAAGCTTGTACGGTTTGTTAACAGGACAAAATAATATTGCCGGGGCTAGAGAATACTTAACACAAGTTAATGAAACATTTGAACTAGAACTTTCAATGGAAGAAGAAACAACTATTGAAGACATAAGAGAAAAAATTGGTGATGCAATGTTGTTCAGCGACGAATTATTAACTGAATATGCCAGACAACACCAAAGGTCGGTTTCAGGCTTAGGAGAGTCCATAGATACAACTGGAATAGAAGCGTTAGTTGCTCCAACAATAGAGAAAATTGCAGCTTATGCAAAAGTTAAGAAACACTCCGAATCAATTCATCATAATGTGGATAAAATTAAAGATATGCTTAAAGGAATTAACACAGAAGTTGATCTTGCAGCCACTATAACTGAATCATTAGAACAATTAAAAACTAGTTATCCATTATCATATACTATAGATGTTGAAGGAGATAGAAGTGAATATGCCCTGCAATCCATAAAAGATCTTTTTGTTGGTGCAGTTGTGGATTTAGCTAGAAATGCAATTAAACATGGAGATGCAAACAACATCTCGATTCGGTTAGGAAAATTTTCTACCCTAACACTATCAGAACAAGAAAGATATAAAAGAGAGATGCATATTCCGGCAAACATAAACATAGAATATTATTTAGCGATTACTGATGATGGAATTGGTATTGATCCACAAAAAGCTATGGAGATGACTGCATATGTTAATGATACAACACAACAAGGCCTAGTTAATTTCTCCAGTAGAGAAGATGGTAGTGGTGGAGAAGGAACTATAAATGTAAAGAGGTTTGGTTCTTTACAAAACGCCTATTCACATTTTGAAAGAGTGAGTTCAGAAGGAGGAACCAGAGCAACTATGTTTTTTACAAGTAAAACAATGTTTTGAGGATTAAAATGCGAATTGGTGGTTTAGAGGATACTGTAATTAGATTAGAAGAAAGATTTTCTGAGTGTAAAACTTTGATAGATTATAGACCAAGGATTCAAGTTGCAAGAGAATTAACAGATAAAGCAACTGAACTAAATCGGCGTAGAGAAAGATTTACCAGAACAACAAGGCACTTAGGAATATATTTCAAAGAATACATTGAAGGATTAAGGTCATGTTCACAAGATCAGCAATTGCAACCAGTTTTACAACAGATAGAAGCAGAATTAAGAAATCCTCACCTGTTTAAGTTAAATGGATCTGCTAATGTTAATGAATCTATTATGATGTGGCTTACAAATGTTGATCAATCAACAGAACAAAGATTAAGTATGGAAGTTGCAAGATTAGAACAACATTATCAACAAACTATTGGTGGAGTTTATGTGCGAGTAGTAGGGATTATACCTTATAATCTGATGATAAACAATTCTTAATTACGATTTTATTGATTAAAGAAAATTAAAAGATTAAGAAAATCAAAGATAGATAAAGAAAAGAAAAAACACTTATTTTCTATCTAATCCTTTCAACTGAACATACTTACCAGCAAAGAAATTACTCCTCACTACATCTTCAGTAATTGTCCTTCCAGCACAAGCTCTTCTTGTCTCACCAACCACATCTGTTAATTCTCTAGTTACACCTAAAGATGAATAAAATGCAGTTCTAGCATCTGCCAATGGATTAGCCGATTTTGGAAGATACAATACAACTGGAAGTTTTCCACTTTGTGTAGACCTTTCTAGCTGTACAGAAATTGGATCTTGGGCAACAAGATCGATGTTAGCCGATACAAATTCTAATCCAACTAAACGTGGATCATTAGCCATTGCATAAGCAAAAGTTGTTCCAGGTCTGGTGTAAGATCTACCAGCAGCCTCAAATTCTTTTGACAACCTATCCAGTTCTACCTGTTTAGCCCTAGCTACTTCAATAGTGGCTCCAGAAAATGAACTTCGAATAGCTCTCGCTTCTTTAAATAATCTTACTTGATCTTCACTAAAAACACCTTTGTCTCCCTGATCCATCCTGTAATCAACAAAAGCAAAAATAAGATGATTTGAAAATTTGGCCCCATTAACGACACCTTCTCTTTTCTTCAATTTTCCATCATCCCTAAAATATTGTGTTAACCTTACTTCTTTGTTAAATGCCAACGCATCCACTGCAGCAACAGCAGAAGGAAAAGCAACAACATCGCGACGACCTAACTCTACTCCCCTCGTTAAAGCCTGTGTTTCTAAAGTTTGGTAACCTTTCAATAGTACTCTAGATAAGGTTTCTCTTTGTTCCTGCATGTCCTCAATCACTACGTAAAGAACATCTTGAGTTGCATTTAATCTACTCCTTTGCATTTCTGCACCAGGAACAACGATCTCTAAATCCAATTCTGGTTGTTCTCCCCTAGTCAAACGACCATCTAAATCCAAATTATCAGGATCAAGGCGGTAAGTAGTTGGTTCCAAGGGAGGTAAAGTTCTTTTTTTATCATCATTTGTCATTTTGCATCACCATTAATTTCATTACTACTACATAGGTACATAACTGATTTATATATATTTATATTCTCTAACATAACCATGGAAGGAAATAAACACAATAATAACATTTATAATATTGAAAAATATGATTCTTTTATGTTAAAAAAATACAACGTTGATATTGCTCCAATTCGAGATATCACTGCCTTAGGAAGTATTACACTTTACGGGCTATTTTTATTATTGTTTTTATCAGTGCAAGAATACAAATTGGTCTTATTACTCATATTTGGTTTAGCTATAAGTTACATAATCTCTATATCAATCCGTTTAATTTATTTTAAAAACAGACCAAACAAACAAAAACATAACAATTGGATAGAACGCTTAGATGCATCTTCCTTTCCTAGTATTCATGCTTCCAGAATTGTTTTTGTAGCCATGGTTTTTATCTTTAAATTCAACTCTGTTTATACAACCTTATTTTGGATACTTGTCTCTTTGTTAGTAATGTACTCAAGATATCACTTAAAGAAACACGATTGGATTGATTTGTCTGCAGGTGCACTATTAGGAATTCTAACCTATTGGTTAAGCACCTTAATTTTTTAATAATCTTAATTGTTTTAATTACCCTAATTTAAACAATTTTGACAATCTTAACAAATTTCGTCCATTTAACAATTTTATTTTTTTGCATTTTCTAAACTTTCTTTGATAAAATTATGAATTACATGACTAACTTGATCTGCTTGATCCATAATAACTTTGTGTCCAGCATTTCTAAATAGATGATATTTAGCATTGTTATTCAACTTTTTAACTAGACGAACATATTTAGGAGGAATAACCTCATCTAATCTACCCGCAATGAGCAATATTGGAGAAGGAAAATTTTTCATAGTAAGATCTATTCGCTTATGATTTTTAAATACAAAGTTTTCTAGGTTATCCAAAGCTTTAACAACACTTCTGATAGGAGTGATATGTAACAGATGAGAAATAATCTTCAAATTTTCTTTCATACCTGTAAAAGACAAATCTATATCTTTTAGATGAAAAAAATGTTCCCTGGATGTTAGTTTGTGACTAGATACAAAACGTAAAAACTCAGTCATGTAAGTTCCCAAATTTAAAAGACGATTATGTTTAAACGGAAAAGTAGTAGAACTCTCAACTAGTACTAAAGAAACAGGCAACTTTTTTTTGTAACGCATACAATAATTTATCGCCACTCCTCCACCAAGACTATGACCCACTAAAGTAAACGGATCAATCTTTTCTTTATTTAAGATGTTATGTAAATCACGAGAAAATGAGTATAAACGATACTTACTCAAATCATCAGGTGCATCAGACAAACCATGGCCCCTCAGATCAAAAACTAAGGTAGAATATCCTCTTTTTTGAAAGTATTGTAATTCTTTCTTCCAAACTGTCCAGTTCCCACCAACGCCATGCAAAAAGACTAAAGTATGAGGATTTTTGTTTTTCTCAACACGATAATAGATCTTGGTACCATCAAACGAACTTAAATTTTTTTCTACCATTTAAACCATCAAAATAAAAATTCTTGGGACAAATCATAACATTTTTTTAATACATCTAAATGAATAATTTTATCTCTTACCGATTTTGTTTTAGCGGCAGAGGAATGAGTATTACTCTCTAACCAACCTTCAATAAGAGCAATCTCTTTTTTTAAGAAATCTGCTAAATGTTCCTTTGTTTCTATTTTATGCCCTTCAATATGATCTAATAAAGCTGTAAAATGAGGCTCGTCTTTGATAGAAGCCGGCACTTTTTGTAAAAGTTCTTTCTTTAAAGACATCTTCTTCACCATTCTAGTTAATAACATCAAAGTTAATAAAAGTTACGTATTTAGACAGTGTTTCCAAATAATCAATAAGTACTAAACCAAATATTGATTTTAATTAAACTCCACCAATTGAATTTTC
>PFNQ01000005.1 GCA_002792115.1 Candidatus Woesearchaeota archaeon CG_4_10_14_0_2_um_filter_33_13 | reverse complement strand
TAAACGGATCAAACTTAGAATTTAGACCATCTTCTTTAACCGAAAGTCCCACAAGCAAAGTTATGGCTAGAAGAACAGATAAAGCTAAGAAATACTTTTCTTTACTTTTATTATTCCTCTTGCAGTTCACCTTCTTTTTAGCAGTCATAGTTTCTTGATGACCTTATCATAAATGTCTAACAACTCCTTTAAATCTTTTACTTTTATTGAGTATAATTTGTTAGGATAACTAACTTTAACGTTCAAAAAACCAAGATCATAAAGCAATTTTAAATGTCTAGAAGCAAGTGAAACTGATTGGTTAGTCTTTTCAGCAATTTCCGTTACAGTCATCTCTTTATCTGCAATCAGTCTAAGAATCTCCCTTCTAGAAAAAGCACTAATCCCTCTAGCCAACCTCTCCTCTTTTTGCTCCATCTAAACAAGGTAGAAAAAGTATTTCCATTTATAAAGTTTACTATTTGAACAATTACGTAGTTACGTAGTCATGTAGTTTCACAGTTTCGTAACTATGAAACCAAAACAAACAAAAAAAAGGTTTATTCTTCTGGCAAGATTTCCTCTTCTTTTTTAACTACAGGAACTTCCTTAGGCACGAAAGAAGCAATCTTTTCCTGAATCTCCTCAATAGAATAATGCTTATGTTTAAAACCAGCGATGGTATCTTCATCCAACATATCTTTCTTACTAAGATAAATCAAAACTTTTTTACCTCTGCCCAAATTTTTATACAACTGTTCTTGTTTCTTGAAAGAATAACCACAATATTCACTAATATCAAAAACATAAACGATGATGTTAGCAAGCTCTTTAACAACTAAATCTGCCTGCAATTCAATATTATTCATCTTTTCCTGACGATTTAATGTTCCAGGAACATCTAAGACCTGAATTTTTTTATCGCCAATCTTAAAAAAACCGGAATTTATAATCTTAGTAGTAAAGGCATAAGCAGCCACTTCCGCTTTAGAACCAGTTAATTTGTTTAACAAGGTACTTTTTCCCACATTAGGAAAACCATAAATGCAAACAGTAAACATTTCTTTAATATCGGGATAAGTACGCATAATTCTTCGGCATTCTCCCAGATATTGCAAGTTCTTTTCAACTTGTTTGATTACCGAAGAAACCCGACCATAAAACTCAGCAGACACTTTTTTAATAGTGTTCTTTTCTCTAGCGTGACTAATCTTAGACACATAATCTTTCTGTAAAAGTCGAATCTTCCCGATAGCCCAATTGACTCCCCCCAACGATTTTTTATAACCAGGATAATCTAAAGTTAATTCCATCAATTTAAGATAAAAGTCAGGTAATCCTTTTGTTGTAGGAAATGATTTTAAGATCTTGTCTAGCCTTGAAACTAAAACATCTTTAACAATATCCAGCTTAACAGATTCCTTCTGCCTAATTATTTGCAACCACTCACCACTAATTGGTTTAGCATTACTTTTTTCTCTTGCTTTCTTAAAGGCCATGTCTAATAAAGCCTTACCTGAATCGATTGGAGCTAGATATTGAAAATTCATTGAAATAAGAAAAAGTGAGCCTTATTTTAAATCTTTGCTCTATCTTTGCTTTATTTATGTTTTTTGTGCGGAGAAGATTTTATCTTTACACTCTTCTTTGCTTTAACTTTTTTTTGTTTAGCTTTTCCTTGTTTACCTTTCTTCTTTAAGCTAGCAGGTTTCTCAAAAACACGTTTATAACGATCCAATTCTTTTACTTTTAGTTGATCATAATCATTAGTGGGTTCTTCTTTTTTTATCACAGAAGGTTCTCTTTTAACTTCCTTAACAATAACATGCTTTGTTTTACGAGTACTTACTAAATAAAGTAATAATGAGATTATCAAAGCAAAGATAATTGCCCCAGATGACACCCATTTATACTGGTAAACTAACCCTTTAAAGTCACTTAAAACTGCTTTACCAAACAAGTTTGCTCTACTTGATTCTGGAGTTGTCTTTGGTATTGGCAAAATTATTTCTTCAACAATCTCTTCTGTTGGAAGGTTTTTTTTCTCTTCTGGAGTTATCGGTTCTTCTGTTACTGGTTCTTCTTCCACTGGAGTAATTACTGCACTGCCTCCACCACTACCTGAACCACCAGAAGATGCAGGAGTTTCAGGAACAGCAATAACAGTAGAGGTACCTAAAACAAATGTAGTTAAATGGGTAACATTAACTTCAAGATAATCGTTTGTTGTATCAACAGAATATTCTGTTTCTTGCACCCACAGTTCTGAAGTAGCATTATAATAAAATGGTTTTAGATCCGCTTCAGAGATGCCGGCAGCAGTAAGTTCTGTTTCATTATAACTAAAGCGTAGAGTAAGTTTATTGATTAAATCAGTAATTTCTGGAATGTCTATTGTAAAGAAATGGAAACCAGTAACAGTATAACCACTAATTGCAAAAGCATCTTGTTCAGGATTTTCAGTAAATTCTGCGGCGGAAACAGACACATTACTTAAAGTCTCAGAAACGTTAAGCGTTAAGTTAAGGTCAGTTAAAGGAGCTAGAGTAGTAGTTGAATTAGCTATTAAATCAACAAAAGTAGTATTAGAAGTATTAGCAGTAACATTAGTTCTTAAGACATAGAAAGACTGGGTTGCACTATTGGCAAAAGAATCGTTACATAGTACATAATAAAGGCTATTTCCTAAAGACAATCCAGTAATACTTTGTGAATGGGTAGTGTTTCCGGTATTTGACATAACTATATAGTCAGCAGTGCTATTTTTGTAGTAACACGTGGCATTTTCATCAGTAGTAGCGTTTAAAACAGAAGTTGTTTCGTTTGTAGGTCCAACTGGAGCAGTTACTCTAATAACTGGAGCAGTACCATCTGTTATGTTGTAAAGAAATGTCTGAGATGTGTTTATCGTTCCGTCATCACAACTTATGTTGATAGTATAGGCTCCAATTTCTTCTTGAGTTGGCGTATCTGTAATTAATCCTGTACTACTATTGATGTTAAACAAGGAGGTGTTGTCATAATACGTTAGAGTGTCTGAATCAACATCTGAACAATTAATATCGTAAGCAAGAGTTTGACTGTAGTTAATTGTTTGTGCAGTTAAATCTTCATCAAAGCTAGGAGCTAAGTTTGTAATTGTAATTGTATTTGATGACCACGAAGTTGTAGAATTAATCAATCCGTCATTAGAGTAAACTGAAAGATTAACGACATTAGTTTTGTTAAAATAAGAACTAGATAAGGTAGTGATAACAGTTGTACCGTTACTTACAGAAGTATTAGTTTGATTGTAAACATTAACAGCATCAACATACCATAATAAGTAAACCGTTCCAGAATCATCGTCTGTATCTGTATAAGTAGTATTTGCAGTTAAAGTGTCGTTAGTATACGCTGTTGCCGGAGTGATTGCTGGTTGAGTTAATACTGGATAAGAATTGATATAAACAGAAACTGAAGAAGATTGATTTACTGTTTCTGCTTCTGTATCAATGGCCGTTACATTGATAGTATTGCCAACTGAAGGAGCAGATAATATTGAAGTAAAGTTTACATAAATCAAAGTTGAAGATTCTGGTTCAAAAGTTAATGAACCTAAGGTCCAATTAACTAATTGATTATCATAATCAGTACTATTGGGGTCAATGGACGCTGAAGTATAATTCAAGTCAGTATCATAATAATCTAAAATGATTAAATCAGTAATGTTTGTGTCCCCATCATTAGTTATATTAATCAAATATGGGACAACATCACCTAAACTTAAGGCACTTTGATTAAGGGCTGTTTTAGAGACGGAAATAGATAAAACACCAGCATCTGCAACTGCAATACTTCCGTTAGTGGTATAGTTGCTGAAGTGAGTTACATTAGCCTGCATTACTCCAGTAAGGTTATTGTAAGTACAATTGATAGCAGAATCACAAGTCACACAGTTGATAGGATCACCATTAGTTCCAGAACATAGTTGTTCATCACTTAACCAACTTAATCCGTAAAACAATAATTGGGCAGAACTATTTAAATTAGTCAATCCGGATTTCTCAGACAATCCGAGCGTATTGTTCTCAACAATAATGTTATCATTAAGACCAATTGACCTAGAAACACTTAAGTTGGCCTTATCAACAAAAGCAATTTGTCCAAAGGAATTGTTGTAAATCAAAGTGTTAGTTTTGGTGTTGTTATTATCATTAATATAAAAAGTGATATTGTTGTTGATAAAAGTTAGGTTTTCTGCAGGATCTGCCCCATTGTCATCAAGTGAGATAGACTGAAAAACGTTATTTTCAAAAGTTATGTTCAAACCATTTTTAAATTCTCCAGAAGACATAGAATTTCCATAAAAAATAGAATCTTTGATCCCAAGATTGGAAGAGTAAATGCTACAAGAACCAGTAAGAACATTATTACTAAAATTTAGATTAGTAGTGGCCGTAGGACCGTCCGCATAAAACGTATTTCCACAATTTGTAAATGTATTTCCACTTACCACCATCCCCTCACCAGAAAGTAACGAACCAGCATCTCCTTGCCCATCTTGATAACTAATCTGTGAAAAGTTGCTATTTAACAATTCTATAGAATCACCATCAAGAGAAACACCGAAATAGTAAGATGGAATACTAGAATTAATGATAGAAGAATTGATAATCATTTGTTGAGGACTAGATGAAGAAAAGTTTGAGGAACCATTACCCGTTAACTGAAATTCAATATTTGAAGATTGAACATTTAGCAATCCAGAAACAGCTAGATTGCCATCAATACTTAATGTAACATTATTTAAGGTTAGATTCCCTAAACCAACGCCTTCAACAACACTAGAATTCTTAAATGTGGTATAAGAATATACAGAATCACTAACAACTCTAATGATTTTATAATCACTCCAAGAACCGTTAACATCAATAACAACTTCACCAACGTTGCCATCAGCACTAAAATTTGCATAAACTGTAATTGGATTGGCAACACTATTACCACCAAAAGAATTGTCACAAACACCACCATCATTGGAGAGAAGAGTAACGTAAGTTTGGTCCGATGTATTCCAACAAAAAACACCGCTACTTAATCCCGTGTAATTAACTAAAACAAGTATTTCACTACCCGTACCTGGGCTATAACCCATAGAAACACCAGTATCAGAGTTATCATCAACATCAATCATGTAATAAGTATTCTCAAGATCCGTATTATTGATATAAAGAAGTATTTTATTTGCAGTTTCGTTCATTAAAACATAAAACTCTCTACTAGCATCAGAGTCCCAATCAGCAGTATAAGCAGATTCATCTTTAATTAAATCAGGGATGCTTGAAGAGATCTCAGAAGAATTGCCCCTTAAATCATAAGCCGAATCAGTAGAAGCATTAAATTGGGTTACAGAAGTTTCGCTGTTATCAACAACGTTAAGATAACCGTCAACCGAAATGGTTTCATCACTACAACTGATAGAACTATCTATAGTCCAATTCCCACCAGTGTATGCACCGCCACAATAACTTTCTTCCAATGGACTTACTGTTAAAGATGGTGGATACGTCCCGGAAGAAGTTACGTTCAAAGTACTGTTGATGAAAGAACCATTGAAAACATAATCTGTAGTAGAGTTTATGTAGGTAAAAACATTATACTGGAAAAACATACAAGTAAGCCCAAATTCATTCCATTCAGTGCAAGTCCAACTGTCATTAACACCAAATCCAGAGTTTAATGTATAAATAGTATAGTTGTTCCCAGACTCAGAATAAATAAGTAAACTATAATTGCCAGATTGATTAATTATTTGGTTGTCTGCACTATAAGAAACACTATCTTCAAGGTCATACATGTAACTAACATTAGTATCATAATCAACTCCATTAAGAGTAAAAGGAGAGTAAGATGCATAGAAGGTAACTGGTTCTTCTTCCTCAGCTACAGAAATCCCATAACTAAACATTAAATCATCGAAGGTAGTGTTCCATTCAGCAATAGATCCAGTATCGCTTCCTTCCGGCAAAGCTACCAAAGATAAAGTATAGTTTGATGCTAGAGCACTCTCGTTAGATCCAGAAACAGATTGACCTGCAAAAGAACAAGTTAGATAGTTAGAACTAGCGTTATAGGTTAAATGTAAAGTACCAGAAGAAGTATTAACAGAAGTCCTGTTTGAAGAACTAGGCTCATTTAGATAATACCCCGAAGAGTTTTGTTCAACTTTACAACGGACAAAGTCAGCACCACCTTCAAAATTGCTAACAAAAATTCCTGTTGCAATGGTGTTATCACCTGTAATCTCTGAACTGTTAGCTAAAGTTAGATTAACATAAATCTCAAATGAATCACTGACATTAACTGGGTTTAGGGAAGAAATCCCCCCTGCAGTATTTCCAGAACCATTAATTATGATTTTGTTATTTTGAGAAGTGTCCATTCCATAAGGCAAAGTAGAATAGAAACTAGTGTTGATGGTAGCACCATCAAAAGTGTCGTTAAAATCGGAAAGATAAGTCACAGCAGGTGCTTCTTCTGCGGGCACATAACTATAATTCAAATCATCAAAATAGACAGTTAAGGAAGCGTTCGCCTTTTGACTACCATCTATTGCACGTAAACTGGAATATATTCCCACCGGCATCCCATCATAAAAATAAGGAGTGGTTGTTGCAACAGAAGCAAGATCATCCAAAGAACAATTAAAAATTCCAGTATTTGAGTCATAACTATAAGTTAAGTTTCCGTAAGATCTAGAAACACTAGTGGTACTAGGAGGGCTACTATAAGAATCATTATAATTTCCAATAAACAATCCAAAGCCGGCAACATAAACAATTGAACAACCAATCGACCCGTCAGAATTAGTTAAATTGTAAAGACTAATCCCCGACTCAATAAGATAAGCTCCTTCAGCATTAGAAGTAGTATTGGACAAGTTAACCCAAACAGTAATATTAAATGAATTTATAGAAGCGTTAAACAACGTAGAATAAGTATGGTACTCACTTATATTTTCAAACTGAGTCTTATTGATAAATAACATTTCATTGCTAATTGAACTTGTCCAAGGACCACTAGTGTTTGAATAAAATGTATTGTTTAAAGAAGTAAAACTATCTGAGAAACCATCTGCACGGATAACCACACTATCTACAGGAGCTTCTTCTGCAGGCACATAATCACCATAGGTAAAATTAAAATTATCAAAAGTACCATTAACACTAGTATAATAAGCATCAATAAAGGAATTTGGGAAATAATTTCCAGTAACAGAGGATTGATTCACATTAGTAATACTCTCACCACCGAAGTAACAAGTGTAATTATAAGAAGTAGCATTATATGCTAGTACTAAAGTTCCAGCAGTAGTACTTAATTCTACAGTAGTTGCATCAGTATCATCACCAGTTAAGTAATTGGTTGTTTGGTTAATAACTACACCACATACTGCAAAAACGTTACTAAAAGTTGGCTCGTCTATGTAGAGTCTATAATCTACCAAACCGGCAGCATCAGTTATTGCAGAGGTGTTAGTAACGTTTATGTCTACTGTAAAATAAAATGAACTAGACATATTAAGGTAACCCATGTTGGTATAATTCAGATACAACCCATAATTGCTATTACCACTAGCATCAGTTCCATTAACAATAATCTTGTCATTCTGCACTCCAGTTAGACCATCATCTACAGAATCATAACGGGTTGCGTTAATCTCAGTACCATCAAAAGTATCATTGAAAGCAGATAAGTAAGTAACCGGTTCTTCTTCAACAGCTAAACTACCATTAGTTGTATAATTACTGAAGTGAGTTACATTAGCTACAAGAATACCAGTAGTATTACTATAAGTACAATTAATAGTGGAGTTACAAGTTATACAGTTAGTAGCAGTCCCACCGATACTATCACATAATTGAGCAGCAGAAGTCCAGTTTAAATCAAAGAACTTGATTTGTGCAGTTGTGTTAATGGTTGCAAGATGTTCACCTAAATCAGTATCAGCTACTCCCACAAAATTATCTGAAATGAAAATGTTATTATCAAATCCTAACCCATTTGGCATTGCCCCTCCAACAGCAGAGAGATTTAAATTACTTAAATTCCATAGAATCTCTCCATAACTATTGTTGTAGACTAATATGTTATACATTGTTTCGTTTTGATCAAATAATCCAGAATTAGGAGGAAAAGTATTATTATGAAAAATATGATTGCCATTACCACTAGCATATTCTGAACCAACCCACAAATTATCAATAATACTATTTGAGATAAGGTTACTAGTGCCACCTAAAAAAATGCTATTAACATCTGAGTTTATAATACTGTTATTTGTTCCAGCACTATTACCTTGATAACCAAAATATATTTGTTTTGTTGAACAATTAACATCATCAACGATAAAGTGGTTAGTAGAAGTTAAAGTGATACAATTAGATCCACCAGTTGAACCAAAAGTAACATTGTTTATCATTCCTCCATTAGTGGAAGATAAAGTGATGCCGCTAATAGGACCATTAGTTCCTAAATTATTGACTAGTCCGTTAGACAACACAAAATCAGAAGATGTAGAATAAATAAAAGTATAGAAAGAACTATCGTTAGTTTGTATATTTGTATTGTTAATGACAACGTTAGAACCGGAATTAAAAGTCAAACCACTAAAGTTTGTTGCTTGAATAAGATTAAAAGTGATATTGGAATTATCTACATTCAGAACCCCATCAACAGTAAAATGATTTTCTAGATTCAAAGTAACATTGTTTAAAGTCAGATTTCCTAACCCTTCTGCTATAACAGCAGAGTTCTTGAAAGCAGTATAATAATTCGTATCCAAATCACCACCAAAGCCAAAACCGACAAATAATTTATCTGTCCAACTGCCATCAGCATCAATCACAATTTCCCATTCATGACTAGCGGATTTATTCCAATAAATGGTAAAATTAAAATCAGCACCAGTTAAATCAGTATCACAAAGTTGACTATTTTCACTGGCAGAATCGTCTCCAACATAAAAATCAAAATCAGTTAAAGTAGCATTATAACAACCTAAAATATCAAACCCTGCACCTGGGTGATAACCTAAGACTAGTTCCATCCCATCAGAACCGCCAGTTCCCGAATTACTGTCCAAATCAACAAAATATGTAATTGTTCCATTAATATACATTTGTAGTTGGTGTTCAGACTCATTCATCATAATGTAAAATTCATCGCTACTTGAATCCCACTCAGCAGTATAAGCTGATTCATCTTTAACTAAATCAGGAGAAGTTGATATAGCTGAAGAGTTACCACTTAAGTCATAAGCAGAGTTAGAAGATGTACTAAACTCAGTAACAGCCGTTTCAGATAAATCTTGAATTGTTACAGTTCCGTTAACAGCTATAGTGTCATCTGAACAACTTACGGAAGTGTTAATTGTCCAATCCCCACCAGTATAATTGCCATTACAAGTTCCATCTCCTTGAATCATAAGGTCTCCTTGAACTACTAAATTAGTTGAAAGAGAATTACCTAAAGTTGATTCAGAATCTTGTAAACCAATAGCAGCACCGGTTAAGAATTTTCCACCAGTTGAAGAAACTTTTTCTAATCCCAGATTAAACAAATTTGAAGGCTGAGAATAATCAAAACCAGTCAAGAATCCAAAGCCAATAGTCAGAACTAGTATTGCTAATACTAAAAAATGATAATCTCCTCTTTTACGCATTAATATCCAACCCTTCTTTTATGAAATTAGTACATTCTCTTTGTTTATAAGTTTTTCTACTATATAATTAAAGTGTAGTATCACGTTTTTAGTTCCGGTTTGTATTACGACCTTTGGTGGTCATAATGTACAAACTTAATTTTAAGAAAAGAACTTGGATTGTAAATCAAATTTTAAAGGGAGTTCCAAGAGTAAAAATTTCTCTTGCACAAGGAGTGAGCGATAGAACAATTCGTTCTATAATGCAAAGTTATAAAGAATTTGGTTGGAACGGCCTTAAAGATCATAAAACCGGCCGTTCAGAGACAATTCTTAATCAAAATGCTGTGATTCTAATTTTAGATTTGCGTAAACGATATCAATATGGTGCATGCCATATTGAGCAAATCCTAAAACAAAAAGGATTTGCTATTTCGCACAGGCAAATTGAAAAGATTCTTGTGCGAAATGGAATGGTCACACCAAACGTAAAGAAGCAAAAGTCACGTAAATGGGTGCGTTATGAATTGCCAAACCCGTGACTTATGGCATACAGATTGGTCGTACGACCCGTTCACTGGCAGAAATATTAGTGTATATATTGATGATAGAACACGTTTAATAACTTGTTATGGTGTGTTCAAGAGACAAACAACAGAAAATAGTCTTGCTTTGTTGTACTCTGGCATAGCAGAATACGGCAAACCCAAAGCAATTATGAGTGATCATGGCTCGCAATATTATGGAACACATCCAAATTCTAAGCAAGAAAATCATTTATTCCGAGCAACCTTAAACATGCTTGGAATAAAACATAGTTTGGCTCGAGTAAATAGACCACAAACTAACGGAAAAGTAGAGAGATTCTTTCGCACGTACAAAGAAGAATATATCACCAACACTTTTTCTTCGCTTGAAGAGTTCTTCAAGCACTACAATGAAGTAAGACTCCATATGAGTCTTCATTATAAAACGCCGAAAGAAGTTTGGGATGAACTAAAGCGGAAGTAGTTTTGAGACCGGAAGCAGTTTCGGGATATTAGAACTATATAATTAAAGATAATTAGTCGATTTTTATTTTAAAATATCAAGTATAAATACAGGAGGATGTGAATTTAATTGCATTTAACCACAAAACATATTTAAACTAAAATATATTCCCAAAGGAGGATAGATGGCAAAAAAGGAACCAATTTACATTGTAGGGCATTTAAGTCCAGATACAGATTCAGTTTGTTCGGCAATTGTTTATGCTCATTTCTTAAGAGAAAGACACAAGCATAATGTAATCCCTGCTCGAGCAGGAGAATTAAATTCAGAAACTAAATTTGTTTTAAAGAAATGGGGAGAAAAGTCACCAATAAAATTATCTAACGCTTCTGGAAAAAATATTATCATTGTTGACCACAACGAGATTGATCAAGCAGTAAGAAATATTCGTGAAGCTAACATTTTAGAAATTATTGACCACCACAGAATTGGTGATGTAGAAACTATCCATCCTATTCCTTTTGAAAACGAACCCAGAGGAGCAACTTGTGCAATTATCGCTGATAGATTTAACTGGTTTAGGATTCCGTTTAGTAGAAAGATTGCTGGCTTAG
>PFNQ01000041.1 GCA_002792115.1 Candidatus Woesearchaeota archaeon CG_4_10_14_0_2_um_filter_33_13 | reverse complement strand
ATTTACCACCCACAAAAGAAAAGTTTAAATATAAAAAGTGCCCTCTATCAGGGATGTATCAGGAGATTTTACAAAAAACCGGATTAAGCTTAAACGAATCTAAGGTTTATGAAGCGCTTTTAAGTTTAGGAGAAGCCAATACAAATAAAATTTCGATTAAATCGGGAGTACATAGAAGAAATGTTTATGACTCTTTGAATAAGCTTACTGAAAAAGGACTGGTTTCTGAAACATTTATCAAAGGGGAACGATTCTTCAAGGCTATCGATCCAGAGAGACTTAAGGAAATAATAAAAGAAAAAGAAGAAGCTTTAGAAAAATATTTGCCCGAAATGAAAAAGTTATATGGGACTTTAGAACCAGAAGCTGAAGCTTACCTTTTTCGTGGTATTGAAGGCGTTAAGAATTATCTTTACCTCATTCTAAAAGAAAAACAGCCGGTTTATTTTATGGGAGCCAAAGCAATGTGGTTAGACCCACGTCTGAAACATTACCTTGAGCATTTTAACAAACAACGAAAAGCCTTGAAAATAAATTTTTACCATATTTTTGATTATGAAGTTAAAAAACAATCTCCAGAGATATTAAATTTAGTGGGCAAACCGTACAAATTCTTGCCTCAAAATTATTCTAGTCCAACAATGATAGATATATTTGGTGATTATGTGGTCACTTTTGTTGGAGCTAAGCCCGGACAACTTTATGAAGAACCGCTGTTATTTGTATTAAAAAGTAAGATTCTAGCTGAGGGATATAGAACTTTATGGAAGTTCATGTGGGATTTCTGTCCAAAGGAATAAAGTTTAAATACTTATTTCACTAGAATATGAAAAATGCAAAAGCCTAATCCAGATCTACCAAAGTTAACTAAAAACGATCAAGAAGTTCTCAAAAGTATTGTTCAACATGCAAAAATTCCAGATAAAGAGATTGCTGAAAAGATGAATATATCCCCACAAGCAGTTTTTAAAATTCGTCATAAATTAGAAGAAAGCGGCATTATTAAAGGATATCAACCAATCCTAGATTTAAAAAAATTGGGCATTGGAGTAATGGTTATCTTAGTCATTAAACTTACCCCTGAAGTTTGGGAGGAATATAGCGATATTGAGATTGCCACCAGAATTAAACAAATTCCTTCTGTAATTAACGCTTATCGGATTTTAGATTCAAAAGCCAGCCATGTATTAATAATGGCTTTCCGTGATCTAGCGCAAATGGACCGATATTTAGCGCAAATCCAAACTAAATTCTCCAGGGAAATAGAAATTCAACAGATTTATCCTTTATCGACCAATAAAGTAATTACTCAATCTCCGGTTGGTTTGTTGTACGAAATCCTAGACAAAAAAGAATTCCCCCTAGACGAATTCTTTCTTAAAAGGAAAAATCGAGAGTTTAAAAAATAAACCATCTTGAAAAGAGAGGTTTTCTCTCTCAACCGAACACTTTTATATCATTTTAACCTAATTGTTATATTAAAGCCTATTAGGAGGGATACTAAAATGGCACCTAACAAAAAAAAGAAACATGAAGAAGAAGAAGATAACTTTGATGATGAAGACGAAGACTTCGAAGACGACGATTTTGATAAGTTTGATTAATTAATATAAAAAAAAGATTAAAAAACTTTTCTTTCTTATTTTTTTCTAAAATTAAGGGCGCATCCAACGGATTTCGTAGTAAGTTACGTCTCCTTCTGCATCAACAATACCCATTAAAAGTTTTTTCTTAGTAGAATGAGCAACTCTATTTTTAGCACTAAACTCATGCCAAGTTAAGGTTGAACCTTCATTAACAGGATAGATAATCCAACGAGCATGATCTTCTCCCGGTTTAACACCACGATCATAGACTCTGAAATCAGCACCAAACTTTAATGCAGTCTTAACAATGTATCCCCGATTACGCATATCTTTGAAAACACAATATCTTACCCAAAAATGAGGTTCTTCTTTACGCGCTTTCTTGAGAAAAGCTTCAAATGATAACGCTCTCCCGGATTCGTTTTTAAGTTCTACCTTTCCTTTCTCCATTAAATAATATGATTCTAACAAAGAAAGTTCCACTTTGCCGTTCTCTGCTAAAGTTCCAAACCTAGATTGGTTGTATAATTCTCTAGCTTCATCACTAGCTTCAGTAATAACTCTCTCACCTGCCAAAATCGCCTTAATTAAAGGTTTCTTTTTGGCAGTTTTCTTATCTTCCGTCTTATCTTCTGGAGAAGTTTCAGTAACTGAAGTATCTTCAATTTCAACTGCTTCTACAGCTTCTTCTTTAGTTTTTTTTGCCATACCTTACTTGTTTATTAGCTGTTTTTAAAGTTTTGGGCAATTTTGTACTAAGATAATCAAGATAGTTATACTACAATCAAAATCTTAGATTCGCTAACAAACCCAAAGTTCCATGAATCAACGCAAAAATAAAAGCCGCAGCAGCAAAAACTTTATGCCAAAAGAATGTATTTTTTCCTTTTGTGTTTAAGTAACCCATAATAGCTGTAATTATTAGAAATATTAAAGTTAGTATTCCACCATAAGCTATTAATGGAAGACCCAAAATGTTATAATAAACAAACTGAGATAAAACCATTCTGCCTCTAATCAAAAAGCCATTACTTTCTTAGCTTCTTTTTTATCTATCTCTTGATATGCATTCTTTGCTTGACAAGTTGGACAAACATCCGGTCCCGCATTACCATAATGAACATCTCCACAAACATTACATTTCCAGAACGTTTTCATTTTTTCTTTCCTCCACCAGAGAGAGTAGTCAGATATTTAGCTGCTTTTAATAATGCTAAACAACCCGTGCCCGCCGAGATAATATATTGATATTCATGAACTGAAGAACAATCTCCTACAGCAAAAATTCCAGGCACAGATGAATTTGTTTGACAATCCACCTTAATGTGTCCATGCTCATCAATTTCTACTAGGCCTTTAACAAAATCGGTATTAGCTGTTCTACCAATCTCCACAAATACTCCAGAAACAGTTATCTCTTTAGTTTTACCTTTTTGCTCATACTTTAATCCAGTTACAAACTTTCCACCAACAATTGCTATGGTTTCAGCATTATTGAGGATTATAATTTTCTTCTCTTTCTTAATTCTCTCAACTAAATATTCATGAGCATTAAACTTATCATTAATATTAATAAGATAGATTTTCCTCGCAACTTTATCCAAAAAGTCCACTGCTTCTAATGCAGAATTCCCACCACCAACAATAGCAACATCTTTACCTTTAAATAAAGGGCCGTCACAAATTGCACAATAAGTTAAGCCCATCTTTTGATATTTCTCCTCTCCTGGAACAGTTAACCTTCTTGGTTTAGAACCAGTAGCAATAATTATTGTTTTAGTTAAATATTCTTTTTTATCGGTTTGAACCAAAAAGTTCTTTCCCTTTTTTATTATTTTATTAACAACCATACCGGTTTGCAACTTAACATCATTAAACTTCAATTGTTCTTCCATCAACTTAGAGAAATCAGCACCAGTAGTTTCCACAATACCCGGATAATTTAAAACTTCTCCTGATTCATTAAACTGCCCACCAAACATTTCAGAAATAAACGCATAATTCATCTTTTTACGTGCAGCATATATTGCCGCAGTACACCCAGCAATGCCTGCACCAATAATTATTAAATCTAAAACCTTACTTTCAGTATTAACGTTGAACTTTCTTTTTACCAATTGACATCTCCAAGATCTCTTTTTTTATAGTCTTAGCAGATAAACCATACTTCTCCCACAACTCTTCCGGCTTACCAGATTCGGCAAAGCTATCTTTAACACCAATAATCTTAACTTTGCAAGGATACTTCTCAGATAATAATTCAGCAACAGCACTTCCTAATCCCCCACTTATCTGATGATCTTGTACAACAATAACTTGATTCGTTTTTTTTGCAGAATTTAAAATAGTTTTATTATCTAAAGGCTTGATAGTAGGACAATTAAGGATCTCTGGTTTAAATTTAAGTCCTCCACAAGCTTTAATTACCTCGTTAAGGATTGGTCCAGAAGAAATAATTGTGATTTTACTTCCCTTTTCGATTAATTGGGCTTTACCAATAACAAACTCTTCTTTAGCGTTAGTGAATTGTTCTGATTTCATCCGATGTAAACGAAGATACACCGGACCTTTCCAAGATGCAGCTGCTTTTGTAGCCGCTAATGCCTGATTATAGTCGCAGGGTTCAATAATTACTAAGTTTGGTAAAGAACGCAATACCCCAACATCTTCTAAAGATTGATGTGTCGCCCCATCTTCTCCCGTAGCTAAACCACAATGAGTTGCCACTAATTTAACATTAGCTTGGTTATAACAAACACTTATCCTAATCTGATCTAACGCTCTCAATAAAAAGACACCAAAAGTTGAAGCAAACGGAACCTTGCCTTCCAACGCTAGTCCTGTGGCCATAGTTATCATATTCTGTTCAGCCACTCCAGATTGAAAGAATCTATGAGGATACTTTTCGGCAAAATGATTAGCACACGTTGACTCCGTAAGGTCTGCAGATAATGCCACAACATTCTTGTTCTCTTTTCCTAGTTCTAACAAAGCTTGCCCATATCCTTGTCGAGTAGATTTTTGGTCTAATTTTTCTGCACTCATCTTTTGTTCAATAGCCTCTTTCGTTCTTCCTTAATCTCAAGTAATGCTTTTTCTGCTTCTTCTGGTTTAGGTGTTTTGCCATGCCAACTAAATTGATTTTCCATAAAAGATACTCCTTTCCCTGGAATAATATAAGCAATAATACAAATTGGTTGATCTTTAGACCCCTTGGCTTTCTGCACTGCAGAAATAATCTGTTTAAAATCATGACCATTAATCTCAATAACTTTCCAACCAAAAGATTCATATTTATTTTTAAGCGGTTCCATCGGCCAGATATCATGTGTAAATCCAGAAATTTGAATATTATTTCTGTCAATAATGTTAATCAATTTATTTAATTTATATTTATGGGCGGCGTTAATTGCTTCCCAAGTACTTCCTTCATCATGCTCACCATCAGAACTTACACAAAACACATAATGGTCTTTCTTATCCAATTTAGCCGCTAAAGCCATACCAACCGCCACACTTAAACCTTGGCCAAGAGAAGCAGAAGATAACTCTAAACCGGGTAGGTCTAATCTTGAAGGATGACCTTGTAATCTAGAACCTAATTTTCTTAATGTCACTAGTTCTGTTTTAGGAAAGTAACCGGCATTAGCCATAGCCGCATAACGCACTGGACAAACGTGTCCGTTAGAAAGGATTAACCGATCTCTTTTATCCCAATTTGGATTTTTATGGTCGTGCTTTAGTATATTAAAATAAAGTGCAACAAAGATATCAGTAAGGCCTAAAGAACCAGCAGGATGACCAGAACCAGCCGCAGTTAGCATTTTAATTAAATCTTCTCTAATAGTGTTAGACATCAGCTCTAAATTCTTCACACTGCTCATCATCTTAATATTCCTCTTTTTTAATTAAATACAATAATTGATTCACATTAATAAACATTTTGTTGAATCAAGATTTATTTGCTCGTAAGGACTTTTTGCTGTGATAATTAAACTTCCACCATCTTAACAAACCAGATAAAACAAAAACTGGCAAGATACTAAAGATTACTGTTGCTCCAATCAAAACAGAATAAAGATTAGAAGAGATAATTCCATTTTGCATTAAAAGTTTGATAATAACAATGCTGGTACTAAATTTAACAGTTAAAGCAATACCCATAATTATCGAAGAGTGGCTCCCTAACTCTTTTCTACCAATAAAATAACTAGGCACCATTTTAGCAAACAAAGTTACTAAAACAACAATTAAGATTAGTAATGGTGCGTGAATTAAATAACCCATATCTGTTTCCAAACCTACCGATAAGAAAAATATTGGTGCAAAAAAACCATAGGCCATAGTTCTAATTTCAGAATCAACCAGTTTCAACCTCTTTTGAGGAATAAAATTCTTTAAGGCCATCCCCGCTAATATCGCTCCAAGGGCCGCAGCACCAGCAAACTTTCCTATACCCACAAAGGCAAAAATAAAAAATAAAACAAACAAGAAAAAAGATTCTACTCCACCAAATTTCATAATATTTGCTTTATGTTTCCATCTTGTCAAGAAGTATGCAAAAGCAAACAAGCTAACTAATACAGCAATTGTTAAAGAGATACTTAACCTAGCGTGCCCTTTAGCCAGTCCAACAGTTGCAGTAGCAAAGATAATTACTACAATCTCAAAAATATCATCTAATACTCCGATACTTAAAATAGTTTGACCAAAACTGGACTTAGTTAAGTTAAACTCGTCTAATATTGGTAAGAGAACAGCTTCTCCAATTGTAGCGAAAGAAAAAGCTACTAATGATGATACTAACCAAGATACAGAAAATAAATAATGAACCACAAATGTTCCTAAAATCGCTTCAGATAGAATTATAGCAGTCGTTGTTTTAATAATAAATCCTTCTCTTTTTCTAATCTCACTTAAATTAATTTCAAACCCAATAATAAATAAGATGAAATACATTCCCAATTGTGCTAAGAATTGAAATGAACTAGAAGTAGTTATTTCTTTAAATGGATTGTATGCTGCTAATCCCAAACCAATGATTAAAGAAGAAAACACCCAAGGAATATGAACTTTCTCAAACAATCTCCCTAATAGAAATGTTAACAAAAAAACCCCTGCTAGAAACAGAGTTAAATCAATCATTTCTGATCACCAGTTTTGTTCTTATTAATAATTTCCAGGATTAATTCCCTTACCTGAGGATACATCTCTGGGTCAAGCACATCGCTATGTAAGCTGCTTTGTAAAGAATCAATACATTTTCCAGAGATTACAAAATCTTCTGCTCCACTTAAGTAGGCGCTTTCAAAAGTAACAATCCCATCACCGTCCTGTTGATTATCCATCAAACACCCCTTGCTACGAATATTATATAATTCTACCCCAAAAGGATTTGGTTTAGAATTAATTCTATTTAAGAAAATACTTCCTGCACTAAGGTCTTCACATTCTTTTGAAGCGCCAATGATTGAACAATATTTCTCAACTTTCCCACTAACTCCGTGATGCGGGGTATTAACAAAGATTACTTTATCAACACTTCCTGTACCAAACAAGTCTAAATATTCTCTAGCAACTAAACCACCCATTGAATGCGCCACTAAATTTATTTTTTGTTGGCCAGTCTTTTTTTTAATTAATTCAATCATCTCGCGTAATCTTAAAGCATAATTCTCAATACGTTCAGATTTTTGAACAGTAACTTTATATTTCCCCACTCCAAAACTAGGGATATAATAATAAGTTGCCCGCATAGTTGTTGGAAAAGAACATTGTTCTAAACCATCATAATATTGATCAAAACTCACGTCCCCTAAATTGATATATCCATAACTTACCATCTCTTCCTGAATCTTAGCAAATGCTGCTAAGGAAGCTTCTGGAGTAGTGCCCTCATTAAAGGCATGTCCATGTATAAACAAAGTAGGATAATCTTGACTAACACCATAATTTTTGCATTGATTAAATGCACAACATTGTTTATGTTGCTCGTTCAATTTTAAAGCGTCTGCCAGATTATTTTCTGTAATTTCATAGGAAAGATCAGGAATCGTTAAATTTGGGAAGATTATCTCACTATTATTGATTAAACAATTTTTAGAAATAAAAAGATCCAAATTTTTTGAATTGCTGCTGATGTTTAAAATTTTAATTTGTTCTTGAATTTCTTGTAAGGATAAACAATTATAATTTGTAAAATTCATGTTTATCAAAAAAGAATATTGGTCATGTAACATCTTTAAATCATTTTGGTAATCTTGCACAAGCTTTGATAAAACCATATTTATTTCTTGCATCTCTTCATTTACGCTCCTTTCAGAGAAGTTTCCACCCACTGTCATCTGATGTTGTAATTGTTGCAATCGTTCTAAATTTTGAACAATTAATGGTGAATTGTTATAAGCCATTAAGATTTGTTCTTGAATAAGAGATATGTTTTGTAAGACCTGGGTGGTACTATTTCTTAATATAAACAACTCATCAAGATAATAACGAGTTTGGCCTAAAGAAACCAAGATATCATCCACCTGATCGATTTTTGAGTAAGAAGTAAAGTCACTATTTTCCCAAGATGAGATTTGTCTTTTTAACGTGTTTTCAAAAGAGACAAGACTCCCTTCAATTTGATCTAACTTTGCAGAAATTTCTTCAGCCTCTATACTATAAATGAAGAAAGCCGAAAACATATCCTTCTGATAAGATATTTTTTCTATAGCCGTAGAATACTTCTGTAAATTATTGGTTAGTTGATTTTTTATTTCTTCACTTAAAGATATTTCACTAGCGGTCAAATTAGTTTCCACCAAAAACAGAACAGAATCATGTTTTTTTATCTCTTCGGTTAAGCAAATTAAACTTTTACGATTATTACAATTTACATTAAGCGTGTAAAGGTAAAGTTTGTTTCCGAAAAATTTATTATTTAAAAAAACCATTTTTTGGTATGAAGCACCATGAGCAAGATTAAAATTATCAGTTGCAACGATTTCTGATGTAAACAGATTTACCAATTTATATTCACAATGACTTTCGCAACGGAAAAAATTATTAGTTCCGATCTCAAAACTGATCTCAACCAGTTGATTTGATTGAGTTTGATAAAGATATTGTGGTTGATTTATGTTAATCTTTAATTCTTCGCCGACCAAAAAATTCATTTTTAATCCAAAAAAAAGTAGTATCATTGACGTTAAAAGAATCAAGATTACTGTAATAATAATCCCTCGACCAATCTTTCTCTTAACCTTAGGAGGAATTAATTCGGGTAAACGTCCAGAATGATGGTAGTGTCCATGATTCATGTTCTCATCGCTCCCAACAAAGTCTTAATTGCTTTTTTTGGATTATCTGATTTAGTAGTATAAGACCCTGAAACAAAATAATCTGTTCCTGCTTGTTTTGCTTGATTAATTGTTTCTGGACACATGCCCCCATCAACAATCACTTTTATTTTGGGATTAACCTTTTTAATTTCTTGAATTTTCTTCAATTCTTTTGGCAAATATTTTGCCCCATAAAATCCAGGATGAACTGTAAGAACTAAAATATAATCTATTCTGTTTAGAAAAGGAACCAGCCCCTTAACTTTAGTTTCAGGTTTTAAAGCAAAAGCAACTTGCCTTCTTTCTTTCTTCATCCAGGAGATATACCCTTCTTTATCTTTGATCTCTTCAAAATGTGGAATAAATAACCAGATTTGAGAAAAGTGTGCTTTGATCCATTTCTCCGGATCTTTAATCATTAAATGAGCATTGTAAGTAAATTTTTTGCTTAATTTAAAAGGAAACCATAATGTTGTATTCTGAACAAACTTACCATCAGCCACATCAAGATGTAACTCCTTAACAACACTCTTCAATTTAACAAAATCTTCGTTAAGTTCTTTCTGACTCCTGGCCATAATCGAGGGAAGGATTTTTTGTTTCATTAACATTTATTTCTCTAGTTGTTTAATCTTCTTTAATCTTCTAACGTGTCTTTCTTCTTTACTAAAAGGTGTTGTTAAGAACACTTCTAACATTCTAGTCGTTTTATGTAGATGACTATACCATCCAGAAAGACAAATAATATTAGCATTGTTATGTTCCTTAGCTAACCTTGCTTCTTTTAAAGAAAATGGTACAACTGCTCTTGCTCCCTTAATTTTATTAGCAGCAATACACATTCCTTGTGCAGAACCACAAAGTAAAATGCCAATAGTTTTTTCCTTTACGGCTCTTTTAGCTACCTTTACGGCAAAATCAGGATAATCATCTTTTTGATCAAGAACTAAGTTACCAAGATCCTCATAATTAACATGGTTTTTCTTAAACCATCTTTCTATTTGTTTCTTTAGCTTAAATCCGGCGTGGTCAGAACCGATGTAAATCTTTTTTGTTGTTGTCATGCTTTGTTCACACTCCCAAATGTCCTAATTCTTTGCTCAACAACTTTAGTAATCAGTTGTCTTGCAGGTCCTAGAACATGCCGAGGATCAAAATCTTGAGGGTTATCCTTTAAAGCTTTCCTCACGGCAGCATCAAAAGCTATCCTGAGATCAGTATCAGTATTAATCTTGTTAATTCCATTTTTTACAGCCAGTTTTATTTGTGAATCGGGAACTCCTTTAACCCCCTCTAACCTTGCTCCGTATTTCTCAGCAAGCTGAACTACGTCCTTTGGCACACCTGATGCACCATGAAGAACTAGAGGAATTTTTGTTTCCATTTTTATTTTTCTCAGAATATCTATCTTAAGTTTTGCATCTCCTTTAAACTTATAAGCACCATGAGAGGTACCTATAGCTACAGCCAAAAAGTCACATCCTGCCTTTTGCACAAATTCCTTGGCTTTTTTTGGATCGGTATAAATTATTCCTTTAGAATGAACCAAGTCTTCTTTTCCACCAATCGTTCCAAGTTCTGCCTCAACAGAAATACCTTTTTTGTGAGCCATCTCAACTACTTTTTTTGTTAATTGAATATTCTTAGCAAAATTTTCGTGTGAAGCATCAATCATTACAGAAGAATATCCTAAATCAATACATTGTTTGATTATTTTAAAGTTCTTGCCGTGATCTAAATGTAAGGCAACCGGAACTTTACTTAACTCAGAAGCAGTCTTAACTAAATCATGCAGAAAATTAATTCCTGCATATTCAATCGCACCTTCCGAAGTTGCTACAATCACTGGAGCCTTAAGATTATTGGCTGCTTGAACAACCCCCTGCAAGATTTCCATATTGTTAATATTAAAATGTCCAACAGCATAATTTCCTTTTCGTGCTTTTTCTAAAATCGTTTTTGTATTAGCTAACATCATTTCACCTGTATTTTTTTAACTTTAATTTTATATTTATTCATTAGTTCCTTGGCCTCCTTTTCAGTTAAGAGCTTATTCTTGGTCCCAATGTGTTGTATAACTGAAATTGAATTTACTAATCCTAATCTTAAAGAATCTTCAAAAGAATATTTTTTAATCATCCCTGCCAACAATCCAGATGTAAAAGAATCTCCCGACCCAGCGGAATGTACTACCTTAACATTTGGAGGTAATGCAGAATAAATTTCCCCTTGATGATAAGCATACAATTCTTTAGCCCCATTAGTAATTACAACTATTTCTGGTCCTAACTTCTGTAATTTTAATAACAATAATTTGTAATCAGAAGATTTACTTTTCAATAAAGCTTGAGCCTCTTCTTTGTTAAGAACTAAAATAGTAGTCGCCTTTAATATCTCTCGCAAAAAAGTTTTACCTTTTTCTGCAAGATACAAAGAAGGATTAAATAACAAGTTAATTCTTTTTTCCCGGGCAAATTTAGCAATTTCCTTAGCAGTTTGTAAAGACTTGCCCATTAAACTGGCCAGGTAAATCCATCTTGCTTTAAGTTGTGATTTCTTAAAATCACGAATCGTTAGGTCATTTGAAGAACCCTTGTAAGCATAAATTA
>PFNQ01000053.1 GCA_002792115.1 Candidatus Woesearchaeota archaeon CG_4_10_14_0_2_um_filter_33_13 | reverse complement strand
TTATCTTCCACAAAATATTGCTCCTACTTTGGGTGTAACCGGAAATAATGTGGTTCAGGAAGGTGAACAACTAGTCCTTAATGTTGTTGTTGCAGACGAAACTGCAACATTTGCTCAAGTAGAAGTTAAAGAAAAGGTTTGTTTCTTATTCATTTGTGGATACGTCAATGCACCCCTGGGTTATCAATTAATTGAAACTGATGTTAATGACGGCCAGTTTACTTGGACACCTGACTTTTCTTATGTGCAACATCCAGATACTCAAAGAGATTTATTTTTATCTTTTAGTGTTTCAGATGGGGAATTCACTACTCGAGTCAATGTTCCAATTTCAGTTATTGATGTAAATCAATTGCCGGAATTTGCGGTTGAAACTAATGAACCTTTTGAAGAGAACAAAAATGTTGAGATTATTGCTACTGCTACTGATGCAGATTCAGAGGATACTTTAACATTGGATCATAGTGGTCTTCCAAACTGGACTGTTGCAGATGTTAATGGCAATGTAATTACAATCACTGGTGTACCTACTTGTGATGACGCTGGGATTTATGAACTTACACTTAGTGTTACCGACGGAATTGACACAACAACTGAAGTGATTACTATTAATCTTGCGGATGTTTGTGATGTTCCTTGTGTTGATACAGATAGTGATGGCGTTTGTGATGTCGATGAGGTAGCTGGTTGTACTGATGCTACTGCCTTGAATTATAACGCTTTGGCAACTGACGACGATGGCAGTTGTACTTATGCTTGTGTTGATACAGATAATGATGGCGTTTGTGATGTCGATGAGGTAGCTGGTTGTACAAATCCAAATGCCTTTAATTACAATTCTCTTGCTACAGAGGATGATGGTACTTGTACTTTGAAAATTTCAGGTTGTACTGATGTTACAGCATTAAATTACGAACCTAATGCAAATATTGGCGATGGTAGTTGTGTTTATGCACATGATGATGCAAAAATAATGTCTGTAAGATTAAGTTCAGAAATATTAAGTGCTGGAGATCAGTTGGTTATGTATGTTACACTGTCGGATAAAGGAAATACAGATTTTAATGATTTAACTGTAACAGCAATCCAGCCAGATTGGGGAATTAAAGCATCTAGTACTGAGTTTAATTTGTATCCGGGGCAGGAGAAGGTTAGAACATTAGTCTTACCAGTTCCATATTTTGCTCAGCCGGGTGAGTACTTAATCAAGTTAACTCTTAGCAATGATTATTATCATGAATCAACATATAGGTTGGTAAGTATCTATTGAGGAATAATCATTAAGAAATAGCTACTTGGTGTAGTTACTCAAGAATGCTAAAAACAGCGAAAAGTTTATATACCACTGTCGGTTTAAAGTTAAAATATACAGGGGTAATACTTAACAAATCGTAAAGAATTTGGAGGAAGAAAAAAAATGAAAAAAGTTTTGAGCTTATTGGCTTTGTTTGTCGTAAGTTTGTTAACATTTTCCATGGTTAGTGCTTTAGATAATACTAACTTAAATTGGGGAACTGTTAAAGTTAACGGCGATTTAGTAGATGACGGTAGTGTTTTAGCCGTTGAAGAGGGTCAAACCTTGGAAATCAGAGTTGGTTTAGTTGCAAACTCTGGTGCAGATGACATCGAAGTGGAAGCCGAAATTGGCGGTTATGAATATAATGATTATGAGAATCTTGATGATTCAACTCACATATTCAATCTTGCTGCTGGTACCACTAAATATGTAAACTTAGAGCTACAGATGCCTAAGAATTTAGAAAAGGATGAGTACTGGTTAAGATTGAGAATCTTAGATAAGAACACCGCAGCTTTGGAAAAAGTTGTAATGTTGGCTGTTGAGCCTAGCAGACATGGTGTAGATATTAAAGACGTTTCCTTTTCTCCAGGTAATACCGTTAAAGCTGGTAGATCTTTATTAGCTACTGTATTATTAGAGAATTTCGGAGATAAAACTGAAAAGGATGTTAAAGTTACTGTAGCTGTTCCTGAATTGGGAGTTTCCGCTACTGAATACGTTGATGTTGTTCAAACAGACAACCACAACATTGATTACGAAGACGTTCCAGAAATGTTCTTACCAATCCCCGCTACTGCTAAAGAAGGAGAATATACCGTTGTTGTAACTGTTAAGTATGATGACTTAAGAGAAACAGTAACTGAAGCTTTCCCAATTAGCGTTTTAGCTAACGAACTTTTCCAAGAGAAAAGCAATGCAGCTAAATTAGTTTTAGCTATTGGTCCTGAAAACCAAAATGTTGCTGCTGGAAAAACTGCAACTTATGCTATTGCATTAACAAATGCAGGTGTAACTTCAAAAGCTTATACTTTAGAAGCTGCAACTGGCTCTTGGGCTACTGCTACTTTAAGTGATAGTTTAGTTGTTTTGGAAGCTGGTAAGAATCAAGTTGTTTACTTAGATGTTGCTGTTAACGCAGGAACTGATGCTGGTGAACATGTTGCTAGTTTAGTTATCAAATCTGGTAATGAGGCTTTGCAAACTGTTACAGTTAAAGCTAATGTTGTTGCAGGTGACAATAGTGTTGCTGGTAACTTCAGTCTAAGAAATGGCTTAGAAATCGCTCTTATCGTTTTGGTAGTTTTACTTGTTATCATTGGTTTGATCATTGGTTTCAGTAGACTAAGAAAAGACGACGAAGAGGAAGAGAAAACCTATTATTAGGTAAGTAAATAACTTCCTCCAAATTTTTTATTTTTTATTTTTTTTATTTGGAGTTAAGAATTTCTGAAATTATTTTTTTATAATTTTTATCAAGGCCAGCTAGGCGAAAGATTATTACTTCGTTTAATTTGTTTTTCTTTGCAATAAGTAAGTCTTCTTTTAACCGTTTAAGACTTAATACTGGTTCTTTTTGATTAATTCCAGGTGAAATCAGACCATAACCTAACAAGAAGTTATTTATTTTTGACTTCTGACCACGTTTAATTTCATTTATAATAAATTCTTTATTAAAATCATGTAAGGAATGATAGACCATTTTGATAATCTTTACTGTTGGTGTGTTGTAATGTAAACCAAACTGTTCTAAAATTTGTTCTTGTTTCTCTCCTTCTGGATAATATTCTGCTAGGTAAATCTGGCCAGAATATTCCCTAATAAACATGTTAATCAATCTCTTGTTCTTACAGAAATTGACTCCTTGAGTGATGTAAAGTAAGGGGTTTCTAGTCGTTGGCAATTCTAAGTCCAACATTATCGGAACTTTTTTACCTTTTAATTCATTAAAAATTCTTAATAGTGCTTTTCTACTACTAAATGGAGAAATCCAATATCCCTCTATCCTTCGTAGTATTGGCCAGTAAATTATATCTTTAACAAACTTATTTTTAATGCTTGCTTTAATCTTGAGAAAATCTTCTAAAGAGGTAGTGGCGAGATACAAGTTAGTTGGCCAATCAATTAGTTCAAGCTTACTAAGATTTTCTTTGGTGGGAAACTCTTCAAAAAAGCTGATTAACATCTTCTCATCTCTAATTAAGATGTAATCAAAAACCATTTAAATAAATGTCGTTTTACTGGTATTATGCCAACATTAATTGCTTGTGTATCTACAGGAAAAGGGACTTGGACTGAGGTAAATAAAATTATCGCATCACCGCAGTGGGACAAAGTTTTTTTAATAACTAATAAGTTTGGGCAGGAAAACTTTAATCCGGGAAAGGCGCAATTTGTTTTAATTGATAATTTCGCAGAGATCATTTTAATGGTTGAACAGATTAAGAAGCAATTAAATGGCAAGATCTTTGACTTTGAAGTAGCCTTGAATCTAGCTTCTGGTTCAGGTAACGAACATATGGCGGTTTTAGAATCTGTCTTAGAATTGGGACTAAATTTCAGGTTAGTAACAATAAACAAAGAAGGAAAAATGATTAGTTTAGGATTAGAAAGAAATTAAAAAAAATAAAATAAAATTAAAATTTTAACCCGACAAATCCGCCAGCAGAGTATGTTAATTCTCCTTTTGGTCCTAGCTCAGTAAGATCTATTCCAGCTCCAACTTGGTACTTCTCTTGGAAGGTTAATCCAGTCCTTACTTTTTGTGTGCTAAATTGGTGGCCCTCTGCTCCAACGCTAGTCAAGTTTTCTAGGTTTGTTAATAACCTTACCTCCTCTGTTAATTTAGGAGTATACCCAAGATTGACTACAAACTCTCCATCTGGGTTTTCCATGGCTTTAACTGTAGCAAGAGTGTATATTGAAACATCTCCGAACTTTCCAAAATATTGCGCTCCAACTCTTGGAACAACCCCCATGACTGATGCTAATTGCACTTCTGCTACTGCGTCCAAGCCATCTACAATATTGTAGCTTACATCTGCTAGACCGAAATGGCTAACATCTCCATCATAGTCCGCAGTAGTTATTCCTCTTAGGAATAGTCCTGTTTTTGGGGCTATTTGTCCGCTTACTTTAAGGTCAATTGTGGTTGCTACTTGTCCAGCCATTACTTCTAATGATCCTTCAGCCGCTTTACTTTGTGGCGTCCCGCCAACTAATGCAGCAATCATTGCTGCCCCCACTGCTAATTTTTTTAATATTCTCCTTTTAACTATCCTCCTCCTTTTTTAACAGAAGGCTAACTGATTACTACTCATACGTAGTCTCAGTTATATAAATCATATCTCCCCTGGTGGGGGAGAAAAAAGAAAGATTTTTAACTTCGTGCATTCTATCACAACTATGGACTTAGAATTACTTAAAGAGATTGGACTTACTGAAGGTGAAATCAAGGTTTATATCGCTCTTTTTAAGTTAGGATCAACTTCAACTGGTGCGTTAATAAAAGAGTCCCAAGTTCATGCATCAAAGGTTTATCCTATTTTAGATAGATTAATGGAAAAAGGGTTAGTATCATATATTAAAGAAGGTAAAAAAACTATTTATACTGCAAATCCTGCAACTACAATTATCTCTTATCTAGATAAATTACAATCTAAGATTGCTCAACAAAAACTTTCTGCCAAGAATTTGATTTTTGAGTTAGACATTTTAAAAAGTGTAGGTAAGAAAGATACAGAAGCTACTCTTTTTAAGGGTGTTAAAGGGCTTAAAGCAGCTTATAATCTTGCTATTAAGGATATTAAGAAAAATGAAATAGTTTATTCGATGTTTCTTCCGCCCGTTGCTGATCATTTGGTTCCTTTTTTTGTTAATTTTGTAACTAAATTGTCAAAAGAATATAAAACAAAACAATTTTTGATGTTTAATCAAAATTGTCCTGAGGCGGAAGCAGTTAGGGGGTTACCAAATTTAAATCTTAAATTTGGTGTGCCCCAAGAGTACAAATCTCCGGCAGAAATTTGTGTATATGGCGATAATGTTGTTATTTCTACAACGGGAGGAGATGAATACATCACTTTTTTGATTAAAAATAGAGAAATTTCCAACTCTTTTAAAAATCAGTTCTCATCTATATGGAATCAACAATCATATACTCTTACTGGATTAGAGGGGGTTAAATCAGTTTTTGATGAATCTTTAAATTATGGTCAAATTCGTTTTATTGGTGGGAATTGGGGAATTGTAAAATATTACAAAGATTTTTTTAAAAATTGGAACTTGAGAAGGGAGAATAAAAAAGTGTTATGGTATGATTTAGTTGATTCTAGTTTTATTGTTGATGAAAAAGAGAAACGGGATAAACTTCAGTATTACCTTCTTAAAAAATTACCTGAACAAGTAACTGGACCGGGTGTTACGTTTCTTTATGGAAACAAGATTGTTTACATTATTTGGGGTCAGGAAACAATTATCAATGTTATTGAGAATCGAGAGCTAGCAAATCAATATTCTAAATATTTTGATTATCTTTGGAATCAAAATGTTAAAACGTATAGTAATAAAGAAGGAGTAAAAGAGTTGTTAAACTCAATGTTGAAAACAAATTCTAAAGAATACTTTGCTTATGGCGGTCCACAAAAGTCCCATGACATTTTGGGAAATAATTTTTGGAAGAACTTTCATGAAAAAAGAGTTAAAAAAGGGATTAATGCACAACTTGTATTTCATGCATCTCTTGAATGGTGGGGTAATAAATTAAACAATTATGATTTAACTAATGTTAAGATTACCAATACAAATTTTGAAGAATTAACAGAAACTATTATTTGCGGTTCTAAGGTGGCAATTATTGTTTGGCTTGATAATCCATTTGGAATTTTGATCGAAGAGTCATTAGTAGCAAATTCTTATAAAAAATTCTTTGATCTTATTTGGGAGAAATAAAAGTAAATTAACTAAAAAATTAGTTCATGATATGATACCATTGCAAAAGTAAACGGTCTGCTGCTTTAACTAAATCTAAACCATTTCCACTAATTCTAATGCAGGTTTCTTTTAATTCAATTTGTGTTTCTTCACTAACCAACAATTCAATTATAGATTTGCCTTCAGGATTGTTACAATCAACAACAGGATAATCCTCACAGACTGAATCATTTTGGTTGCAAGCAGCAACAATGGTATTTTTGGTTCCTTGAACGATATTGTTGTTCATTTCCATTAATGCAAGGGTATAATATTTATTGTAATTAACAGTAGGGTCAATGGCAATATGGATCGGAGTAGCACCAAAATTTGAACTAATTTCTCCAGTAATCAAGATATCTTCAACTTCTCTAGCACCATAATGTAATGGTATTTTGGTTAAAGTTTCACCCTTATTTACTTCTGTCCACCATAAGCCGTCTACATAGACAAAACTGAAGCCATTGTACAAATAGCCTTCTTCATTGTTTAGGTCTCCGGCTAAATTTTCTTTATGTAAATCGTCAACATTGATGACAGAAGCAGCAGTAATGCTGTTATAAACGTTAAAACCACCAAAGGCTAGAGCAAAAACAGCCACTAAAGCGATTATAGCAAAAACGATGGTTTTAGCATCTTGTTTACTACCCATGTCGTCGCCTTGATTACCTTCCTTGCCAATTGCATCAGAAAGTCCTTTAAGTTCTTCTTTTTGTAAATCTCTTTCAATAGCCTGAGCAATTTTTAAGTCATCCATTTTACTATTCTTTAAGACCCATCCTTTTTAAATATTGCTTTAATTTTAGTCTGGTTTCTATTTGTAACCGTTTGTCCAAAGAATTTAAATTAATTTTTTCTATAGAAGTAGGTGGCATTTTTGTTAAAGTTCCTTTTAATTCTCTCCCTGAATCTTTAACTTGTTTTTCAATTTCTTGAGCATATTTACTGTTGAAAAGTTTTAATGCTGGAAATTTGGTGAAGGCATTAGCTCCTGCTTTTAATAAAAAACTAATTTCTTCTATTCTGTTTACCCAACTTCCTGCAATAATTTCTACTTTTGGAAACTTAATCCTAGTCTTAGCAATCCATTGAACATAATAATTAGTTTCTGGACCTTTTTTAAATGGTGTTCCGGGATGTGGGTTTAGTGAATAGAATGTGATTCGATCTAGATTGTATTTCTCAACAAATCCAAATAAATTATCTATATCTTCAATAGTTTCTCCCAAACCAATAATGATAGTGATTGCTTTCTGAAGGTGGTATTTGTCAGCTAATTCTAACATCTTCAACATTGGTTCTATTGGTTTGGAGGGGCAAACTTTCTTACGTATCTCCCAATTGATTGTTTCTATTGATGCCGATACTCCTTTAATGAACGGTAAGAATTTATTTATCTCTTTATCATTTAAGTAACCAATATTAAGCCATAATTTTTCAGCAGTTAGTTCATAACATTTTTGGATTACATCTAATAATTCTTCTGAGGTGTAGGAACCGTAACCAGCAGAAAGAAATTCAATTTCCCAACCAAATTCTTTACTTAGGATAATTTCTGCTAAGACTGAACTTAACCTTCTTCTAGCTTTTTTAGGATCAGAAATTTTGTCTTTTTGCGTACTCATATAACAGAAAGTACAATCTCCTAAGCTACAGTACCAACTAAGAAAAACGGCTCTCTCAAACCAACAGATTGGGGAAAAGTTCTTTTTGTAGGTTTTTTCTGCTTGTTCAACAAGTTGTTTTAATTCGCTGTTCATTTTGATTTCGTTTATGGGCTTAAGAATGTAAGCCCCTGATGGGAGTTGCACCCACGATCTACTGCTTTCTTTACTATTGATACGAGGCAGTCGCTCTAGCTACTAAGCCACAGGGGCATTATTTACGCTTTTAAGTTTACTGTTTTTTAAAGTTTGTCATTTGTTTGGAAAGATTAATAAAAATAAGTTTAAAACTGCTTTTTTACGATGGAGATTATTAATTATCATCCTAGATTTAAGGGAAGGTTATATTCACTTATGGGGGAATTTGTAGAATCTCAACTTTTAACATCTCGATTGAATATTAATGACGGGTTAGCGGTGCAAGTTAATGCCATAACTGAGTTTAATTTAAGAAATATTGGTCTAGGGTTAGATTGGTGTACATTAGCTGTAGAGGAGGATGTTCCAATCGGATTTGCCACTGCACATCTATATCGTAATAATGCTAGTAAGTTAATGTCTATTGGGGTTGTTGAGTTTTCTGGTGTATATGTTGATTTAACATGCAGGGGTAAAGGTATTGGTGTAAGTTTGGATAAACGATTGATTGAAATAGCAAAAAGTGATCCTCAAACAAGAAAATTGCTAGCAGCTGTAAAAGAAGGTAATGTTTGTGGTGAGAAGTTAAAAAGAAGGGTGGGTTTTAGACCCACTAGAAATACGTACAATGGAGAAGATGGTGGGATTTACAGAATTTTTCAAAGAAGACCTTAAAGTTTTTTTAGAATTTCTTCTTTAGTTTTTAATTTCTTTTGGCATTCAAAGCAGATATAATATTGCTTACTAGAACTTGGTTTCTTTACAACTGTGCCTTTAAGTTTCCCTAACATAAGTTCTGCGATTTTATTCCCACAAATGTTACATTTTGTTGCCATATTCCTTGGATGTGCGTGGTGTTTTAAAAGTTAACGTTTATTTAAGATTAGCTAGGGCAGTTACTCCATTAATTACACTGATGGAATCATATCCCCCTTCAAGAGTTGCAAAGTAAGGAATGGATGCACGTTCTAATATCGATCTTAATTTTTCTACTGATCTTTGAGTGAGATTAAATCCTCCTCCAAAGAGAGTTTGTCCAATCTCGTAATCTGTTGAAAGGGTGTCAAATCCTGCACTTACGGCTATAATAGTGGGGTCAAATGAATCTATTGTCGGCACTAATTCTTGTTCTAAAACACGGCAATATTCTGAGTCTTCTGTATTTTCCTCTAAAAAGATGTTATTTGTATTTCTAAAATTTCCTGGATCTGAATATGGCCATAATCCTCTTTGATTTATAGAGAAGTAAAATGCATCTTTTTTCCCTTCAATATAATCTAAAGTTCCGTCCCCTAGATGCAGATCTATATCTACAATTAATACTTTTTCTCCTCGTCTAAGTAAATATTCGGTAGCGATTGCTATATTATTAAAAATACAAAACCCATCTCCATAATCCCTATGGGCATGGTGTCCTGGAGGTCTTACTATGGCAAATGCAGATCTAGCATTGCGGGCAAGTTCTGCAGCTAAAACTGTAGCACTAACAGCATAGCAAGCTGCCCTATAACTCTCGGGTGATAACCATAAATCTTGATTTTCAAACTGGTGTGCTTCTCCGGTTCTTAAATCACGACAAAATTCTTTTACTTCTTTAATATATGCTGAAGAATGAAATAAATCTAAGAACCTTTCTCCAGCATGGATTGTTCTTTTTCTTCGTCTTAATTCTTCTAATGGCCAAATCTTTTTTTGTGGGTCTAAATCAAGAACTTCTTCTACCAAAGCCCTTAATCTTTCCGGTTTTTCTGGACAGAAATCATCTACACGGTGTTCCAAGCACGCGGGGTGATACACAAGTTTCATAATCTTGGAGAAGAAGAAAGAGAAGGGAATATAAACTTTGGGTATATGCTTTTATTTTTTAACCACTCCAAAATAGTTAATTGGGCAAAGGTTTAAAAATGATGCTTATTTTGGTGTTAAAATGAGTTCCAAAATTACAACTTCTGGTTCTATTGAGGATTATATTGCAGAATTACAGGGGGATGTCCAATCTGGACTAATGAGTACTGCAGAGTTAGAGGAAGTTGTTGCTTTTCTTAAGGGAGATAAGCCAAAATCCGGAAGAGTAGCATTAGAGTTTATTGTTGTTGAGAACAATGATTTTTCTCAGGATAGAATTCTTGGTTGGTTATCTAATTTGTATTATCGGGAGATTTTTGGTAAGTTGCCATCTGCAGAAAAGGAGGTTGTTCAGGATACGGCAGTATTAGCAATGCATGAAGGTACACCTGTAGGTGCAGTTTGGGTTATATCAAGTCCTACTCCTGCGTATCAAAATTTGATTTATGTTGATCGTTTATATGTTAAGGAGGATTATCGTTCTAATGGGAAGGTCGGATCACAATTATTGGATGTTGTGTTAAATCTTGCTCCTGAACGTTGTAATGGTTTAGTTTTACATGCCTGGTCTAATGCCGTCCCATTTTATCAGAGATGTGGTTTTCTTTCTTATGATGAACCAGAACAGATTGATGATGAAATTTTTTATCGAATGATTTTGCCGTTAAACAAAGCAACGTTTGATAGTTTTGTTAGAGAGAAAGAAGTTGAAATCTTTGAAGGATTAGAAGAAGTATTAACTCCAAGACAATGGGGTCTGTTTGTTGACGCAGTTTCAAACTTAACAGGAGATTATGACGATTTACCTCCCTCTAAAAATCCATTTACTATCTTTCTTTATAAAACATTAGGTTATCAACATGACCTATTAGAATTTAATCAAGACCAAAAGTAATATAAAATAAAGTGTTAATTCTGAAGTTATGAAGAAAAGGATTGCGGTTATTCACCGGGACAAGTGTCATTCTGACCAATGTGGAGATTATCTTTGCGCTAAATTGTGTCCTGTTAACAGGACGGGTGGAGATTGTATTGTTAAAGGAGAATCTGTTCCTAAACCGATTATAGACGAGATGCTTTGTACTGGTTGCGGAATCTGTCAAAACAGATGTCCTTTTGGAGCGATTGAAATTATTAATCTTCCAGACACATTAGATAAACCTCCCGTACATAGATATGGGGAGAATATGTTCCAGTTATTTTCTTTACCAACGCCATTGTTTGGTCAGGTGACGGGAATTCTTGGTAGAAATGGTATTGGTAAATCAACTGCTCTTAAAGTCATGGCCGGATTGCTTAAACCTAATCTTGGTAAGTGGGACAAGGACGTTGATTTTAAAGATGTAATCAATTATTTTAAAGGGACGGAAACACAAAAATTTTTAGAGCGGTTAAATAAGGGAGAGATTAAACTTTCTTACAAACCCCAACAAGTGGATTTAATTCCTAAACAGTTTAATGGAACAGTAAAGGAATTGTTAATAAAAGTCGATGAAAATAATCAACTAGATAAAATTGTTAAGGAGTTACAGTTGCAGAATTTTATGGATACAGATGTTTCTAAGGTTTCTGGTGGAGAATTACAAAGGGTGGCGATTGCAGCCACGGTATTAAAAAAGTCTAATTTATTTTTATTTGATGAACCAACATCTTATTTAGATATTAAACAGAGAGTTAACATTTCTAAATTTACTCGTTCCCTAACCAATGAACATACTGCAGTGATGGTTATTGAACACGACTTAATTATATTAGATTACATTACAGATCTGTTAAACATTATGTACGGACAAGAATCTGCTTACGGAATTGTTTCTGGATTAAAATCGTCTCGAGAAGGAATCAATTCATTTTTAGAAGGTTATTTGAAAGAAGAGAATGTTCGTTTTAGAAGCGGAGCAATAAAATTTGAAGCTTCTCAAGATAAGATAAAAGGTAAGAAAGTTAGGTTAATCTCTTGGACAAATTTAGTAAAACAACTAGGTAATTTTAAATTAGAAGCGGAAGCAGGAGAACTTAATAAGAATGAAGTAATTGGTATTTTGGGTGAGAATGGTATCGGAAAAACTTCTTTTATTAAAGTTTTAGCAGGCTTAATTAAACCGGATCAGGGAGTAATTGATGGTGGAATTAAGGTTGCATATAAACCACAATATTTAGAGACGGATTCTGAGATTTTGGTGGCTGAATTCTTAAAAGAAGCCATTAGCAAGTTTGATATGCAGTTGATAAGGCCATTAGAAATTGAGAAGTTAACTACAAAAAGGCTTAATGAACTATCTGGTGGAGAGTTACAGAAAGTTTCTATTATACATTGTTTAAGTCAAGATGCACAATTATTTTTATTGGATGAACCTTCTGCGTACCTTGATGTTGAACAGAGATTATTAATCTCTAAAGTTATCAAAAATCTAGCTAATGAAAGAGACTTAACTGTCTTAGTTGTAGATCACGATTTAATGTTTATAGATTATATCTCGGAACGATTAATCGTTTTTTCAGGAGAACCAGCCAGAAATGGATTATTACAGGGACCATTTTCTATGGAAGCTGGAATGAACAAATTCTTAGAGATGTTGGACATTACTTTACGTAGAGATCCTCATTCACATCGGCCTAGGATTAATAAGCTTGGTTCTGTGAAGGACAGGGAACAAAGACAAGCTGGTAAGATGTATTATAATTAAATAGATAAGATAATTATTTATCTATTTATTGTCGTTTTAAATTGGCTAAAAAATAAAAAGATAAGAATAAAAAAGAATCAACTAACTTTTAATTAACAATTACACTCCCTTGCATGCCTGGATGGAATTTGCAGAAATATCTGTATTCTCCAGATTCAGTAAAGGTATATGTTGTTGTTGCTCCTTCTGGTAAGACTTCTTCAAAATCTCCGTTTTCAAAACTTACGGTATGGTCAGCAGAATCTTTGTTAACCCACTCAACAGTTGTTCCCGCCATTACTTCTAGGTTAGTTGGCATGAAGTTATAATTTTCAATTGCAACTTGAGCAATATCTCCATTAACAACAACGTTTGTAACACTATTACTTTCAACAACTGGCTTTTCTGTTACGTCTGCTTGTTTAAGTTCTTGACTGCAAGCAACTAAAAGAACCAAAACACTTAACAAACTTAAGATAATTAATAGTTTTTTCATTTTTTCCTCCAAATATCAAATAGTTTAATTATTAATCTAACACCCCAAATCTGTTTTTAAGATGACTTTTTCTTTATATTCTTTTCGAGTCTGAAAAGCTGTTTACAATCATCACCATGATTTTTATAAAAGAAGTATAGTGCTACCAACACCATGATGGCACTTAACCATTGTCCAACTGTAAAATTATTGTACATAACATCTTGGCGGTAAAAATCTACAATAAATCTTCCCAAATTCTCCCAAAAAACAAAATTCCAAAAAATAAAACCCGGTTTAAACTCTTGATAGAATGTCAGCCAGTAGAGCCAGCCAAAGATTAAGAAACGTTTTCCGGCAGCGTATAATGTACTGGGGTGTCGGCAAAGATTATCTTCATGGGGGAAAATAACACACCAACTGCCATTAAATACTCGACCAGCCAGTTCTCCATTAATAAAGTTAGCAATCCGTCCTAATGCTAAAGCAAAGATTGTTGGTACAGAAAGGGCATCAGCAATTCTCCAGAAATGAAGTTTATGTTTTCTGCAATAAATCCAAGCAGCAACAACAATTCCTACAAATCCACCATGAAAACTCATTCCTCCTTGCCAGAATTTAAGAAAATTTAGTGGATTAGAAAGGTAGTAATTTGGTTCCCAAAAAACTTCAAATAGTCTCGAACCGATTAACACCCCTACCGTTAAATAAAACACTAAATCCCATATTTGATCTGAGTTTAAACTAATCTTGCCCTTTTTGTTGAGGTGGTGAAGCCACCAGATAGAGATAAAGAAGCCCAACACATAAATGATACCATACCATCGTATTTCTAAAGGCCCTAAGTGAAGGAGTGTTGGATTAAGGTTGTTTACCCACATATTTTACCTTATAAATTGGTTCTTTATTAATGTTATTATATATCTCTTGCTTTACCGCAAACTTTATATATTCACTTTCCTCACCAATGCTTACTCATAATTAAAAGGAGAGGGTGAACAATAATGGAAGATAAAGAAAAAAATTATTCTAAAGAACTCTTAGGAAAGACTGTAGTTTCTAAATCTGGTAAGAAGTTCGGTGAGGTTGGTGACCTTATTTTTGAAGTTGGATCTGGCGAGTTAATTCACATTCAATTAAAAAATCCAACGAGTTACATTGATAAGCTAGAATTAGAAAAAGCTAAAGATGGCAGCATTTTAATTCCATTTTCTGCAGTAATCGCTACTGGTGATTTTATTGTTGTAGCAGAAGAAGATATTATTTAATTATTTTATTTTCTCTTTTTATTATCTCGCAAATTTTATTTTTATTCGCCGATGAACTCAAATCTTGGCATAATTCTACCGCTTCTTTCTATTGTTTCAAGAAACATTGCTACTGGGCGAACCCAATATTGTCCATCATGTTGATAAAGAACAAGTTCATCTAAAGTTTCTGAATGTTTAGCTATCCCCAAAACTTCATAAACTGCGCCTTTAAAATGTTTATATTTGCCTGGTTTTATTTCTGTCATCTTATCGTTTTATACTCTAACCATCCATTCAAAATTAATCTTTTTATTACTAATATCAAATACATCAATAACTTGATACTTTCCCTTTGTCCAAACATTTCCACTTTTTAAGAAATGGGTCGCTTCTAAGATTTTTATGCTAGCCAATGGTCTTGATAATTGTTGATTGCCTTTTGTTTCTAATAACGCTACTTCTCCATGATACCAATAATTTCTTTGACCTTTTTTAAGAAATTCATAAATAGTTCCAGCAACTAACTTATCTGGAAGGCATTCTTCTTGTTTTCTTTGGCCTTCTTTAAACTGTTGGAAACTTCGCAATGCTAAATCTGGATTAAACTCAATCTCAATTCCCATCTTTTTCATGTTTGAACTCGTCGTCCATCCTTTTCAAATATTCTTTAACTCTACTCATTACGGTTTTTAACAAAAATCCTTCTACTTTCTCTTCAAATATTTCAGAAAGCTGACCCCATTCTGTGATTCTATACAAGTTGGCGTTAGTTTCAATTAAATGCAAGTCTTTTAATCTTTTTAATTGTCTTCTAATGTTAGATGAAGCGATACCTAACATCGGTAAACCAGTTTCTTTTCTAGTTTCCATAACTTTATTCTTAACTTCTTCAGAATGCAATTCTTCTTTTATTTGTCGGGCCTTCATCAAAACATGAAGAACATCAACAACAACATCTCTTGAATCCCCTGGTTGTAATAAACCTACGGACAAACAGAACTTTCTAACTAAATCACGATCACCCATCGTAGGTTTTTCGTATCTTCTTAAAGTTAATTCTGCTAAGGGAGTATCCCTACTTATCTTTGCCATCTTTTTTCCACCCCAATTATTTATAATTTAATTCGAATTATTACTTTACTTATGTAAGTACCAAAAGGTCAGTTTATCATTTTCTTTTTTGTCTAGACGCGCAAAATATCTTCTTTCTAATTGTACAAGATCTCCAACCTTTAACTCTTTCATTGCTTCTTCTCCAATTCCAGAAACAATAGTGTTGTTTTCTTGCAGAACTTCAACTTTTAACTTGTTCTCTGCAGGTAACCAATGGACAATTGAACCTTTAATTTTAGCATGTTTATAATCATCTAATGATTCAGAAACAAATTTCCATTTACCATCTTTGATCTCAAAATTACAATAATCCATAAGTCGATGTACTGCTCCCTCTCCTAACCGAGATAGGTCTGATTGTGCAATTAAAACTAGACCTTTAACTAACAATTCTCTTTTTCCTCTTTGTGGGAAGTCTGGATGCAGGTCAAGAAGAACTTTTTCTGGGGGGGCGTTAAGGATATTGGCTTCTACTGGATTGTCTATAAAGAAATATCTGTTGGACTTTGATTCAATAATTTCTTTATTAAAAGAATTAATATTTTTCCAAAATTCTTCTCTGCTAACAGTTTTATCATTTAAACTTAGACCAATCTCCAAAGCATATCTTCGAAAAGCACCGGCCTGATACCCCCTTCTACGTAAGGCCATCAAAGTCATTAATCTGATGTCATCCCAGCCGGAGTATTCTTTTTGTTCTATAGCCAATTTAGTTTTTGTTGTGGATAACTTAAAACCTTCAAAGTTGATTCTGCCCCAATGTTTATATTCTGGAGTTTTCCATCTAAGGTATTCCATAATCATTTTTTCTTTAATGCCATTGTCATGGTGGTCCTTACCATTAAGAACATGAGTTATGCCTAAATCATGGTCATCAACTGCTACAGAAAAAACCATCAACGGCCAAACCTTTTGTTCTTTGCCGGTTTTTGGATGAAGATGTTCATTAATTCGCATAATTGAAAAATCTCGCATGGCCGGATTCTTATCTTTAATATCTGTTTTTATCCTTAAAACTGCTTCTCCTTCAGCATATTCGTTAAACATCTTAGCGTAGCGCAATTGTTGTTCTTTAGTTTCTAAAGAACGGCAGGAGCAAGCTTCTCCCCTAGCTTTTTTCTCTCTGAATTCATCAGCATCACAGGTACAAACGTAGGCCTTACCCATTGTTACTAATTTTTCAGCATAATCATAATACTTACCTAATCTTTCTGACTGAATAATCGTTTGATTTAATTTGTTATCAGTTAACCACTGAGCATCTTCCGGAATTAATTCATAAGCCGGATCGTAAATGTTTTCTGGGTTGGTGTCTTCAATTCTTAAAATGAACTTACCATTGTACATCTTTGCATATTCATAATTTAAAGAGGCACCATACGCATGTCCGATATGTAATGGCCCTGATGGGGAAGGAGCGATCCTTACTATTACCTTGCCATTTTCCGCATTTGGTAAGGGTTTTAATGGTCCTTTAACTTCTTCTTTTTTTTCTATTAAAAGTTCTGGAGCAAGTTTTTGTAATCTTGTTTTAATTTCTTCTTTACTTAGTTTTGTTACATCTTTAGCAATTATTTCAATTTCTTTCATCAATTTTGGAACATCTGATTTAAGTTCTGGATGATCCCTTAGTGTTAATCCCATTACAACTTTTGGATTAATGGAACCATTAAAATCGTAAGCATTTTTTAAGGTGTGCCTCAAAATTGTTTCCCCTGTACTTGATTCTTTCATTAAAGCTTAGAAAGAAGGAGTTATTATTAAAGATTTTGATTATTGGTCTGTTATTTATCTTAACTTTCTGATAATTCCATTGTTGGCATCAACTTCTACGATTTCTCCATTCATTAAAGCAGAAGTGGCAATTCTTGTTCCAATAATACAAGGTTTCTTTAATTCTCTAGCTACTATTGCTGCATGGGAGGTAATTCCACCTTGTTCTGTAATTATGGCTGCAGCTTTTTTCATTATAGGAACAAATTCAGGAGTTGTTTGGTTTGCTACTAAAATTTCTCCTGTTTGGAAGGTTTTCATTTCTTCTGTTTTTCTGATAATATGCACTCGACCTCTAGCGTAACCTGTTGCTGCTACAACGCCTCTCAATTCAGTAACGTTAAGCTTATCCTCAGATTTATTAAAAGTAAAATATTTGTTGGCATCTTTTCCTCCGCAAATAAAATACCCTTCCGTTGTTACGGCAAAAAAACATTGTTCTTTTCGTTTTAATAATTCTTTATGCAAGTCCTTACCAGAAAGTATTTTGTTTATTTCATTAAAGACAGAAAATGTAAGTTCTTCTTTGGTATATTTTGTTCTTTTAGAAACTTCTTCTAAGAACAAATCAAAATAATACATTCCAATATAAACCCCACTTTTACGGATGTCTTTCCACTTAGCAAAAAGGCGGGCAATCATAAGCACATTTTTGAGATATTTAGATAAACTTAAGGAAGAGATCAGTTCTTCACGTTTCTCTTTAATATCTTTTAAATGATTCTCTTTTTCTTTTAGAACAAATTGAATTTCTTTATGTTCTTGAATAATTTGGATAATATTTTGATAAAACTCTTTTGCAGAGACATAATGCACATTGTAATAATTATTTTGAATCCAATGGAAGTTTTGTTCTATCTCTTTTAATTTTTGATAGTATTTTGTTTTCTTAATCTTATCAAATGAAAGGGTGGCCTGCCCAAATTCTTTTACAATTGCGGCAGCAGCTTTAAGTAATTGATATTCTGCTTCTAAAGTGAAGGATAAATGTACAGGAGAAGTTAAGGTTCTGATCTTACTAATCTTTTCTTTTTCTTTTAGATTTAATTGAGTTAATTCTTTAGCAATCAGCTCTTCCAGCCAATCTTCAGTCCCTGTAGACATGAAACAGTCCGTAATATAAGCGATAGATCCGACAAGCACATATTGTTTGAAGAACTTTTCAAATAATAAATAAAATTGATCTTGATTTAATGTGGATAAATTAAGGGTTTTTATTTCTTCAGCTAGTTGAAGATACTTCTCCCAATCATTTTGCCATATTTTATACAAATCTAGTATTACTTGTGGATTATTTTTGCATTGTTCTAAAACCCAGCTTCTTAATTCTTCGATTTTATTAGTGGCCATATACCATTGTCCTTCGTCTTTCTTAACAAAGGAAAAGCAAGCCTGATAATGTTGAGGAAATCTTTGAGAGAATGCATAAATTTCACTTTCAGAAGAAGCAATTAATGTAAAAATTTTTGAATGGAACGCTTTATTAAAAGATTTAGTTAAATCTTTAACAGTGTCTATTGGAAAATGCTCCAATTGTTTGGTCATTCTACGATAAGGCATAAGGAAAAATAATTTTTAAAAGATATATATAACTTACCTTAAAATTTGCCTTTTTCAACAATAATCTTCATTCTTCGTACGAAGGCTTCTGCTTCTTGGTAAAGTTTTTCAAATTCTGCTCCCTTAATCTCTTTGATCTCTCGGTGAGTGATTGCTTTACTAAGACGATAAAACTTTTCCATTGTATCAACATATTTTTTTTCTAATAACTTATGTTTGACTAAAACTCTATTTAAAATATCAGAAACATGTTCGGGAGTGGGCGGAATCTCATTTTTACGCATTAAAGCAGCGTGAGCTGAGTCAATCACAGCCCAATATAAATCTAAAGTTGCTTGCAACAAATGCCATTTAGAATTGATTAGAGTTCTTGGTGCTCGACCAAAATATCTCCAAACACTCTCTTCAGATGGTCTGATTCTTCCTTGTTTTAATAACATCTGTAATGGTTCAAAGAAACCAACGTCAAACAAAGCAACTCCATCTCGTAGAATATTGACTGCTACAGGATCTCCAGCTTTAGCATACTCCCAGAAAGAAGTATAAGTCATAGAAGTAATGTGTAATTTTCCAGACACAGTACTGATGAGGTTTTCTACAATAATTCGATAACTTTCTACTAAGGCATCATTAATTTGGAATGTGGCATCATCACTAATAATTAATACATCAATATCACTTTTAACCGTAGCTTCTCTTCTAACAGTAGAACCAAACAAAACTGCTGCTAACATGAAATCGCCTAGCTCCTTTTTAAGCAAAGTAGCGAATTTTTGAGCAACTTTTAAGTCCTCAGTTGGATAGCGATGAATATTCTCGTTTTCTTTTTTTTGGATTTTGAATTCCATAGTATTTGATTAGTGTATAGCTTGGGCTTTATTAAGCTTTTTTCACTATTCTGAAGAAGTACTTATAGTAAAAATAGTTTTTTACTATATTCTAAATAGTTATCTGCAGCAGTTTTAAGGTCTTTGCTTGTTGGAAAAAAATGGTCTGGTTTTGCAACAACAACCTCACATAAAGAAATAATTGCAGCGATGTTCCTTAGGAAAATACTTTTGTTAAATCCTCTTGTTGGAAACTCTAACGCACTGAAGAGCTCTTTCCATTTTTCTAAATGATCCACAATTGCTTCAAAGGCAGGTTTAACTTTATTGGGGTCATGATACAATAAAGAGTAGTCATAACCCTTACTCGGAATTTTCCCCATATTGATAAAAACCGTTCTGATGTATTTATCTAATATTTGTACGTCTGCTTTAACTTGCAAATAAGAATCTTTTTTAGTTGACCAAGGAAACACCATATTTATAAAAGTGATTTAAGGTTTATATAGTTTTCTTTGATGACATTCCTTAATTGTTATTGTGTTAAAATAACCTTCACAAGATACAAATTGTTTTTGAGAGATATTGTTATTATTTATTTCAGGTGGCTTAAATGTTTCCCGGCGGCACCGCTTCTGCAATCAAGCAACAAGCAGAAGCGGCGAAGCATTATCAAGGAGTGTTGAATGAATTAAGATAAGTGCAAACAAAAGAACTTTCTTTGCTTTTTTTAGTAACTTTTTTAAACCAACTTAATCAAAGGTAGGTTATGTATGACACAATCATTATTGGAGCCGGCCCTGCTGGGTTATCTGCAGCAATTTATACTTGCAGAAAGAAATTAAAAACTTTGTTAATTTCAGTGGATGTTGGTGGACAAGGAAACTTAACTGCACACATTGAAAATTATCCTGGGGCCTTACCCCAATCTGGTGTGGAATTAATGGACAAGTTTAGACAACAGGCAGAATCTTTTGGTGCAGAGTTCTCTTTTGGGAAGGTAAAAGAAATAAAGAAAGAGAATAATCTTTTTAATGTTTTAGTCGCTAATGGTGAAAATTATGTTGCAAAAACGATAATCTTAACTTATGGAAAAGTAGCTAGGACCCTGGGTTTAGACAATGAGGAAGCTTTATTTGGTAGAGGAGTTTCCACTTGTGCAACTTGTGACGGTCCTTTGTACAAAGACAAAATTGTTGCAATTGTTGGAGGAGGGAATTCTGCTTTAGATGCTGCTGAAGAATTATCAGCGTATGCAAAAAAGGTATATCTAGTACACAGAAGAAAAGAGTTTAGGGCCGATGAGATTACTATAGATAAAGTTAAAGTAAACCCAAAGGTTGAATTAATTCTTGATAGTATTCCGGTTAAAATCATTGCGGACAAATTTGTTACTGGAACAATCATTGAGAATGTTCTTACAAAAGAAAAGAAAGAACTACCAATTGATGGGTTATTTTTAGAGATTGGTTACATAGTTGATAGTTCTATGGTTAAAAATCTAGTTAAGATTAATGAATATAATGAGGTTGTTACTGATGCTATTTGTAGAACTTCTGTTCCAGGGGTTTTTGCTGCTGGTGATATGACTAGCATGCCTTACAAACAGGCAATAATTGCTGCTGGTGAAGGAGCGAAAGCCGCTTTAAGTGCATACTCTTATTTAACAGGAAATAAAACAAGTACTGATTGGCATTGAGGAAATTAAAATGAAAAAAAGAGATATGATTTTTTATGTGGGTGGAATAATCGTAGTATTATTCATTGCAGGATGTGGACAGAATGTACTTACAGATTTTAATTTAGATTCTTTTGCTAGTTGTTTAACTGAAAACGGAGCAGAGATGTATGGTGCTTCGTGGTGTCCTCATTGTACTGATCAAAAAGAATTATTTGGTGAATCTTTTAAGTTAATAGATTACACCGAATGTACTACTGATCAACAGAAGTGTGAAGAAGAAGGGATTCAATACTTACCTACTTGGAAATTTGCCGATGGCACTGTGACAACCGGGTTAAAATCATTTTCTTCATTAGCAGAAAAAACTGGTTGCAAATTACCTTAATTTTATATTTTGTTTTGGTTTAATATTGTTCTGGTTTTGTTTATTTCTTACAAAATGTTTATAAAAACCACTATCTAGTAGTACTTATGGCGTTACGGGAGCAATCAATTGAAGAAAAGTGTGAATTTTTTGTAGAAATTGAGCAAGTGTTTGTTAAAGAATATAACACCTTAGTTAGGTTTGCATCAGGATATACTCATGATCGCGATGCAGCAGAAGATGTTGTGGCTCAGTCTTTTGCCCAAGCATTGAGTCATCCACATCAATATACTCCCGGTACTAATGCAAAGGCTTGGATTTATAACATTACTCGGAACGTAGCTATTAATCATTGGCGAAGAAAAGATCGTGAACACTTTCGTTATGGTGACCCAAACGAACTTAGTACAATTGTTGATTCTAACGTAATGAAAAGTCCTTCTACCTCTTGGAATAGTTCAAATCCAGAAGATAATATTGTTGTTTTAGACGCATATCAAAAGAAAAAAGAGGAAATTGCTAGAAGAATAAAAAATCCCCATCAAAGATTAGCAGTTGAGCTAAGATTTTTTTACGGAATGAGTTATCAAGAAATTGTTGATGAAACCGGATGGCCACTGGGTACAGTTATGTCTAGATTACATCGTGGAACTAGGGGGTTGGGGATGATTCTTAATGATTTTTCTCGAGTAAACCTAAAGTAGATTAATTATAATGACCAATACCTTTATATATATTTAAGAGTTTTTTTGATACTACAAAAAGGTGCTGATGATGAAGAAATTACAATTTATCTTGTTTGTTTTATCAATCTTAATTGTTTCTTCGCTAAATGGTTTTGCTGTTACTCCTGGCAGTTCTCCACAAATTTCTGTTACTCTTTATTCACAAAGTCCTGATCCGGTTGAACCAGGACAGATTGTTACTCTAAAATTTAAGGTTGAAAATGAAGGAAAAGAGACAACTCAAGATGTTATTTTGAAGTTACACCCAAATTTTCCGTTTACATTATATGGCAGCTCTGCAGAGAAGAATATTGGGAAGCTAAGAGCAAGTTCAACTGGAGCAGATGCGGAAATAGTTGAGTTTAAAGTTAAGGTTGATGAGAATGCGGTTGAAGGAGATACGGAAATTGAATTATTAGTGCAGATAGGGGAGTCGGCAATTGCTTATACTAACAATGAATTGATGGTTACCATTCAAACTCATGATGCTGTTTTAGATATAACTTCCATTAGTTCTAATCCAAAACAGATTGCTCCTGGTCAGGATGCAAAAGTAAGTATTATGGTCAAGAATCAAGCAGATTCTGTACTTAAAGATGTTAAGTTCAAGTTAGATTTTGATAGTGATACCTTACCGTTGGCCCCATATCAATCTTCTTCGGAAAGAAGAATTGCTTTACTTAAATCGGGGTATCAAAATTCTTTAGAATTTCAAATTATTGCTGACCCAGAAGCGGCACCAGGGTTATATAAAGTTCCTTTAACTATAACTTACAATGACGAATTAGGAACATCTTATTCTGTAAGTGATGTTCTTGCTTTAACTGTTGGGGAAGTTCCGAACCTTAATGTTTATCTTAAAAAAAGTACTGTTTTACAATCTGGAATGGCGGGTAAGGTAACAATCGAAATTGCTAATGCTGGAGGTTCCGATGTGAAATATTTAGAGTTAAAACTTTTACCTTCTGAATATTATACTTTAGTTTCGACAAGTGATTATTTTTATTTGGGCGACATTGATGCTGACGATACTGGAAGCGAAGATGTAGATATTTTCATAAATAAAAATGTTGAAACTCTTAAAATACCAGTACTGATTAAGTATTATGACGCTAACAACAAACCATTTCAACAAACATTAGATTTACAAATGTATCTCTATTCTTCATCTGAACTGAAGAAGTTTGGTGTTTTGCAAAGTAGTAATTCTTGGATGTATTTGCTAATAATTATACTTGCTATTGGTGGCTATGTTTATTATAAAAGATTCTACAAGAAGAAAAAGAAATAATTATTTTTTAATCTTGGCTATTATCTTTGACCATCCCGTTAAAACTTCATTATAATTGACGTATCCTACATTTCCTGTTACTGAAACAACCGGATTTTGTGATAATGAAGTTTCCACAGCCACGTATTCCTTGATGAATTTTAATGGGGCAAATTTGAGTATGTCTTCAAAATCATTAACTTGATAATCTCTGTATAACAACAAAAATGCAATATATTCTCCAACGTCGTATGTGCTACTTTCTAAAAGATCACTTAACTTGCGCCAAGTATTCTTTATCTTTTCTAAATTATTATCGTTATCAAATTCTTCTTGGATGTCTCTCCAATATACGGCAATCCTTAAAGTTAAGTCCTCAGCTCTCTTTCGATAAGCCAATAATTGTTCTGGTGTAAATCGCACGTTTCCTTTTTTCATCTCTCCTGCTAGTTGTGCTGGTCCTTCTAAGGACAGATTAAAGAAAAAGTAACGAAATCTTGTTCGAACTTGTATTAGGATACGTAATAGTTCTTTGTAACCGTCTGGATATTTATCAAACAATCTTAGTAAAAATAATTCATCTGCTTTTTGAAGAGCGTCAATAAGTTTCTTTTTTGATTTTTCTAGTTTAGTAATGTTATTGAATTTTAGTTCTTGAGTTGCGTGAATTAGTTCGTGGGCCAAAGTTCCCGGAAGATGTTGTGCTATTGTTTTTTGATTGCTTCTACTTAATGAGTCTGAATTAAGATGGATTATAGCTCTCCCTAAGGTTAATTCTTCTGGAACAACCCATCCTGATCCAGAAAAAGAGGAGGTTTGTTTCTGAACATAAGGTTCAATTATTATTGTAATCTTTGGATATTTTTTAGCTTCTTCATGAGACAAACAGAACAACAAGATTGTTCTTTCCAGTAATCCAAAAAGTCTTGTTTCAATTGTGCTCCTATTTATTATTTCAACCTGACGCATCTCTACTAATCTTCTTAGCCGTTTTGTTGAGAGTAATCTATAAAACCAGTTCATTATACAAATTAATTAGTTTACCAATAAAAACCTTTCTTAAACTAATTCTTAAAAACAGCAAAACCTTTAAACTAACAAATTCTTCCATTAGCATGCTCAAAGATTATTTTAAACTGGCTTATGGGAATGCTAAACATCGTAAACTTCGTTCTTGGCTAACCATGCTAGGAATTTTTATAGGTATTGCTGCAGTTGTTTCTTTAATCTCTTTATCACAAGGAATGCAGAATGCTATCGGGGAACAATTTGTAAAACTTGGTTCTGATAAATTAATTGTGCAGGCGGCAGGATCTGGTTTTGGTCCGCCAGGGACAGATGTTGTTGAACCATTAACAACCGATGATTGGAAAGCAATTAACAAAATTAATGGTGTTGAAATTTCTGTAGGTAGATTAATTCGCTCTGCTAAACTAGAATTTAAAAGTGAAGTGCTTTATAGTTATATCGCTTCAATGCCGGACTCTGCGGACAATCGTTTAAGAGATTTAGTGATGGAAGTAAACGATTATCAAATAGAAGAAGGACGTTTATTGAAAAATGGTGATAAATACAAAGTTATGATCGGATCTGACTTTAATGTCGATGTTTTTGATAAGCCAGTAGAGCTAAGGAGTAAGATAAAAATTCAAGACCAACAATTTGAAGTTGTAGGTATATTAAAAAAATCTGGAAATCCTTTTCAGGATGGAACCATTGTTGTTCCGGAATCAGCTTTGAAAGAAGTGTTAGGTATTGGTGAAGAGTATGACATGATTGGCGTTAAGGTTACTTCAGAAGAAGAACTTCCTATGATTGAAGAACGTGTTAATAAGGAATTAAGGCGTCGTAGAGATGTGGATAAAGGCAAGGAAGATTTTACAGTACAAACTCCAGGTAAGGTTATTGAAACTTTAACAACAATTCTCGTGATTGTTCAAGGAATTCTTGTCGGAATCGCAGGAATATCTTTATTTGTTGGGGGAATTGGGATAATGAATACCATGTACACAGCAGTTATCCAGAGAACTAAAGAAATTGGAATTATGAAAGCCATTGGTGCGAGAAGAGAATCAATCTTGTTATTGTTTTTGATTGAATCTGGAATGTTGGGTTTTTTCGGTGGAGTGATAGGGGTAACTTTAGGATTTGTTATTGGGAAATTTGTAGAATATGTTGGTTATCAAATTTATGGGAGTTATTTAATTCGAGCAGATTTCAGTTTTATGTTGATTTTTAGTATGTTAATGTTTGGTTTTCTTATTGGGGCAATGTCTGGTTGGTTTCCAGCAAAACAAGCAGCTAAGCTTAATCCTGTGGAGGCATTAAGAAAATGATCCAAGATTACTTTATTATACCTTGGAAAGAAATAAGACGGAAAAAAGTACGTTCTTGGTTAACTCTAATTGGTGTTTTTATTGGTATAGCCGCTATTGTTTCTTTGGTTACTCTTGGACAGGGTCTAGAGAATGCTATTGACAAACAATTTGAATTATTAGGCAAAGATAAATTATTTATTAGTGCTAAAGGAGGGACTTTTTCTGGCATCGGTTCTTCAGTAAAGTTAAGAGAAAAGGATTTAGATATTGTAAAAGGTTCGTCTGGAATAAAATTAGCTGCAGGTATGGGCTACTCTAATGGTAAATACGAATTTAATGAGATTGTGCGTTTTAATTATGTGTCAGGATTGCCTGATGATCCTGAAGAAAGGGCTTTAATCGGAGAGGCTCAAACTTGGGAATTAAGTTCTGGTAGATTTTTAAGAAAAGGTGATAAATATAAAGTTGTTTTAGGTTATGAATATACACAACCGGGTTTGTTTGAGAAATCTTTAGAATTGGGCGATAAGATCATGATCCAGGATCAGGTCTTTAAAGTGGTTGGATTTAATAAAAAGATTGGGTCTCCTCCAGATGACAAAATGAGTATGATCCCTTTAGACACATTTTCAGAAATTTTTGGAACAGGAGACGAGTTAGGTTATATCATCGCACAAACAAACTCTGGAGAAGATATTAGTGTGGTTGCGGAGAATGTTAAAAAAGATTTAAGAAAATCTCGCCATCTAAAAGAGGGTGATGAAGATTTTAATGTAGAAACTCCAGAACAATTAGCTAGTTCATTTTCTACTATTTTAAATATGGTACAATTAGTTTTGATAGGAATAGCAGCAATTTCTTTATTAGTTGGAGGTATTGGGATTATGAATACCATGTATACAGCTGTTTTAGAACGAACAAAAGAGATTGGCATTCTAAAAGCATTAGGGGCCAGGAATTCTCAAGTGTTGTACCTGTTTTTAGTTGAATCAGGATTATATGGCTTAGGTGGAGGGATTATTGGCGTGATCTTAGGAATAATATTTGCTAAAATCACTGAATTTATTTTTATTCTGATTGTAGGTCCAGTTTTTTTGCTTATAGAAATAAATTGGTTATTAATCAGCGGAACCTTATTATTTTCGTTTGTTATTGGTTGTTTGTCTGGGGTTTCTCCAGCGAGAAGAGCATCAAAACTTAATCCCGTGGATAGTTTGAGGTATGAGTAAGATGTTTCGTGATCGTTTTCAAGCTGGCAAAAAATTGGCTGAATGTTTGGTTCAATATAAAGATAACAGGGAAGTAATCGTTTTGGCTATTCCGAGAGGAGGGTTACAAGTCGGTGCGGTTTTGGCTAAGAATCTTGGTTTAAGATTAGATGTTATTATTACAAAGAAAATAGGTCATCCTTTAGAGAAAGAGTTTGCTATTGGGGCAGTTAGTCTTAAGGGAAAAGTTATGACTAAAGACTCTTCTGTACTAAGAGAAGTTTCTATTAACTATATTACTAAGAAAGAAATAGAACTGCAAAAAGTTATAAAAGAAAAATACAAGATGTATACTGGAACAGAAACGCCCCTTAGTTATAAAGACATGGTTATTGTTATTACTGACGATGGAACTGCTACGGGAAACACTATTCTTGCTGCAATTGATGTGGTGTTGGTTGAACACCCACAAAAAATAATTGTTGCAATTCCTGTGGGTCCAAAAAATACTGTTGAAATAATTAAGCAAAAAGTAGATGAATTAATTTGTTTAGAGACGCCTGCTGATTTCTTTGCCGTTGGGCAATTTTATGAATCTTTCTCTCAAGTTGAGGATAAAGAAGCAATTCAACTACTGAAAGATACTAATAAAGATTTGGATACTTACAAAAAAATTAAATAACCAGTTGTTAAATCTAACATACAAAGATAAAAACATGAAATCAAAGAAAGCTAATACAATCATTGAACTAAAAGATGTTTGGAAAACATATTACATGGGAGAAGTTGCCTTAAATGTGCTTAAAGGAGTTAACGTTGAGATAAATCAAGGGGAATTTGTTGTTATAATTGGCCCGTCAGGTTCTGGCAAATCTACGATGATGAATCAGGTGGGCGTATTAGACACGCCCACTAAAGGAAAGGTCTTATTAAAGGGAACAGACATTTCTACGCTTAGTGAATCTGATTTAGCACAATTACGGGGTAAAACAATTGGGTTTATTTTTCAACAATTTAACTTAATCCCTACTTTAACAGCTTTGGAAAATGTTATTCTCCCAACAATTTTTCAAAACATGCCGGAAGAAGAGAGAATTAAAAGAGGAAAAGAGTTACTTACAAAAATGGGTTTAGGAGAGAGAATGGATCACAAACCAACAGAATTATCTGGTGGTCAGCAACAAAGAGTAGCAATTTCTCGGTCATTAATTAATAATCCAGAAATCATTTTGGCTGATGAACCAACAGGAAATTTAGATTCTAAATCCGGAGAGCAAGTTATGGCTATGTTAGCGAGGTTACACACAGAAGAAAAGAAAACAATTATTTTAGTTACTCATGATGTTGATTTGGTGAAATATTCTCAAAAAACAATCCATTTGAAGGATGGTGAAGTTTTGAAGATAGAATATAATGGGATTAAACATTAATTTGTTTTATAATTAATTTGTTCTATAATTTTGTGTTTTGGGTGTATATTGCCGGGAATATTCACCCCACCAGCTAAATCTTTATAAACAATTATTGCACGATATACCTCTGAGGGTAGGATCAATACAGTTAGATTAACGTGTTATATTTTACAACCCAACAGAAAAAGTGAGGTGGTTTTTAAATGGAACAAAAACAGTTAGATGAGATGGATGACACCTTTTTTGGTGATGAGTTCTTAGAAGAAGAGATTGAGATTATTGGACAAAAAGATGATGAAAAATTTTCTAAGAAAAATAAAGATAATAAAGAAGCTAAGAAAGCTAAAAATTCAAAAACCGTAGCAAAGAAGATTGAACCGGTTGAAGAAATAAGAGTTAAAATACTCAAAGATGATGATAATGATATTAAAATTACATCAGCTAAATTTAATAAAGATGTAATTAAAGAACCAGTTAAAGAGGTAAAGGAAGTTAAAAAAGAAGAACCAAAAGTTGAAGTTTCTCCTACTGTTGATCCGTGGGAAGATGAATCAGAAGAAAATATTAATAAAGGTTCTAGTTTTTGGAAAGTTATAGCTGGCGTTTTGTTGATTATCTTGATTGCTTCTATTTATACAAATGGATTTGGTTTGGCTAAAGGCAATTCTAATGGGGAGTTGTCTTTAAGTGAAGCAGAGATGAAAGCATTGGATTTTGTTAACAACAATCTTTTGCAAGAACCATTTATTGCTGAAATTACAAGTTCAACAGATGCAGGAAATTTATACCAAATCACTTTAAGTGTGGCTGGACAAGAAGTAGATTCTTACATCACTAAGGATGGTAGTTTATTTTTTCCTCAAGGATTTGCTGTTAGTGATAGCTTGACTCTTCAGGGAGAAAATAATGAAGCAAGGATTGATGTTTCAGTTGATGATGATGCCGTTAAAGGAGATGTAAATGCATTAGTTACAATAGTTGAATTTAGTGATTTTGAATGTCCTTTCTGTGGAAAGTATGTCTTGGAGACATATCCTCAATTAATAAAAGAATATGTTGACACCGGTAAAGTAAAGTATGTTTTCAGAGATTTTCCATTAGAATTTCATCTTGAAGCACAAAAAGCTGCTGAGGCTGCTGAATGTGCCGGAGAACAAGGAAAGTTTTGGGAAATGCATGATTACTTATTTGAAAATCAGGACTATCTTGGCGTTGATTATTTGAAAGGTTATGCTAAGGATCTTGGGTTAGATACTAAAGACTTTAACGAATGTTTAGATAGCGGAGCAATGGCTGAGGAGATTGAAAATGATTTGTTAGATGGTCAAAGTTATGGTGTTTCTGGGACCCCTGCCTTTTTCATAAATGGAAAATTAATTAGTGGAGCACAACCATTTTCTGTCTTCAAGCAAGAAATTGAAGTTGCTTTAGCTGAAGTTGAAGGTACGAGTGGGGATTTAGAAGTCTCAGTAGAGATTGAAGAAGCTAATGTTGTACCAGAAGTAGAAGAAGTGGTTGAGGAACTAATAGTTTTGCCTGTTGAAGAGGAAGTTCAAGCACCAGTAACCGTATCGGATGTAGTTGAAGAAGCAACAGTTCCGGGAGTTGTAAGAGAATTCACTTTAAGTGCGAAGAAATGGTTGTTTAGCCCTAACAAAGTTACTGTAAAGAAAGGCGAGATTGTTAAATTAACAATAATGCCAAGTGATTTGGATTTTTCCTTTGCTATACCTCAACTTTCAGTAAACAAAGATGTAAAGGGCACAACAGTTGTAGAGTTTGTTGCTAAAGAAAGTGGTAAGTTTGAATTCAAGTGTAGCAGCTGTGAAGACTGGCGTGGAATGACTGGTTCTTTAGTGGTAGAATAGAAAACCTTTTAATCTCTTTTTCTTTTCTTTTTGTTTATGGCAAAAAAGGAGAAGTTATTCAGTAAAGTGTTAATGATTTTATTGTTGATTGTTATTGCAGTTGGGTTTACCATTCCAATGTTAGATTTTGGTGGTGAATCACAAATCCCTGTTGAACCAAGAATCTGTAAATTTGATGCTGATTGTTATTTAATCTGTAATGAACAACCATTAAAAGTATTCTGTTCCCAGAATCTTTGCCAGCAAAACTCTTGTGCTGAGGAACCATATTATACTTTTAATGATATTCCTATAAATTTTAAAATTAAGTTTCAAAATAGTCCAGTCTCTTTATTACTAGAGATGGACGATATTTTTGTTCAATTTGATGGAGTTAACGTGAAGTATTATTCTCGAGGATTAACTTTAGCTAATTTGTTTGAACGTGTTGGTATGATTGACTCTAATTACGACTTATTTGTTAATGGGCAACAATCCTACGCTTTCGCTAATTATATTCCTGCTGAAGGAGATAATGTTGTGATAGACTTTAAAGTGGATGAAAGTGTTATTGTTAGCGGAGGAATTGAGGTTTCTGAAGAGATTGAGGAAACATAAATTCAGATGACACAATTGTTACTGATAGTTCTAAATATTTGTGATTGGTAAGAGGGATGGTTAAGAATAAAATGACTAAAATAATCAAAATAACTAAAATAACTAAAACAGAATTATCTGGAACAAAAGATATTGGGTCCGAGGATCTTGAGCTTACAGATGCTTTAAGGTATCATATTGATCCGACTCCAGGAAAGATTTCGATAGTTTCAACAAAACCATCTTCAACATCTAAAGATTTATCTTTAGCTTACACTCCTGGGGTTGCAGAACCATGCTTAGAAATAAGAAAAAATCCTGAAGATGCATACGAATATACTTCTAAAGGTAATTTGGTAGGGATAATTACAAATGGGACTGCGGTGTTAGGATTGGGAAATATAGGGGCCTTAGCTGGTAAGCCAGTTATGGAAGGAAAAAGTGTTTTATTCAAACGATTTGCAGGCATAGACGCATTTGATATAGAAATAAATGAAGTTGATCCAAAGAAAATTGTGGAGATTGTTGCTTCTTTAGAACCTACTTTTGGTGGTATTAACTTAGAAGATATAAAAGCACCTGAATGTTTTTATATTGAAGAAGAGTTAATTAAAAGATTAAAGATTCCGGTTTTTCATGATGATCAACATGGGACGGCAGTAATTGTTGCAGCAGCTCTTAAGAATGCATTACTTATTGCTAAAAAAGATATTTCTAAAATTAAAGTCGTGTTTATGGGGGCTGGATCTGCGGGGATCGCTTGTGCAAATCTTCTTTTAGATTTAGGGGTTAAACAAAAACATATTTTTATGCTTGATAGTGTCGGTTTAATTACAAAAGATAGGGAATTAAACAAATATAAACAAAAATTTGCTCAGGAATCGGTTGAACACGGCATTTTAGAGGAAGTTATCAAAGACGCGGATGTTTTTATCGGGGTTTCTGTTGCTAATATCTTATCTGAAAAGATGATTCAATCTATGGCTAATGTTCCTATTGTTTTTGCATTAGCTAATCCAAAACCAGAAATAAAATACGAACTTGCTAAAACGGCTGTTCCAAGTAGTATCATCGCTACTGGTAGAAGTGATTATCCTAATCAAGTTAATAATGTGTTGGGATTTCCGTTCATTTTTCGTGGTGCATTAGATGTTAGAGCTAGTAGAATAAATAAAGAAATGAAACTTGCTGCGGTTAACGCTTTAGCTTTGTTAGCTAGAGAGAAAGTTCCTATAGAAGTGATTAAAGCATATAATCAAAGTTTTTCTTTTGGTGCTGACTACATTATTCCCAAACCGTTTGATCCTAGATTGTTATCCACCGTTTCTTTAGCTGTTGCTAAAGCAGCTATGGATAGCGGGGTAGCTAGAAAACCTATTTTGGACTTAGCAAGTTATAAGGAAAAATTAGAGCAGTTGGCAAAAAAACTAGTTTTACAATCCAATTAATAAATCTGTTAATGATTGCTAATAATTGTTAATCGTTTTTAATAATTGTTGAGGGTAATAGTAGTGCGAGAAAGAGATATTATTTTTTACAACATCTAAAACTTTATAAGGTTATTATTTTTGGAGTTGCATATGGACTTTACAATAATCAGTGGATTTTTAGATAAGATTGGTAAGATTATGAATCTTACTGAAAAGGAACTAGTTTTATTGAAGACACCGCAGCGTATACACCAAGCAGAATTGGAGTTAGATGGCCAGAAATATCCTGCTTATCGTATACAATACAATGATGCACGAGGACCAACAAAAGGGGGAATAAGATATCATTGGGAAGTGAGTTTTGACGAGGTCAAGTCTCTGGCATTTTGGATGTCTCTGAAGACGGCAGTTGCAGATGTTCCTTTTGGTGGTTCAAAAGGTGGAATTACAGTTAATCCTAAGGAATTGTCTCAAGATCAATTACAACAGTTAAGTAGAAAATGGGTCCAAGCATTCTATAGACACATTGGGCCAACTAAAGATATTCCTGCTCCAGACGTTTATACTACTCCTCAAATCATGGCTTGGATGATGGATGAGTATGAAAAATTAATTGGTGAGAAGGCTCCAGGAGTGATTACTGGAAAGCCTCTTGAAGTGGGTGGTTCCTTAGTCAGGGACATTGCTACTGCTTTAGGTGGAATTTATGTTTTGGAAGAGGCAGTCAAAAAAGTTTCTTTAGATAAAAAGACTGTGGCGATACAGGGCTTTGGAAACGCGGGAATGAACATGGCAAAATTATTATTCCAATCAGGGTATAGTATTGTTGCCGTTTCAGACTCTAAAGGCGCTATTTATAATCCTTTGGGATTAAATGTTGACGAATTGATTCATACGAAAACTCAATCTGGGACAGTAATTGCTTACAAGAATGGTACTACTATTAGTAATGAAGCATTATTAGAACTAGAGGTTGGGGTTTTAGTACCTTCGGCCTTAAGTAATGTTATCCACAAAGAAAATGCTAACAAAGTTAAGGCTAAAATTGTTTTAGAGTTGGCTAATGGTCCAACAACTCCAGAAGCGGATGAAATATTACACCAGAATAAAGTGCTAGTGTTACCGGATATTTTGTCAAATTCGGGGGGGGTAACTGTTAGTTATTTTGAGTGGGTACAAAATAATACCGGGTTGTATTGGAAAACTGAAGAAGTTAAAGAACGGCTTAGAGAAAAAATGGTTGTTGCGTTTGAAAAAATCTGGGCTGAGTATGAAAATAACAATTATGATTTTAGAACTAACACTTATATTTTGGCGATAAAAAAGATTCTAGTTGCTGAAAAGCTAAGAGGAAGATTATAATTTTTTGTTTTTAATCTTTAGATTTTCATTTTTATAAGTATTATTTTAATTTAAGCTAATCTAAATCACAGCCACCATAACGATCTTCAAAAGACTCTTCCTTCTTACCTAATTTGATATTTTCTTCATCCATAACTACATATGGGGAGATTGGTTTAATAAATCTCCAAGCGAAGGAAAAAGTATAGGCTCCTTGATGTAACACTGCAAGAATATCTCCTACTTGAAGATCAGTACCATAATAAGAATAACCCCACAAATCGGAGGGGTCACATAGTGGGCCGTAAATCGTTTGTTTTTTTAATTGATTGGATGGTCGAGACAGATTAACAATGGGGGCGTAAGAATATTCTTCAAATCGGTAGTCTCCAACCATATTAATGCCACCATCAACAATAACATTGTTTCCTTTTTTAGCGATAACCTTTAATAATATACTAGTGGAGTGTGTTGCTAAAAATCTTCCGGGTTCTAGGAATATCTTTAATTTATTGTTGAAGAGTAAGATTTTCTCTTTTATTGCCTTAGCAATTTCTGTGGCAAAATAATCTAATGGCTTTACAGGTCTAAGTTCTGGAAGGTGCGGATCAAAATTAAGTTCTTTGTAAATCTCGGGGTTATCATGATGTTCGTTAATTATATCTAATAAAATTCCCTTGTCTTGTATTTTGTTGATGATGGCAGTATCCTCTGGAAAGAATCCTCCCCCAATATCAATAAATTCTAGATGGTTAATATCTTCTGAGGAGATATTTCCATGTATAAAATCTGACAATGCATTTATGTTTTGAATATATTTTGTAGGGGTTTTATTCCAACTGCAGTGGAAATGTAAGCCTATCCAATTTAAATGATGATTTTTTTTGACTATATTAATTATTTCTTTAAATTCAATTAAGTTTATTCCGAACTTTGACCAGATGCCCATAGTGGTTGGCAGGGGATTAAGTCTAAAACTAATTTTAATAATATCTTGAAAGTTTGACTTCTGAATTAGTTGTGTTAGTCTTAATAGCTCGTCTTTATTGTCAATATTAAGGATAACTTTTTTACTTTCTTTTAAAGATAGCAATATTTCTGAGTCACTTTTACCAGGACTGGTAAAAATAATCTTTTCAAACCCCATCTTTAGAGCTAATTGTAGTTCATAGATTCCCGCAACATCAGCATTGAACCCCTGTTCCTTTAAAGTTTTGATTAATTGCGGGAAGTCATTACATTTGAAAGCGTAGAAAAATTCAGTCTGTGGCAATTCTTTTCTAAATGTGTTGATGAAAAAGTTAGCACGTTCTTTTTGGCTAACTTTATCAAGCAAATATTGCGGTGTACCAAAATTATTTGCACTTTTTAACATGGATCCAATATTTAACTTCTTGATAAATTTTAAATAATATTCTGGTGGCGTAGTATTAATATGTTCTAACCAAATATCATCTATATAACCTTTAATCTTAGTCAGTTCGAGGGAATTTTTTTGTTTATCTTGTGACATTGATTTTTACATTCTCATGTATTTTATTTATTATCTCTTCTATTTTATCTTTTGGTGGGTTTTTAACATAAACACATCCCACTAACAAATCATGATGGCTTGTTTCTGAATCAGAAAGGTTATCTCCTTCTTGATTATAGATGAACATATCAATTATTTTTAACTCTGTTTTTAACTTTTCTATTCCAGAGAGGTCCATTTTTGTTATAATCCCTGGTTCTTTTGCAAACAAGTTAATTGCTAATCCTTCATATTCTTTTATTTCAAGTGGCCCTAATTTTTGTCCCAATCTTATTTTGGATAATATTGCAATTGAAGTATACCCATATAGTTTATACATCAAAGGTATAAATGTGCTAAATCCTGGGCGGATGTTAGTCTCAATTACAACAACTTCCCCCTTCTCAACTTTAAAGTCAATCATACATACTCCTTGATTAATCTTTAAGGAGTCTGCTATCTTTCTGGCAATCTCTTCTAATTTAGGTAAATATATCCCTTTTTTTATTAGTGTGTTTTTGTTTAATAAGTAAAAAGCGGAGAAATAACCAAAGTTGTGGTGATTATATTTTTGTATTACTCTTAAAATATTAATTGTTTCATCTTTAAGACAGAAATCTAAGCTGAACTCTTCTCCCCCAATAAATTCTTCCACAATCAGCTCGGTCTTTGGATTTATTGGATTATTATCAAAATCATTTATATCTTTAAAACGAGTATCATTCTCTTCTGTGATTGATTCTTTTACTTTTTTAATATTAGTTTCTAGTTCTTTTAATGTATCATTTTTAAATACATACTCACTGCCATTTCCCGAGATTATTTTGAGGACGTTTGGGTAATTTAAGTCTAATAATCTTAAATCTGTATTCTCGGATATTAACTTAAATTTTGCAGTTGGAACATTATTCTTTACAAACTCTTTTTTCATCAACCATTTATTAGAAGCAATTCTGAATGTTTCTTCACTATAACACTCAATCTTAAACCAATCCGCAATCTGCTTGCTGAATTTGAATTGTCGTTCATCATCCAAAGAAATGATTGATCCAACCTTACGATTATTTTCAGTAATCCATTTTTCAATTTTTTTAATCAGTTTTTCTACAGAAGCAAAGTCATCTACTAAATAATTGCCTTCTGGAGTGATTTGTTCTACATAACTAGGATTATAAATAAACAGGACATTTTCTTTATCTATACTTTTAGCAGAAAAGTAAATTTCTAAATTACCATAGTTCATGGCCGGGAAGAGAAGAATTGGTTGCATCTTGGGTAGGTATTTTATTATGTCTTAGTTTTGTTCAACCATTTCAATTTTGATATGTTGATTTATTTTTGCAATTAATCCTTTAATATCTTGTTTTGGGTCTTTAATTAAAACATAACCCATGAGGAGGTCATGATGATCATTATTATAATCTTTGATTGATGCACCGACATCTTCGTATTTGTGTACTTTAATAATCTCGGCTTCATTTTTAAGTTTACTTAAATCAGAAGTATTAAACTTTTTTATTACCCCTGCTGTTTTGGCATAAATACATATGGCGAGGCCTTCTGATTCTGGCAAAGAAGAGATTATTTCTTGTTCTAAAAATAGTTTTGCTAGCATGGACATAGAAGTATAGCCATAAACCTGTTCCATTAATGGAACAAACAAACTTAATCCTGGACGAATTGATGATTCGATAACATAAATAGAACCATTAAAGATAAAATCTACCATACAAACTCCTTTTTTAATTTTAAATCCTTCAGAAATTCTTTTACAAGTTTCTTTAAGGTCTTCATAATTAATGTTTAAATCTTCAAGTGTTTTTGTATTTAAAAGGTAGTAAGCATTGAAGTAACCAAAATAATCATGCTTATATTTCTTCACAATTCGTAATATAGTTATTTTGTTGTCATTTATGGCAAAATCACAACTATATTCCTCTCCTTTTAGAAATTGTTCTATCAAAAAATCTTTCTTAGGATTAATCTTGATAATATTTCCATTTATGGTATGTTCTTGTTTTCTAAACCAACAATTATTTGTTATATTTTTCAACTCTTCTTTTAATTCGGTGAAATGTTTTAATAACTCTTTCTCAGACGTATTTACATAAATATATTCACTGCCATTTCCATTAGTTATCTTTAAAACATTTGGGTAAGCAATATCAGTCTTAATTTGTGATAATTTATCTTTAGTTAAGTTGTTTGTTAAGATGTATTTAGCATGTTTGACCTTTGCAGAGTCAAATCTATTTTTCATAATAAACTTATTAGAAGAGTATTCTAATGTTTTATTAGAGTAATAAGGAATCTGAAATGTTTTTGCTATAGCTTTACTTAATTGAAATTGCTCATCATCATCTACACTTAATACTCCAGAAAAATTAATCTTTTCTTGTGCTGACCAGTTTTTGATAATCTCAATGATTGATTGGTGATTAGAGAAGTTTGCAAGGACATAATTTTTTCCCGGAGGAGAAAACTTTTGATAAAATTCTGGTTCAAAGACAATTAACATCTGGTCTAAAAGTCCGGTGGAATTCATACTGTTTAGTGAGCTTAACAATTCCATCTTCCCCATATATGAAGCAAGAAATATTAAGAACTTGTGATCCATGGGGTAGCCTCTAACCTGAATCGTTTCATAGTTAGTTGGACAATTTGTTTAATGAGATATGAAAAATCTTTTCCTTCTGTCTTGATTGAGTGGATAAATCCACTGTCATTCGGGTTAATACAAGGATTGGGATTTATTTCTAGAACATAAGGGATTCCATCTTTGATTCTAAAATCTACTCTCGCATAATCCTTACAATGGCATAACTTAAAACACTTTTTGGCCACTTCTTCAACCAAATTAATCTCTGTTGAGTTTAATTGTGCTGGACATTGACCATAAGACTTTTTA
>PFNQ01000002.1 GCA_002792115.1 Candidatus Woesearchaeota archaeon CG_4_10_14_0_2_um_filter_33_13 | reverse complement strand
AAATAATTTTACTACTGGTACTGTCTTTTACTCTATTGCCTCTTCCCAAAGGATCTTAAAATATTTTTTATAAGCTTTAGCTAAATTAATATCTTTAATTAAAGTAACAATTGGTTTTTCTGTCCATACAATAATCCCTACCTTTTCTCCATAAACAACAGTTTCAGTTAAAGTATCAAATTTCTTTGATAAAAATTTAACTTTGGTTAATTTACTTTGAATTTTTTTACTCCACTCTCTTAAATCATCATTAAAAATCATTTTAACTCCAACTTTAATCTTTTCACGCTTCAAGTTGTAATTTTCCCAAAATGTAGAACCCATAATTTCTAATGATTCTTTTGGTGCTCCAAAAACATAATAATCTTTTCCTTCTTCTAATGTGTCTTTAAAGAAAACTTTTAGTCCTTTCACTCCCCTATAGATTGTGGCTTCTTGTTCAACTTTTCTCTCAGTAACAATTTTATAAACTTCATTTTTTACTTCTTCTGCAATTTTTTTTTGTTCATCTAATTCTTTCTGCTTCTTTTCTACCATTTGAGAAATTGAATCAGGGGAATTAACTTGGAATAATTTTCTATTATTCTCAACAATAAAAGAAACAAGACCTTTATCAATTAATTTTTCTAAATTATCGTAAACAATGTTCCTATGAAATTCTGTTGCTTTGATCAGTTCCCCTGCTGTTGCTTGTCCTTTTTTCAATAGTACAACATAAATTTTAGATTCATTTTTATTTAATCCAAGCTTGATTAATGCTAATTTGTCCATTCAAAAATAAAAGTAATACTTCTATTTAAATATTATCATCACAACATATGACAACATTAATTTATATATTCTTCAAGTGACTATTATTTAATGACAAACAATGCTTGGAATGAATCACACGTAGGAACATATAGCCAGTACGACAATTCAGAATTAGACGTTATTCACCCAGTTATTCTTAGAATGGTTGGTGAAATAAAAGATAGAAAAGTTGCAGACTATGGGTGTGGAGAGGGAAAGTTAGTTCAAGAATTAGTAGAAAGAGAAGCAGAAGTATTTGGTTATGATCTTTCTGATTCAATGATCTCAGAAGCCAAAAAAAGAATAAAAGATAAAGCCGCATTAAAAAAGATTAAGAGTGGAGTAATACCTTTACCAAATAATACCCTTGATGCCGTAGTTAGCAATTTGGTACTAATGATGTGCGATTCAGTTGAACACATTAGAGAAATTCATCAAGAAATTAATAGAGTATTAAAACCTGGAGGAATTTTGGCTTATTGTATAACGCATCCTGCTTTTACAGACAAAACTTTTACTACTTATAGAAATATATTTATAGGCAATAGAGATTATTTCCAAACCGCTCAACAATATCAATTTGTTTTGCGAAGAAAAGACGGAACAGAAGTCACAGATGAAAGTTTTTTAGATTATCATTATTCACTTTCAACTTATCTAAATCTTTCACCAGAAAATGGCTTTAATTTTAGAGAATTATGTGAAGTTTCTGTTCCTGGAAATAGTTTACCACCTTACATTGTTGTTAAATCAACAAAAGCTGGTTTTTGAGGGAAAGTACCAGTTAATTATTTGCAATTCAAAAACTTGCTCCGCTAACTCTACGCATCCCCCCATAAAGTGTGGAAAGTATAACATCGTTAAGTTCAATCGAATTTTCACTTTTTTAGAATAGAGTTGGGGGCGGTGCTACGCACAGATACACTTCCTTCGGTCGAGATTTTATTATAAGAAATAAAAAAAAGAAAAGAAGAAGCTTAGTTTTTAGGATTACCTGCGCCTTCTGGCTTTTTAGAAGCAGTATTGTTCAACCTTCGTTCCTCTGAGTCCTCCATTGTTTTCTCAATTCCTTGCTTTCTTTCTTCCGGAGCATTTTCTAAGATCCAATTTAATTTTTCATCATGTCTTGCTTCGATTTGAGCATTTAATTGAGCTTTGACTTCATCAAAATTGCCTGCTTTTCTAGCCTCGCCTAGTTTAGTTGCAATTACACTTACTTCGTTTCCAAACTCTTTTATTTTCTCTGCAATATTCCTTGCGTCTTTATTGTCGCCATTATCTTTTGCTTTTTTTGCTGTTTCTATTTCCTGCTCAACATCTTCAAGTTCCTCTTCAAAATCAGAAATATCGCTCCCTTTATCCTTTTCAGCTTTTAGTTTTCCTTTTGCTTTTACAGTTGCTTCTTCAGCGTGGTTTATTTCTTTTTGAGCTCTTTCTTCTCTTCCCTTGGTAAGACCGATTTCTTTGTCAATCGTTTCTTCCTCTGCATCTACTTCAGCATCATTTTTCCCAGAATTTGACTTATATTTTTCTTTTGCTTTTTCTTTTTTAGCATCAGTTTTTGTTTCCATCTCTAGGGCTTTTGCTTTAATCTTGTTAAAAACTTCTTCCATCTTAGCAAACTGTTCAGGAGTTTTCTGATCTCTCATCCTTTCTAAGATAGCATCTTTTACTTCACTAACTTTTTGATAATGACTTTCAATCTTTTCTTGAATTCTAGCTACTTTCACCATAGCTTCTTTTGATTTGTCAGCATCATCACCTTCTTCTAATTCATCAAGTTCTGTTTCTGCTTTTTCAATAGCTTTCTGATGCTCTTCTCTTGCTTTCTCTGCTTCTTCAGGCATATCATTATCAGCCATTTCTTGAGCTTCCATTAAACGTTCTTGAGCAATCTTGATTCCTTTCTCTGCCTTATTTGCATTCCCAAAAGTAAGAGCTAAAGACAAACTATCCATGGCTTTATCAAGACCATACATTGCACTATCTGGTGTAACACCTGCATCTGTTGAATCAATATCTTCATCGGCAAGAACAGAAGACGCACCCGTAATTAACAAAAGACATACAAACAATATCATTATTTTTTTCATATAAATCACCTCTTAAATATACACATGCATATATGTATATCCCAAGTATATATTTGGACTTTAAATATTTATTCTTTTTTTTGTTGTTCTTTAAGGCACTTTGTATCTTATAGAACGCCCACAACTTTTTAGTCCTTCGGCATCGTTGCACTAAAAATCAAGTCCTAACAGACGAGTTTAACATCGTTAATTTCAATTATTACTCAAAATCAATAGGCAACATAATTCTCCTGTTTTAACTACAAAGAGGATTTTCCTCAATAGATTATTCTGAAGTGTTTTAGAGAAAAGAAGAATAAATAAAAAAAAAAAAATTACTTACAAGCACCATCAATACATCCCAATGGACATTCAACGTTTTCTCTGCTATATTTCCCACCACTTAAACAAAAATATTCAGAAACTTGAGTTCCCTCTTCTAACTGTTTACTAGGATCGCCATCGTGACAGTAATCTCTTACTGTTGCTTCTTGACCATTACTTAAAAGACCAGTTAAAGTTCCTTCCTGATAAATGTTTTTCCCATTATCAGTATCACTACAAGTCTTACAACCAGCAATTAATAATCCAATCATTAATAATCCCAATATTAAAATTAATTTTTTCATAACATAACGATGTTTACCATTATATAAAAAGACTCCCCTAAATTGATAACTAAAAAACCACCATCAATATTGCACACCTTTATAACTGAAGCAATATTTTAGACTATTATGGATAAACCTTCCTCATTTAAAGATTTGAATTTAATACCTCAGCTAGAGAAAGCACTAACTAAACAAGGTTATACTACTCCTACACCAATACAAGCAAAATCAATTCCAGGTTTATTACTAGGCAAGGATATGATTGGTATCGCTCAAACAGGTACTGGAAAAACTGCTGCCTTTGTTTTACCAATTCTGCAAAGAATGACTGAAAAGTATCCCAGAACAATCAGAGCTTTAGTGTTAGCACCAACTCGAGAGTTAGCTGCTCAGATTGGAGAAAGTTTCTCTACTTATGGTGAATTTCTTAAATTTAAACATACTGTTATCTTTGGTGGAGTTAGTCAAGGAAAACAAGTTGAAGCCTTATCCAAGGGAGTAGATATTCTTGTAGCTACGCCAGGAAGACTGTTAGATTTGATGAACCAAAAAAAACTTACCTTAAATGATATAGAATTCTTTGTTTTAGATGAAGCAGATAGAATGTTAGATATGGGTTTTATTCATGACATAAAAAAAATCATCTTAAAACTTCCACATAAAAGACAATCATTATTCTTCTCAGCAACAATGTCTCCGCAAGTTAATGCTTTAGCAAAACCTTTGCTTAAAGATCCAATTCATGTTGAAGTTACAGCTCAAGCAACCACTGTGGAAAAGATAAAACAATGCCTCTTCTTTGTTGATCAATCTGAGAAAGAAAGATTGTTGCTGGAGTTGTTAAAACAAAAACATCTTATTAGCATTTTAATTTTTACCAGAACAAAACATCGAGCAAATAAAGTGGTAACATTTCTAAATAGAAATAATATTTATGCAGATGCTATCCATGGAAATAAATCACAGAATGCTAGAACTAAAGCAATCAAAGATTTTAAAACAGGTAAAATTAAAGTGCTAGTAGCAACAGATATTGCTGCCAGAGGAATAGATATCCCAGACATTTCTCACGTAATAAACTTTGAACTTCCAAATGAACCTGAAAGTTATGTTCATCGGATTGGGAGAACTGCTAGAGCTGGAGCTGAAGGAACAGCATACTCATTCTGTTCAGCCGAGGAAAGATCTTTTCTTAATGATATCGAAAGGCTCATTAAACAAAAAATAGAGGTTATGCAACATAAATTTCATTCAGAAACAGCTAAGAATGCTGTTGGTGCAGCGGCCAAACCCGCTGGAAGAAGTAAGAAACCATATTCAAAACACTTTAAGCCTAAACACAGTTTTAGAAAATAATCTAACTTAATTCCTTCTTCAACATCTTGTGAGCGCGATTAATCTTCTTAAACATTTCCTGATCTCCACCAGCATCAGGATGATGATTCTTAGCAAGATTTTTGTACTTTGCATTAATTACTTCAAGATCTAAACAATCTTTTTCAACACCAAGAATCTCTCGAGCTTCTACACGCTGCTTTTCAATATCCTGATCCTCATTAAAATGATGAATAAAATCTTCCGGAGTAATCTCTCCGTCTAAAAGAGATTTAACCTCTAACTCAATTACTTTAGAAACAATGTATAAATTCTCAACATACTTGTTACATAACTTGTAACTAAAATACATATGTCGATCATCAAAATACCATGCTGCCACCGCATTTCCTTTTAATCTAGCAACCTTTGGCAACTCTACTTCAATATCGTCATCAGTAACACCAACTTTCTTTAATGCTTGAATAATATTATTTCTAAATAGTACGGCTCTTCGATCATAGGAATCCCTAACTATTAACTCATTGAATTCATGTCCAGAAACAGTTATTCTTGCCATTTATCTTTTTTTGTTAAAGGACTTAAATCCTCTATTGTTATCTCCAGAATTTGGTCTTCCCAGTTTAAATCTAGGTTTTTTATTAAATCTGTTACTCTGTGAATCATCATTTGAATCAGATCGTTTCTTTCTAAAATTATTTCCAAAAGAATCTTTTCTGTCTCTTCTAGATGATCGGTGACTTTCCCTAACAACTTTAATTTCTTTGTATCTGTTAGGATTCAGTACTGACTTAAAAGTATACTCTAACAATGAAGCTAAAGCCGCAACTGGAGTATTGTTGATTAAGATCTCTTTAGCGATATCTTCATAGGATTTAGAATTGCCATATTTACGATATTGCTCAACAGTTTTAGTGATATGTTTCTTCTTGAAATTAATAACTTCTTCAATGCTAGGCAATTCTTGTTTCTTTAATTCTACATTAACAATCTTCTCAATGAATCTTAATCTACTACTCTCAGAAGGTGTTATTAAAGTAACTGCCGTACCTTTCTTACCTGCTCGGCCAGTTCTTCCAATTCTGTGTACGTAAGATTCTGGGCTTTGAGGCAAAGAGTAATTAACAACATGAGTAAGATCATTAACATCAATTCCACGGGCAGCAACATCAGTAGCGATTAAAATATTAACTTTCTTTGCTCTGAATAAATTTAAAATCTTCTCTCTTTGTGCTTGAGAAATATCACCATGAATTGCTGCTGCACTATAATTTTCATCAATCAACTTTCTAGTAAGTTCATCAACATCAATTCTCGTCTTACAAAAAATGATCCCATAAAACTCTTCACTAACATCAATTATTCTACGTAATGCTTCAAATCTGTCGTGAGACATTACTTCATAATAAACTTGTTCAGTAGAACTAATCGTTAACTCTTTATTTTCTAATTCTAAAACAATATGTTCCCGCATAAACCTTTTAGCAATCTTGTGAATAGCCTTTGGCATGGTGGCTGAAAATAAAAGCATCTTCTTTTGCTGATTAGTCTTCTCTAAGATTTTTTCAATCTCCTCTAAGAAACCCATGTTAAGCATTTCATCAGCTTCATCCAATACAGCAAAACTAACCTTAGAGATGTCTAAACTTTTTCTTTTGATCTGATCAATTACTCTTCCTGGAGTACCTACCACAATATCAATACCCCTTCTTAAATGAACAATTTGATCACTTACAGAAGTTCCACCATAAACTGCTAAAATTCTTAACTTCTTTTTTCCAACTAAAGATTCAATCTCTTTAGAAACTTGTATCGCTAGCTCTCTGGTAGGAGTTAAGATGATTGCTTGAACATGATGAGCATTTTCATGAATTTTCTCAATGATTGGTAAAGCAAAACTCGCAGTTTTACCTGTTCCGGTTTGCGATTGTGCAATAATATCTAACTTACCTTCTAATAAGATTGGTATTGCTTTCTGTTGAATTTCAGTTGGCTTTACATATCCTTTCTTCCTTAATGCGTTAATAACATTTTCAGAAAGACCTAATTTTTTAAATTCTTCCATAATAAGGCAAGATTAGGGGTACTGTTTATAAAGCTTTGCTATATCACAACTACTTAGTGACAATGTTGATGAATCTTATTTACAACCAAACGGGCCTACAACAAGTTTAAATAGAAAAACAAGATTATATTACACGACAATGAGTAATAAAAGATTAACCGCAGCCATTATAACTGGAGCAGTTCTAGGCATTTTCTGTATTGTTGGGATCAGCCTAAGAATGGGCTTTGCTGGAAATGAATTATTTATTCTTGCTACGTACATAAATAGATTGATTATGGGTTTAGTAATCGGCCTAGCCCATTATTACAAAATTAAAAATAACACTAGAAACGTTTTACTGCGAGGAACTTTCTTTGGATTAATAATCAGCGGCTCATTCTATTTAGCTACATCTTTTAAAGACACCCCAGGATTCTTTGCAGGTATTGTTTACGGAATAATTATTGATTATGTTGCTACTAAATATCAAAAATAATTAAGATTGGCGGTGCTTATGATTTTTGTTATTATCAGTAAAGATTTTTTCTAACTCTTTTCTGCTAACTTCTTTGTACTCTCCCAATTTAATCCCACCCAACTCTAACTGACCTATAGAAATTCTCTTAAGCTCTCTTACAAAAAAACCTAACTTTCTGACCATTCTTTTAATGATCTGATTCTTACCCTCATGAATGGTGATTTCAAATGCTATCGGACTTAATCTTTTCACCTTAGCTGGACTGGTCTTACCATCCTTTAACACAATACCTCTTTCTAGCAATTTAATTTGTTCATCTTTAATTGGTACATCCAACTTAACTAAGTAAGTTTTCTTAACTTCATTCCTTGGATGCATAACTAAATTAGCCAAATCTCCATCATTAGTTAAAAGCAGTAAACCAGTAGTATCATAATCTAACCTACCTACTGGAAAAACCCTTTCTGGAATGCGAATATAGTCTGCTACTGTCCTAAGCTGAGGATCAGTTAAAGCAGTAACACAACCTCCGGGTTTATTGAACATTAAGTAAACTCTTCGTTCTTTAACAATCGGCTTGTTATCAATCCTGATTTCATCCGTTTCAGAAGCTTGATCACCAATTGTAATGCTTTTTCCATTTACTTTTACTCTACCTGCTTGAATTAACTCTTCAGCTTTTCTTCTAGAACAATAACCAGCATTGCAGATAATCTTCTGTACCCTATCCATTATCTGTACAATAATTTGGCACCAATATAAAGTTAACGCAATCTATCAAAAAATACTTCAGCTTTAAATTAGTAATAAATAACGAAATCTTTATAATTTTAGTATTATCACTGAATGATTATGGAAGAACAGAAGGGATTATATGGATTTTCGATGCCAGATAGAACAACATGGGTAGGTCAATATGATCCAACTAAGCCTAATGTGTTAGAAGATATAATTATTTTTGCAACTCCAGTTATTGAAGTAAGTGAAATTGGTTGCACTTCTAACAATACAAATTTAGGGGTGTATTTTGCGAGTAATTATGCCAGAATCCAATCATATAAACAAGACAAACCCCTAGCCAGAACCAAACATTTCAATCCTTCTTTAGCAATTGCCAGATGGTATTTAGAACCACACCAGGAAACTTTATAACTATTTTAATCATACCACTAACAGAGGTGAACATAATGAGTTTTACTAAATGGTTAGAGAAAGTTGTTAAAAAAATGAAATGGTACGACATCTCATTGCTAAAGTTAACAGTATTTTTCGCAACCTTATTTCTGATAACCGCTTGGACAGGATTTAGAGAATTAGTTTTAGGATTTGCTTGGTACTGGTACTTGATCATAATGGTTATCCTAATGCTTCCTTTGTTAAAGAAAATGTTTTCTTAATTAACTCATCTTATTCTGTTTTATTTGTTACAACACTATTACAGGTAACTACTTTACAAAACTATTTAAAGAGAAGTAATTTAATCAAAAAGTGGATAATCAATTATTATTAATCATAATCATTTCAGTTTTAGGTCCAATACTCGGTTCCTTGATTGGAGTTCTTAAAAAACCTTCTGATCGATTTATGTATAATATGCTTTCTTTTGCTGGCGGTGTTATGTTAGCGGTTTCATTTTTAAACTTAATTCCAGAAAGTATTGCTCTCTCCTCCATTTGGATTACCGCAGCAGGAATTATCTTTGGTTCAGTGGTTATGTTTATGGTAGATAGACTCATCCCTCACATCCATCCACAATTGTGTCAACAAGAACAAGGAAAAAAATTAAAGAAAACAGCATTATATTTAATTGTTGGAATATTTATCCACAACTTTCCAGAAGGAATGGCTATTGCCATTGGTACAGTATCAGGCGTCCAAAGTAGTATTGTTATCGCTCTGGCAATAGCTATGCAGAATATTCCAGAAGGGATTTGTACTTCAGCACCCTATTATTACGTAACCAAAAAGAAACTGAAGTCATTTTTAGTATCTTCCTCAACAGCGATACCCGTACTTTTAGGTTTCCTCTTCGCAGATCAATTATACCAATACATCTCAAATAGTTTAATTGGATTTTTGATAGCAATGACTGCTGGTTTAATGATATATATAACTAGTGATGAAATTATTCCTACTTCTTGCTGTAGAACAACAGACCATAAAACAATCTTCGCGTTAATTATAGGGATCCTGTTTGTAATTCTATTAGAAGCCCTTATCTAATAGAATTATCTAATATAATAATCTAATAAAATCATTTAATAAAATAATTAGATCAAAAAATAGTTCTAAACAAAAAGAATAAGTATATAAAACAAACAAACCTTTTTTAGTATTAAGATGGGAGATTTCACTAAACTTGGCTTGAAGAAAGAAATTCTTAGTATTTTATCTAGATTAAAGTTCAAAGAATCATTTGAAGTTCAAGATCAAATTATTCCCTTAGCTATGAAAGGAAAAAACATTGTCTTCACTTCAAGGACGGGAAGTGGAAAAACTTTAGCTTACCTTCTTGGGTTCTTAGGTAAGATCACAAAAAAACAAAATACTCAAATGATAGTTCTCGTTCCTACCAGAGAATTATGTATTCAAGTTGGTAAGGAAATAAAAAAAGTCTGTGATCCTCTTGGGATAAATGTAGGGATGCTTTATGGTGGCAGAGAAGTTTCCGGAGATTATAGAACACTAAACAAAAAGAATCACATTGTTATTGGAACTCCTGGAAGACTCTTAGTCCACATAAACAACAAAAACATCAAGGTTGGAGATGTAAAGTATTTAGTTTATGATGAGTCTGACCAGATGTTTGATCACGGTTTTTACAATGATTGCGTTTACATAAGGCAAAGAATAAGTAAAGATGCCCAAGTTCTTCTTTCTTCTGCAACTATGACTGAAAAGGTTAACGATTTTATTGAAGAAGTTATAGGAAATTATGAATTATTACAAATTGGAGAATTAATCCCTAAAAATATTATTCAGGAAAAGGTGTATTGTGATAAGTTAGAAAAAAACGCTATTTTACTGAATCTGCTTTCAAAGAGAAAATTCACTCGAGCAATGGTTTTTTGTAATACTAAAATAAAATCATACAATATTTCTGAGTTTTTACAAGCTAATAACTTTAACTCTAAATCATTAAATAGTGATTTAGAGCAAGCAGAAAGGTTAAATCATCTTAATTTGTTTAAAGAGGGCAAGATCAAGATTCTAGTAACAACTGATGTTGTAGCCCGCGGCTTACATATTGAAAACGTTGATATCATTGTTAATTATGATGTTCCTACGAAAGATGATTTTTATGTTCATCGAATTGGAAGGACCGGTAGAATAGATAAAAAAGGTTATTCTTTAACAATGATTTGTCCAGAAGATGTAGAAAGATTTGAAAATATTTCTGTCAAGTATGGGTTAGATTCAATAGAAGTAAACAAAGAACTAAAAATTATTAATAAATAAGTTTATTCTTTCTCTTTTTAACAGAGTGACTTTAGAATTTGTAAAAATAAATTAGAAAAAAAGTTTTGAGTTAACTAGGCGTTAGCCTTGTTAACCCAATTGAATTCTTAATAACAATAAGTGTTAATTTTTATTCTTTCTTAACATTAACTGCTTTTGGACCTCTGTCCCCCTGTTCTACATCAAATGTAACTGTGTCGTTTTCACGTAAAGTTACACCTGCTTCTAATGAAGACTGATGTACAAAGATTTCTTTTCCGTCTTCAGATGTAATAAATCCAAATCCTTTCATTTCGTTAAAAAATTTTACTGTTCCTTTCATTTTCTATTCTCCGTGTTTTACTAACTTTTACAGAACAACTCAACTATGGTTGACAGACTTTGCCAACTGATAACTTAAACGTTCTGATACTCATATAAAAAATACACCATTTTTAAATCCTTCTATTATTTTGCTTAATTTCAAGTTATTAAAATAACTTAAGACCTAATGATGATGCTCAGCTTCTGCCGCATCAGCTTCTTCCTGAGTCTTGTGAATTGTTCCGGGAGCATGTTCAGGGGTTGCGTAAATGGAATACAACTTTAAGTCCTCATGATCAGAGGTATTTTTCACATAATGTTTGTTTCCAGCAGGAATAACAACCACATCACCATCTTTAAGATTAAACTCGTCCTCTCCTACTTTAACATACGCTTGCCCACCTTCAATTCTGAGAAACTGATCAATCTCGTGATGAACCTCTTCAGGAATATCTTCACCTGACTTTAAGCTGATCAAAACAAGTTGCATTTTACTTCCTGTAAAGATAACTTGTCTATAGAATTCATTCTCAATAGTCTTTTCTTCAATATTTACTGTGTATGCTTTCATATTATCAACCTCTTACATTACAAAAATAAAGTTACTTTATATTATTTACCTAACAAAATACTAATTACCAAAAAAAATCTTCAATAATAATATTACTTTTCTTAACACCTAAATGAATTAATTCTTTTGTAACCCTGTTCTTTAGTCCTTCTGGACCACAAATATAAAACAAGCAATTATCTAATAAAATAAGATGTTTGGCAATTATTTCTTTGTTGATACGCCCTTTCTCTTCTTCTTCAAAACCCTCTTCTTGACTTAAGATGTAAACCTTCTTAAACCAGCTTTCTTTGATTTGGTCTAATCTGTCTTTAAAGATAACTTCTGTTTTCTTTTTAGATGAATAAAATAAAGTAATCTTTTGTAGATTATGTTTGTTAATCTGATCTGTTATAATACTCATAAAAGGAGTTATACCAACCCCACCAGCAATAAAGACCAATTCTTTCTGGTTATCCTTTACATAAAAAGTTCCAAAAGGACCTTCCACAATAACTTGCTCACCTTCTTTTAATTCAGAAACCGCTTTGGTAAACCTTCCTTGAAGTTTAATTGTAAAATGTAACTCTCCGTCTCCATTAGGAGAATTAGAGATGGTAAAAGGGTGCCGAGCAAATAAATTCTCTTTATTTAATCTTAAAAAGCAAAACTGCCCCGCTTTAAAGTGAAATGGGTTATTTGACTTCAGAATTAAAGTAAAAGTATCTTTAGTTTCCCAGTTTATCTTTAAAACTTTAAACTTAAATTTTCTTTGCTTAATTTTGTAATTTGTTCGATAAATAATTCCGATTAAAAAAAAAGTCAACAATAACCCATAAATAAGTCTCACAATAAAATTACCAGAATCGGAACCCCAATTAAAGGCATGATAAAGACTAAAGAAAAATAAAATGTAAGTAAAGACGTGGAGATATTGCCAGAGATGATATGATATTTTTTTGTAAGTTATGGAACAAAACATTATTATAATAAAGATGTACAATGAAATGATACCTAAAGCTAATGGCATTAAAGCAAAATTGGGGATTAAATAATCAGAAAAAATTCCGTTAGACAACATGAAAAACAGTGGGTGTGCCAAAACAAAGATGGCAGTAAAGAATGAAAATTTTCTTTGAAATTTGATGATTTTATCTAAACCAAATATCTTGTCAAATATCCTAGACAGATCTCCAGAAATGATTAAGATTGAAAGGAACAAAAATCCAATTAGGCCAGTTAATTTTCCTAGTGTGTACAATAAAAAACTTAATTTAATTTCTGAGGATAAAACAACGTTAATTAAAGCAACAATAACTAGAATAAATAAAGACAATAAGAAATATTTAAAAAAAGAGATTTGTTTTTGATTCATGATAATTTACTCAAGAACACCAATAACAAACTGGTTTAAAATATCGTCTTTTGTACCTTTATGCTTGCCCATATAAGCCTCCTCAAATTCTTTACTAGTACCACAATATGAACCTAATGGTGCCTTATGCTTTAGAATAAACTCAGTAATATCATAAACCTTACCATCATAAGCGACTAAGCAATCTTCTTCAGTGTTATGTTTAGACAATTCTGTTTCAGAAATAACTTTTTTTGTAGAACCAGAAACTACTGATTGTGCTTTGATATCAACAACTTGGGCCCCATCAACTTCTGCAGAAACAAATTTTGTTTTAGTAACATATCCACCAGATTCATTCTGCGAACAACCTATTAAAAACAGCCCTACAATTAACAAGCTAAATAATGCAAAAAAATGTGTTTTCATATAAAATCACCAAATCACGCAAAAAATAATTGATTAATAAACCTTATGCTAAATTAATAAAATTAACTTTACTTAATTATTAAATCAAAAAGTATTGTAAAAGATTATACAAATAACCAGTCAAAATTATCGCAACTGTAACAATTGAAAAGAAGATTAAAATTAACTTTAACTTCATCGCTCTTCTTAAGATTACAGCTTCTGGGAAACTTAATGCTGAGATAGCCATCATAAATGCTAAAGCTGTTCCTAAAGAAACACCTTTCTCAAACAAAACAACTGCAATAGGTACAATAGCAGCACAACTTCCATAAAGAGGTACTCCAAGTAGGACTGCTAATGGAACAGCGAAAATTCCTCCTTTAGCAACTAAAGAATGAATTAATTCTGTGGGGACATAATTATGAATTATCGCTCCAATACCAACACCAATTAAAATCCAATACCAAATTTTTTTAATAATCGATAATGCTTCATAATAACCAAAAAGCATCCTCTTCTTGATATTCTCATATTTAACTTCTTTAGAAACATCAATCTTTTTAGTAATGAGATCCTTAACTAAATATTTTTCTAATTTAAGCTTTCCTAAAATCATACCAGAAATAACCCCAACTAGTACACCACTAATCACATAAGCTAAAGTAATCTTCCAACCAAAAAGGCCTAACATTAATATCACTAAATATTCATTTACTAATGGAGAAGTAATCAAAAACGAAAAAGCAACTCCTAAAGGTACACCCGCCTCTAAGAAACCAATAAACATTGGGATTGATGAGCAAGAACAAAAAGGAGTTATTGCTCCAAAAGAAGACGCTATTAAATTGTTTAACCCATATTTCCCTTTACCAATCCATTTTTTTAGCTTCTCTTGAGGAAAATAAGTTCTTAAGAAACCGATAACAGAAATCATCAAAAATAATAATAATACGATTTTTATAAAATCAGAGATAAAGAAATGTAATGATTCCACCCATTTTAGTTGAGAATCTAATTTAATTAAAGAATACAAAATCCAACTAACTATCTCTTCTAACATTTCTTATCTTTCTTTCCCTCACAACAACAACAACAACTTTTTTTGGATTTATCTTCCAAGTTTTGGTCAATCTTTTCAAATAATTTAGCAAAAAAACCCTTCTTTTTATCTTTCATTTTAATTCTCCAACATTTTCCTCAGTTTATCCTTGTCTTTAATACAACACATCAAATATTTGGATTCTTTAATTGTATTTAATATTCCCACAGACTTCAATACCTGAACATGCCTGAATATTACAGATTGATCTCGATTCAAGTGTTTACTTAAATGACAAATGCAAGTACATTTCTTCTCATTAAGAAGAAATTCAATTATCCTTAATCTAATGGGGTCACCTAAGGCCTTGTAAAAACAAGATTTTTCGTTTAATGTGTTCATTTGCATATTCATGCAAATGAAATGATATATAAAGCTTATGGTTTGTCTAACATATTACTCTTAAAACAACTTAAACAAATTTCTCAACATACATTTATAAACAGAAATTGTTTTGAAACTAATATGGCAGGATTCAAACGAGAGAGAACAGATAATAGACAATCAAGAGGCCGTGATGGCGGATCAGATAGAAAAAGTAGCTTCAGTCAGGAAAGATCTTCAGGTAGATTTTCCGCTAGAAGAGATGACAGAGGAAGTGACAGAAGATCATCTAGGACAGAAATGCATGAAGTAATTTGTGATAAATGTCACAAAACTTGTGAGGTACCTTTCAAACCCACTTCTAACAAACCAATCTATTGTAGTGATTGCTTTAGAAAAGACGACAATAGATCAGCTCCAAGAGACAATTCTTCTAATAGCCTTGATGAAATCAATAGAAAACTTGATGCAATCATGAAAGCCTTGAAGATTAATTAATAAACTAATTAATTTTTAACTTTTTTTTCAATTTTAAGATAAGATATATAAACCCATAAAATACTTCTAAAACGGATGTATTTCAAAAAGAGGCATAGTGCGCACCATAAACATGAACTAGGTAAAGTATTCGCTTGGCTAGCTTTAACTGTTGGTCTGGGGAATGCTGCATTCTGGACTATCTTTCCTTTAGTTGTAGAAAATTTCATTGAAAGTGAAGCAAAAGTAGGTTTATTCTTTTCTGCAATTTCTGTACTAACCATGTGTGGATCATTACTAAGCACAGTTATTCTTCGCCATTTTTCAAGAATTAAAGTAACAAAATACAGCCTTTTACTGATTACAATTAGTTTAGTAATTATAACTTTGATCTCAAAACTATTTCATTTACCTTTTGTTGAGATTCCAAGAGCTTTCTTTACCTTACTAGTAGGGATTGTACTTTCATTATATGTAAGAGATACAGCTAAAAGTCAAAACTTAGGCATGACCGAAGGACGATATTATCTTTACGCTAATGTAGGATGGTTAATCGGTCCATTGATTGGAGGTATTTTAGGAGAATATTTATCTTATGATTACGCTTTCTTATTTAGTGCAGGCATGTATCTTATCAGTTTGATGATTTTTCACCACCAGCATATAAAACAGCATCCTTTAATTATTCACAAAAAAGAAAAGCTAACCATTAAAGAGCTTTGGTCTAATATAAAACTATTTTTTAAGAAAAAAGAATTAAGGAAGGTTTATGCCGTTTCTTTAGGTATGAATTATTGGTGGGTTATAAGCAGTATTTACATTCCAATTTACATTATTGAACATGGTTTTGGAGAAAGTGTTATAGGATATATTGTTGCCGCATCTATGATCCCTTTAATTTTATTAGAGAAACTTATTGGCAAACTCTCTGATAAACATGGAATAAGAATTTACGTCAGTTTAGGCTTTTTAATTTTGGCCATAGTTACAGGATTATTTAATATAACGCCAATCGCCACCATTGTTTTAATGTTAATGTCAGTAATCAACTTTGGTTCAGCTTTGATTGAACCATTACAAGAGACATATTTGTTTAAAGAAATCAAAGAAAAAGATGAAGAAAGGTTTTATGGAGTATATAATACTGCAGAACCTGTAGCAAATATTATTGCACCATTAATTGGTTCTGGTTTAATCTTCTTTTTTGGTATTTCAGGATTATGGATTGGTTCATCAATAATGTTTTTAATGTTTATGATAATTGCTACCAGAATTAAAAAATAAACTTTAAGATCCTTTAAATTGTTAACCCTAAGTTCTTAGCTGTATTTCCATCGCCCACTTAGTAAAAGTATAAAGATTGACTGCTAATTCAATCATGCGCATGTTAACTTCATAGGCTTTCTCAATACTTTTGTTAATTATTTTGATATTACCTTCCATTTCTTTAAGTTTCTGCAATTCCGCTGGTGGCACTCTTCGAGAGATTTGCTCAAAAGATAAAGCCTTCATCTGTTCCTCTAGATAAATATGAATTAAGTATCCTTTAGAAAAACTTTCCACCAAGCCACGACTATGTTCAAGATGAGCTTCATTGATAATATCCATAGCACCAAAAGTAAAGTTGCTGGTCCTTAACAATGTTTGAAACAAATTATTTAATTTAGTGTTTAACTCTGCTTTATTGTTAATCTTCAGATAAGGTATCTGATTAAAGAAAGCAAATAAATTAAGTAAATCTCCGTTCTGCCACTGCATTAAATCTTTAAGATATTGTAAATTATTTTGCAAAGGTTCAGGAAACTCTTTCAGCAACGCATGTGTCCTGAGGATATTAATGTTTTCGTATAACTCTCCTTGATTATCTTTTTTAAGTTGTTCAAGATCAAGAGGCAATTTTTCTAAAAGAGGAAATGCTAAAGAGATTGTTTCTAAATCAGTATTAGAAATAAAAAAACTATCCAACTCTTTGATTAAAAAAGCATCATTTAAAGGAAACTTAGCTTTTTCTCTAAGTGGCCTCAGTAGATAAGTGGCTTCTGTTTCAGCACTCTTTTGATTCAAAGACCTTAAGTTATGAATGTAGATCATATTATCCCCTCTTTAACCTTTAATCTAACACCTTTCTCGAGCATAAACAAGTTTATAAATTTATCTAGACAAGAGAATAATGATACGGCCAGAAACAAATAAAACACTAGTATTTAGTAGCAAGAAAGATTAATAAGCTTAAAAGTAATTCCTCCTGCCATGAACAAAACCATTAAATTACTAATGTTCTCGGACATTTTCTTTGTAACTGGTTTTGGTTTGGTAGATCCAATTTTAGCCATTTTCATCAAAGAGAACCTAGCTGGGGGAACAATTTTCGCTGCAGGATTAGCAAGTATGATGTTCCTCTTAACTAAAAGTATTATACAATTACCTTTTTCTCGTTATGTCGATGAACATGATGATAAAGTAAAGTGGTTAATAATGGGAGCCTTCTTAATTACTTCAGTGCCATTTATTTACGTTTTTGCAGAGAATATTTATTGGATATATTTAGCCCAGATTGTTTATGGATTAGGTAGTGGTCTTGCCTACCCCACCTGGTTAGGTTTGTGGAGTACTAATCTAGATCATAAACATGAAAGTTTTGAATGGAGTCTTTATTCAACCCTTACGGGTTTAGGAACAGCAGCCACTGCTGCAGTTGGCGCAGCCATTGCTCAATTTATTGGTTTTAAGTACACTTTCATTATGGCCGGGATTATGGGCGTTGCTGGTTGGGCAGTCCTGCATTGGTTAGAAGTTAAAAAAGGGAAAGAAGATAAAATATCATTAAAAGAGTATCAAATTAAAGAGAAATTTTAGCCCAGAGAAGCTAGAAATATTTATATACCTTAAATCCAGTTTTTAAGATATGACTTTAATTTACCAAACAGACTCTTTTATAGTTGAGTCGCATGATAAGCCTTTCGTTTCAAGAGAAGAGGGCGGTCACCTTCGAATAAGTATTAAAGATAAATCAATCATAGATAGAACTATGCTTTCTCCAAAAGTAGCTATTGAATTAATAAGATTAACAATGATTATTGGAAAAGCATTAGAAAAAGCGATGACTATAAGAGATGTTCCAATAATAAAAGTAAATTATCAAGATATGGGGAACTGGGCTTTTAAAAAACAAGAAAAACCATTTCTTCATGTTCATATACTTGGACGTTCTAAGGATGCAAAAATCCAAGTATTTCCAGAATCAGTTCAACTACCTGATAGGTCAACAGGTTTTTATGAAAATTTTAAACCATTAAATAAAGAAGATATTCTTGAAATCAAAAGACAGATTGCTCAGATCATTAAAGAGAAGAAATATGACCCTTTGTTTTGGGAATTAAATCGGATATAACTTTGACCACAATTAAAGTTATGAATTCTTTTAAATATCTCACAGATATATAAACTTAAAGCGAGGTTATATAAAATGAAATTAATAATTAATTTAAGTTTGAGTTTGATACTGATTTTAACAATTTTTATTTCTGGATGTAATAACAACAATTCTACCAAAGACCAGGCCATTAGTTTAGCAGAAAAAAGTGAATGTGGACAAGCTGCTTATTTAACAGAAGAAATTAATCACAATGAATATACTAATACTTGGTGGATTAATTTAAAAATGAAAGAACCAAAAACAGGATGTAATCCTGCTTGCGTTATTAATTTAGAACAAAAAACCGCAGAAATTAATTGGCGATGCACGGGGTTGTTGCTAGACTAAAGAAATTAGAAAAAATAAAGAAAAGGAGAGAAAATTATCTTTTTCTCTTTACTACTTTCTTTTTAGCAACTTTCTTGACAGCTTTCTTGACAGCTTTCTTAGCCACTTTCCTTTTAGCAACCTTTGAAACAGCTTTTTTTGAAGCTGTTTCTGGTGCCATTTTAGCTGGCATTATCTTAACTTCAGGCTTCCTTTCCACCTTAGGCTTTCTTTTGAAAAGAGAATAAAGCGCGCAATAACCAGTTAATCCTGTTATTAACGGAACTAACGCCACAATGTACCAGATCCAATGAGTATAATACCCCAATACCAAAAGTAACACACCTACAATTAATCTAATCGTACGATCTAAACCAGAAATATTTTTTTTCATTATTAACACCTCTTTTGTTTAAAGTAAATTTTTTAGGTTTATAAAACTAATGATTTAATACAAACAAATAATAGTTTAACACTGCGGCAAAACATACCCATACAAAATAAGGAACTAATAAGTAAGCTGCTGGCTTAGAAATGCGATAAAAATAACATATGTTAAGTGCAATTAAAATACTTAAAATAAAAATTTCAATCAAAGCTAAAAATGGAGATCTTAATCCAAAAAATAATGCTGACCATATCACATTAAATACCATTTGAGCAGAAAAAACATACAACGCAATCTTATTATTTTTCCATCCTTTCTTCCAGACCAAAAATAAAGCAACTCCTATTAAAACAAACAACGTTGTCCAAACCGGTCCAAAGACCCAACTAGGCGGGTTAAAAGATGGTTTCATTAACTCTAAATACCATGTAGAAACGGAACTAACTGTAAAGATTGATCCAATTGCCCCAGCAATTTGTGGTATTGCTAAAGAGATTATCAATTTAAGATAGTCTTTCATAATTTGACAAAGAACATCTTTCGCTTATTTAAATCTGCTGTTGAAGAAAGCCATTATGAAACCCTCGCCAATTGGGAGTGAGCATTGATGTGTCTCGTAAGACAAAAATTAGTTTGCCGTCCATTCAAAAGCGAAGCTTAATTGATTAAACGGATGCGAACGGGAGGGTTCCATATTAGCTGTTAAAGAACAAAGAAAAGAAAAAAAAGAAATTAGGAATATTAACTAGTGAAAGATAAAAGATTAAAATCTTTTTCTTTTAGAGTAACATTCTCTACAATATACTGGTTTGCCTTCAGTTGGTTTGAAAGGCACTGTGCACTCTTGACCACATTCTGAACATGTAGCTTTGTGCGATTCTCGCGGTCCGAAGTCTCCTCTTGGTCCATTATCTCTTGGGCCATCTCTTCTTGGTCCGCCACGATTTTCGTATCCCATTTTATTCCTCCTATAAATGTCTTCGTCCATTAGGCCGAAGCATTCTGAAAATCCCTAATTGGATTCTCTTAAAAAAACACTTCAAGAATTAACTTTTTCTTGACAATATGCTTTAAAACCTTGAAATTGAGCGGATTTATAAACCTTATGTTAAAAATAATTAAAGAAACTTAAGCAAAAAGCTTCAATAGAAGCATTAGAAAAATACCCAGAACCATGGCCAAGAAGTGCAGAATCGTATCTTTCGTTCCACAATGTTTATGTAATTCTGGAAGCAAATCAGAACCAGCAATATATAAGAAACCACCTGCTGCAAAAGGCAAAATCATCAGAGCAAATTTCTCAGAACCACTGCTAATCATTAAACCAATTAAAGCACCAACCAAAGCAAGTAAAGCTGAAAGAAAGTTAAAAAATAATGCCTTAGCCTTAGAATAACCTGCGTAAAGTAAAACTCCAAAATCACCAATCTCCTGAGGAATTTCATGAGTTATCACTGCAACAGTTGTTGCAATTCCTACAGGAATGCTAATTAAATAACTACCGGCAATGATTAAACCATCCACAAAATTATGAATTCCATCACCGATTAGGTTCATTGGTGCTAAATGATGAGGATGATTACTAGATGTAGGAATATGACAATGACGCCAATGAACAATCTTCTCAATTACAAAGAAGAATAAGATTCCTGCTAATACTGATAAAGAGATAGTTAAAGTAAATCCTGATTCTTCAGTAACTTCTGGTAAGATATGTAGAAAAGCCCCACCAAAAAGTGACCCAGCAGATAAACTAACTAAAAACAAAAGAATCTTGTTGAGAAAATTTTTATTTAAAGTCAGGAAAAAAATTCCCACTAAAGAGATTAATGAAATAATTACAACACTAACAATTGTGTATACTTCTGCAATCATGATATAATAAAAACAAAACCTATTTAAATAACTTACTGATTCTCATTCTCAATAAAAATGAAAAATAGAAATACTAAACAAAAAGAAACAATATTAAGTATTGTCAATCAAATTAATACATTCTTCACCGCGGAAGATCTTTACAATTTGATTAAGAAAAAAGACAAAAATGTTTCTTTGGCCACAGTTTATCGATTTTTAAACAAATTCAAAGAAGAAGGAGAAGTTTATTCTTACCTTTGTGATAGAAAAACAGTTTACTCAAAGGAGAAGAAATCTCACTGTCATTTTATCTGTGAAAACAGTGGCCAGATAATTCATTTTGAGATTGACAACATTGATTTTCTTAAAAACAAAATTCCCGGCAAGATTACTAGTTTCCAGTTGGAAGTTAAAGGTATTTGCGAAGATTGTTGCAAAAAAGATTAATTATAAAGGATAATAAAACTTAACTGCTTCTACAACCATGAAATAAGACGTTATAAACCACCAAAGCAAGAAATTTAACATCAGCTAAGTAACCATAACATTCTTTTTGTTCTAAATAATCAAGCTCACGATTCAACATTTCAGAAAAACACGAACTGGAAAAAGCATATTGTACTCCCACCAATCCCGGTTTGTACCTTAATGCTTTATCTTTATGTTCTGGAGGAAGATCTGCCCACAATTGCTCAGACCTAGGTCTAACGCCCACTAAATCAAGGTCTCCTCGAATTAAATTATATAATTGAGGAATTTCATCAATCCAATATTTTCTTAAAACTCTTCCTATTGGAGTTATTCGGGGATCATCACTAATCTTACCTAAAGGATCCAAACCGGATTGCTCAATTAAGGCATCGCGTTTTTTATCTGCATTTGAAACCATTGTTCTCAGTTTGTAGATTCTAACATGTTCACCATCTTTACCTAAAGCATCTCGAACATAAATCACTTGACTAAACAAAGAACTAAAAGGCAAATTTTTTCGATTAGTAACCAAATCCATACCTAATTTTAATGTTTCCCAAAAAACCCTTTTCCCGACCCTAGTTAATCGGTCAGGCAAATCTAATTTTGAGCTATGCAGATCTGTTAATTTCGCTTTGGAACAAGTGGCAATCACACGATTACGAACCCGGGACTGCCAGTTATGACTATCTATAGTGTAATTATAAACTACTTGGTCTAAGAAACCCATTTGTAACTGTTGAGAAACCCTTATGGCAAAATCAAGATCTTCTGCTCTTAAGTACTGTGGATCAAATCCACCTATGTTTCTAACCTTTTCAGTCCGCACCATCATAGTGTTAACATGAATAGGCACTGAAGGTCTGTCAAGAATTAAATCATCTAATCGTGATACTTCTTCTGGAACAATCCCGCAAACAAACTGTAATCTTCCGTTTAAATCTAAAACATTCGCTGCTGCAAAAATTCCATCCAGATTCAGATGCTCTTTTAAGTGCTGACATCGTAATTCTAAACTATCTGAAGGTAAAGAGTCATCTGCATCAAGAAAGGTAAGCATAGGAGAAGAAACAAATTTCATCCCATAATTTAATGCTAATGATCGACCACGATTAGTTGTTGTCAGATATTTGATATTTAAATCAGACCGGCTAACCTCCTCTTTTAATCTTTTAACTACTTCAAAAGTATTATCAGTAGAACCATCGTCGACAATAATCAATTCTAGATCTCTTTGAGTTTGAGAAACAATGCTTTGGACAGCCGATGGCAAATAACTAGCCATATTATAAGTAGGGATGATTACGCTGACTGCTGGTTTCATAACCGTAAAACCGAAGAATAATTTATAAACTTTTGCAGTAAATACTACTATCCAGGAGTACTTTAACCGCTCAAAAAAAACAAAAACTATTTAACTGATCTTTTAGCAAGAAGGACTTATGTATGATGTAATTGTTGTTGGTGCTGGTCCAGCAGGAAGCAGTACGGCCTACAATTGTGCTAAAAAAGGATTAAAGACTTTGTTGATAGACCAAAGAATTAAACCAGGAACACCAAAACAATGTGCAGAAGGTATTAACGAAGAAATTCTTAAAGAGTTAAATATTGTGATTAAACCAGAATGGATTTCAAAAAAGATTGATTCATTGATTATTTCTAACTATAAAAACAATATTATTCTAAAAGGCAGAAGAACTAGGGGTTATGTTTTAGATAGGAAAAAGTTTGATTATGCTCTCGTTGAAAGAGCCAAAGACGCTGGTGCAGAAGTTAAATTAGGAATAAAGGTTCTTAACCTAAAATACAATACTATCATTCTTAAAGATAAAATAGAAATTAAAGGAAAAGTAATAGTTGGTGCTGATGGACCATACTCAACAATAGGTAAAAAATCTGGTTTAGGTAACCCAAAATTAGGCTGCGGATACCAGTATGAGATTTCCACACAAAACAATAACCATCTTAGTTCATTGCAGATGTATGTTGATATTGAGTTAGAGAATAAAGGTTATTTGTGGATTTTCCCAAAAGAAAAAAGCTTAAATGTAGGAGTTGGTTCAATGGAACAGAGAAATCTTAAAGCCCCATTAGACAAATTTGTTAAGAAGTTAGGCTTAGAAAACGAACAAGTTGTAGAGATAAATGCCGGACAAATTCCTTTGCATGGACCTTTACAGAAATTTTGTAATGAACTAGTTTTGTTAGTAGGTGATGCTGCAGGTCACACAAACCCATTATCGGGAGGAGGAATTCCAGTTGCTATCTTTGACGGAATTTTGGCTGCTGAAGTTATTAAAAAGCATTTAAAGGATAAAATTCCTTTAACAAACTATCAACAGTTATGGTGGCAAAGCGAATTTGGAAAAGCCACCACAGCAAGTCTTAAGGCCAGAAGAATCTATTTAAGATTATTAAAAGAAGGGAAGTTAGAATTTTATTTAAATTGTTTAGGTACTCATAACATTAATTCTTTAAAACAATTAGCTAAATTAGGTTTAAAAATTCCAGGCATTATCAACAAGATAAAGTTGTTTCTATTCTTCAAAAGATTTATGAAGTATTACAAATATGCTTGGTAAAGAAACAAAGTAGAGGTGGGAGTTTTATAAAATGAAAAAACTATTAGCCATCTCTACAACAGCTTTATTACTAGCTTTGACTGGAGATTCACAACCAGGTCAACCAGAGCTTCTAACTAAAACAACTATAATTAAGCCAACAGCAATAATACAACCATTAGAAGAAATGGTTGTTGATTCCACACCATTAAAAAGAGATGAAGCAAAAGAATTTAATTTTCCTAAAGTAAAAGTTGAAAGAAATATTTATGTTGATAAAGAAAACCTAGGATTATATACTAATTATGGAAAAATTCTTCCAAATAATGCCAGATATCGTTTAGACGGAGTTAATGGCTGTAATGCAATATTTGTTTATGTTAAAAAAGATGGCAGGACAACTGCAGCAGTAACCCATTATGACCCAAGACCAGATTCTTTAATGGCTAATGCTAGAATGTTAGAAGAATTTAGTCATGATCCTCGAATGAGCAATCCTGAACAAGCTTGGGCAACAATTTTTTACACCAAACCCATTAAACAATTTGATAATCCTGATGACCGATTATATGTTTTAGCTCAAGTAAGGGGCTTCACCTTTACACTTAAAGCAGTATTTGGAACAGATATCAAAGTAAGATATCAACCTTATGAAATGACTCCTCCGGGAACTTATTTAGGAAAACCTTCTTTAGAAATAGACTTAACTAGAGATTCATTAAAATCAGTTTGGCATGGCGAGATTGGTACAACCTTTAAGGAAGACCAAACACTTAGAATTCCATTAAAATAAAAATACTAAAATAATTATCTACTGTTATTTTAAAACATCATCAATGGAAAAAACTACAACCTCCTCAGAGGAAGAGGGATCTAATAAATTCATTCTTCCGAGCATTCTTTTAAAAGGCAGTTCCATTAAAGCAACAGGATATCAAACACTGTAATCAACATCAACTCCCCAAGAACGAGCGGCGTAATCCATTAGATGTTTAAACGCAACAAGACCAAAACCATTCCCAATTAAATTAGGCATAAAATCAAAAGGATAAAAATCTATACCCTCTATTTGCCTAGAAGCATGTTTTATACTTAACCTAGCATGACCAATACTTTGCCCATTATAATAAAATGTGGCTAAATATCCATATTTATTCAGGTCACCAGATGTTGTGGCATTTTCTCTACATTCAAGAGCTTGTCTAAATTGTTCAATCTGTTCTGGGCCAACCATTTAATGTTGTCACTACATAGAGACGTTTATAACCGTTTTGGTTTTTTAAGAAACCAATCTAAAAAAATCTAAGAGAACAATCTTCTAATAATCATCGTAGCATAACTACCCTTACCAAGAGTAAAAGAAACCTTAACTTTCTTCTTATCAGAATTCAGATCATCATTTTCAAACTCACTAATCTTTAAGTCATTAATTTCAGTAAAAGCATTACGTGACTCTCCTTCTAAACTAAACTCTGGTATTTGTTTAATGACAAAATCAGAAAAGTTAATCTGTTCTTTTTTCATCAATTCTAAGATAATCTGCCTAAATTCGCCATTAATGATTTCATCATTAAATCCAATTAATGGAACTTTTAAAGCTACATTATTTTTGATAAAATTATTTTTGATAAAATCATCTTTAACAAAAACAAACTTACCTTGAGAATAAGTAATCTCTTTCATTACTTTTACATTAATTCGCAAATAACTCGCTAAAGTTTCATTCCAAAGATAACTTTGATAAGCGTGAATGTACATCTTTAACATTTTTTTTGGTAACCGTTTTAGTGCACCTACTGCATCAGTAGAGTTCTCTTTCAAATAATTTCTAATATTAAAGTTATCAATTAACTTTACTGCCTCAGAAAATTGTTTTTTTATAATCAATCTGCCAATCTCAACATTATGCTCAGAAAACCTTTGTTCATCAAAATAGTTTTCCACAAAAAAAGTGTTATCTATTTTTCTATTTTCTAAATTTCTTACAACAATCTCAAATTTATTTCCGCTTAAATCTCCTAAAGAGAGTGGATCATTACCATAACCTAAAAAATTTATAGAAACATTCTCAATCTTCAAATCTGAAATTCTTTCCTTTCTTATTTTTAATAATGACATCACTTGCTCAGTAACTGCCTTCTTATCTTTCGTACCCGCAAATCCTATATCTTTTTCCTTACAACCTAATTGTTTAGCTAACTCCTTAACAACGTCTAAAGTATTTCGTTCTTTTTTTTTAATTAAGACGTAAGCAAAGGAACCAGTATCTTTAATCTTAACATTATTAATTTCCTTAACAATAAAGTCTTCAGGTATTTGTTTTAATTTGTACATAAAGAGTAATTAATTCCTTCCATTTAAAAATATTAAGCTAAACTTTATAAAATAAACATATTTCTAAAAAGAAGAGGCTGGTTCTAATGGTATTGTAATGGCAGAAGTAAAATCGTTTAAAACTGATTCCGCTAAACAATTATGGCGAGAAAGAATTGTTGATTTTGTTAGAAGACATTATTCTCCAGGACAGTTAAGAAATCTCCAAGTATTATGTTTAGCTGGGAAAGAGATGCAAGAAGTATTTGAAATTTATGATCAATTAGGCGTGAAAAGACGCAATATTGTAAGTTTAGAAGAAATTACTAGTGAATATGAAGCTGAAAAAAGATTAAATGAAAGCTTGGATCAACCAATAACTGTTGTTAATTCTCCTGTAACCGCCTATCTTAATCAAGTTCAGAACAGAAGATTTGATATCGTCTGTTTAGATTATTGTGGGTACTTTGATGATGAAAGGTATTTAGATATTAGCAAACTAGCTTTAAGAGGATTGCTTGGACCAAGAGCTATTTTAATTACAAATTATCAAATGGCTAGAGAAGGAAGAATTGCTCAACATGGTTTAAGAAGAACTGGTTTATTCGTTAATGAACATGAAAGATTAATCCATGCTGACCCAGAACAATTTAAACAATTTATATTAGATAATGTTAAAATAGTTGACAATGAAACCTCCTTAGGAGATTTAAGAAACATAACAGTACAAGGCACACCAATTGCTGAAATGTACTATGGCACTGGGTTTTGGAATACCCATTATTTTAAAACCTTCTTAAGCACACAACCAGAAGAATATAAACGCGACACAACTAGAGCAATAGAACAATTCAATTTAAGTCTAGGTGGAGAGAACAGAGAACTTCTCTCAAAATTAATGGTTGAGGGTCAACCAAGAGATGTTGCCTTGTTAATGATGTTTTTCACTAAATCACAAACCCGATCTTTTGAATGTTTTGATCATGAAGCATACAAATATGTTAGTGATTCTAGAACCCCGATGATCAGTGATTTCTATTTCTTTGAAGAAGAAAGATTTAATCTACCAGCAAACGTAAGAAATAGTGTTACTTATCAGATTATCAACGGCAAAATGGCCATAAGAATAAAACACACAAAGAAAGCTCAACAATTATTGGCAGCATTAAATCAATATCATCTGAATATGTATCGACAATCTTTAAATCAAGGAGAGATTAAAATCCCTTTAGAAAGGGTTGTTTTAAAAGCCGATGAAAAATTAGAAGTAAATGAAAAAAGTGGTGTATCCATGCCAACGCAATATGTTGCGCCCGAACAAGAACAGAACCAAAGAACAATCTATGATGATATTGCTGCTAAAATGTCTGATGATGAAATAAAAAGACAATATGGCCTAACAACAATGCAATTAGCCGGACATAAAGCAGCTTACACTAGAAGAATACAAAAAGAATTACGATTAGAAGAACAAAGAGTTGAAGACGTTATTTTAATAAGAGATTTTTTAGCAGAGGGTCATCCTGCTGAAGAAATTGCCAGTTTATTTGAAGGTAGATACACTCCTGAACAGATTGTATCTTGTTCCAAAGATTAAATTTTCTAAAATAAAAACTCCAAATAGACTATATTACTGTCTTGTGGATGATCAAAGAAGATTTTATTTTGACATCGCTTAAAAAAACTAAAGGCCATCCCTTCATTTGATTTAACATTATTGTCATGAACAAATTTAGCATTAAAACTTTTTCCTTTTTGTTCTACCCCAATTATAAAACCTTTTTTGCCAAACCAAACATTAAATGATGATGGTGCTTTAAACTGAGAATAATTAAGTACATTTGAACCTGCTTCACTTAAAAAATATGAAACTTCATCATCAGTTTTTCTTTCGATCCAGTTATGTAAATCAAAGTTACGCCCATACACATCATTGATTAATTTTACAACATCGTTCTTAGCTTGCCCATATTTTTCTACAATTTCGCAAGAATTACTCAAAATCCTAGTCTTTTCATCATTATGAACAACAAAAGTTTCACTATGTTCAACAAAATTAATCTCCCTTAAAGCATTCTGCAAAGTATGTTCAAAATGGATGACCATAAAAACAATTTTATTTTCAAAGTTAAAAACCTTTTCCTTAGTTTTAGGAAAAAAACCTCAATCATGCAACAATTTATGTACTAAGTCCATAGGCATTTCACATTTACCAAAACCAGGACAGTTCATCGGGCCAACACAACTAGTAGTACAATAAGAAACAACCTCATCTTCATGTTGATTATACGCATCTTCAAATCTAGCAGCGTGTTTTTCAGATCCATTGACCCAATGTTCAATGGTCATTTCCATTCCAACATCTTGACAAGCTCGCTGACTAAGATAAAATTTATCTTCTTCAAGTTCTCTACCTTGTAAAGCAAGATACACACGTAAATAATGGTGTTTCATAAACGAAAGATTGGTTAAATAACTATTTAAAAATCTTTTGACAAAATTCCACTTAACACTTATTTAAGCAGATCATCATCAGGACGAGAATAAAACCATTTAGCATCTTTTAAGGAATCTTTTAATGGGCCTTGAAATTCTTGCATTATATCAACAATATCAACTTGTCCATCCTTACGTTCATATCTACACCAAGCATGACCACCAAGATACATTGAGTTACGGTTGACCCTTGCCGTTCCATCAATAAGATGATGCTCCGATAATCTTTCTAAAATTCCTGCAGAAGCAACAGCATAATGCCGACAAACTGCAACGTTGTTAGCAATAAACGCATCAATCGGAATAGTCTTATCGTTAAGTAAACCATACGCTCGGTCAAACCGCTTTAATAACTCTTTAAGAAATCTGACATTACCAAAAGGCATTGCTTCCTTAATATGTTCGTACGTCAATCTTAAGGCCAAATCATCATCAGAACAATCCCCTTTCCGTTGATCAACCATATCTTTGATAACTCTTCCATATAAATCACTAGCTAAAGGACAAGTACCATCATCAAAATCAATAAAAAAAGCTTCCCTTTGTCCTTCACCCATACACACCCCACCATTTATAGAAGAATACCGATTAATTATATGTCTACCTTGATAATAGAATGTACCATCTCTTACTTCAACACCAGAATGATCTTGTAACCTACTTTGCATTACTATAGTCTTTCCCCAGTCTCCAACACTCATTTAAAGAAAAAGGAATTAAAAATATATAAATATTTGGGTTGTAATCACTAAAAAGTGCTCACCATTATGGTTTATATCTTTCCATGGTTCTAGGAAAAGGAATTGCATCTTTAATATTATCTAATCCACAAACCCATTTGATTACCCTTTCTACTCCTAGGCCGAAACCACCATGAGGAACACTACCATACCTTCTAGTGTCTAAATAAAATTCATATTGGGCGGGATCTTCTCCTTGTTCACGCAACCTTGCTTTAATCTTTTCAAGATCATGTTCACGATGACTTCCACCAATAATCTCACCATTTCCCTCGGGAGCTAAGAAATCACAACCTTGTACTACTTCGGGATTCTCTTGATCTTCAGTCATATAAAAAGCCTTAACTTTTTTAGGATAATAGGTGCAGATAACAGGAACATCATAAAGACTGACCAATTTCTCTTCTTCAATTGTCCTTAAGTCTTTGCCCCATTCAATATCCATCTCAAATTTATCTTTCAAAATCTTAAGCGCTTCAGTGTAAGTCATCCTGATAAATGGTTTCTCAAGTGTTGGTAAAAGCTTTTTCCAATCTCTTTCCAATAATTCTAATTCTGGCTTGTTATTATCTAAAACTTTCTTAACAATATGTTTTAATAATCTTTCACCATAATTTTGTATCTCTTCAAAATTAGCCCAAGCTACTTCCATTTCAGCATGCCAGTATTCTGTTAAATGACGACTAGTTTTACTTTTCTCTGCTCTAAAACTTGGAGAGATAGTATAAATTTTCTCTAATGCAAAAATTGCTGGTTCAGCATATAATTGCCAAGTTTGTGCTAAAAAAACATCCTTCTTATCAAAATAGTTAACGGAAAATAACTCACTTCCACCCTCACATTGTACAGCTTGGAAAATGGGAGAGTGATATTCATAAAATCCTTCACCTTTAAAGAACTCGTCAATAGCAGCAAAAACAGTACTACGAATCTTTAACATTGAAGTCATTCTTCTACTACGTAACCATAAATGTCTATTATCAGCTAGAAACTCTACAGATTGATCCTTGTTAATTGGAAAATTTTCAGACTTGCCTACAACCTTAAACTCCTTAACCTGCAATTCATAACCCGTTGGAGCACGTTCATCCTTCTTGATTTCTCCGGAAAGTTCCATAGACGTTTCCATCCGGATACTATCAACTTCACTCCAAGTACTATCAAAATTGCCCCTATCTAAAACACATTGAATAACATTAGTAGAATCACGTAAAGTGATAAATTTAAGTTTGTTAGAACCTCTTTCCCGGTAAACCCACCCTCTAATGGAAACTTGCCCTTGTCCTTGTTCAATCGCTTCTTTTATGCTAATAAATTTATTTGCCATAGTCATGATGAAATTAAAAAGGAATATAAAAATCTATTGGCTAACTAGAGCAATGGAATCCTTCGGCTAGCAAATTCTTCTTCAACTTCTTTAGGCCAGACACTCGCTTGCACTTCCCCGATATGTGCTTTTTGCAATAAAAACATGCAGAGTCTAGATTGTCCAATTCCACCACCAATTGTTAAAGGAAGTTTTTCTTCTAAAACCGCCTTATGAAAGGCCAAATCTTTTCGTTCTTCTAAGCCCATATGTTTTAACTGAATCAATAAAGATTCTGCTGCTACTCTGATACCCATTGAAGATAGTTCTAAAACATCTTCTCTAACGGAATCCCAAACTAAAATATCTCCGTTTAATCCTCTTTTTCCGACAGATGTTTCTGTTACCCAATCATCATAATCGGTCGCCCTAACATCATGTGGCAAACCAGATTTTAATGGATGCCCTATTCCAATTAAAAATACTGCCCCATATTTTTTAGCAATCTCTTTCTCCCTATCCTTAGCACTAAGAGAAGGATATAATTCTTCTAGTTCTTCAGTATGTAAAAAAGTAATACTTTCAGGCAATTCACGCTTTAACACAGGAAACTCTTTCACAACATGTTTATGTGTTTCTAAGATAGCCGCGTAAATTTTCTTAACAATTGATTTCAAAAAATCTAAACTTCTTTCATCTTTACTAACAACCCTTTCCCAATCCCACTGATCAACATAAAGGCTGTGAATCTCATCTAAATCTTCATCCTTACGAATAGCATCCATGTCAGTGTAAAGGCCAGTGCCATGTTTAAATTCATATTTGCCTAAAGCATAACGTTTCCATTTAGCTAAACTATGAACAACTTCGATGGGTGTAGAAGTGTGTTTCGCTTTAAAACTAACTGGAGTTTGTGTTCCAGCTAAATCATCTTGTAAACCATCCCCAACAATCAAAAAACGGGGTGCAGTTACCCGATGCAAAGATAGTTTCTTAGCTAATTTTTCTTCAAACGTATCCTTAACTAATTTTATTGCCGCTTCCGTAGCAAAAAAATCCAATTTTGGCGTATATCCTTTTGGTAATGTTATCATTTTATTTTCCTCCATTTTAATTCATTTCCTAAGCCTAACAAATAAATCTGCCAGCCATAAACCCAAGTGATTTCGCTAGCTTGATTCTTAACAGTTCAATTTCTAACTCCCTATCTTCTGAAGATTCTGTTTTTGTTTTCATAACAGACTATACACATTAATGGTTTATAAATCAATCCCAAATAAAAGCGGAATTAACACCATTTTTACCACAATATTTATATATATTGGAACATTTGTTCCAAATATAAACAAATGATAGACGAAAAAGACCAGAAAATTATAGAAATACTAAAAGAGCATGGTGACTTTACTACTAGACAAATTGCTAAAAAAACTTTGCTGCCCGTAACTACAATCCATAACAGAATCAGAAAACTTAAACAAGAGGGTATTATCAAGAGATTTACGATAGATTTAGATTATAAAAAATTAGGTAAAGACTTCTCTGCCATTATCCTTGTTTCAGCTGATTACAAAGTTTTAAGAGAGTTAAAGAAAGATCAACACCAATTAGCAAAAGAAATTAGTTTTTTGCCTGAAGTTGAAAAAGTAGATATTGTTACTGGTGGCACTGATATGGTAGTAAGGGTCAGAGTCAAAGATGTTGAGGGTTATGATAAATTTTTGTTAAAAAAGTTTCAAAATATTCCAGGAGTAGACAGAACCCAATCTTTGATTGTAATTCATGAAAGATAAAATTTATCAGAACCTTTGAGAGATAACTTCCATAAGATTTAAAAACTAAGATTTTAGTTCTTCATTCAATGAAAACAGTCATAGCGTTATTGGTAATATTTATTTTATTTTTAAGTGCTTGTACAACCCACTTATCTAGTTCCCCAGATTGTGTAACACTAGAAGGAATTGAAAGGGATAATTGTTATTTAGAAGCAATTCAATGTAATAATATTAATGATGTCACTTTGAAGAATTCTTGTCTTTCTGATCTTGCAGGAAAAAATAAAGATTTAACAATATGTGATGAGATTACTGATGATAAAGTTCAAGAAAATTGCATGTATCAAGTTGCAGTTGCTAAGAATGAGCAAAAAATATGTAAACAAATTATCGATCCTTACTGGAAAGATAATTGCCATTATCAGTTAGCAATAAATAACAATAATAATGAATTGTGCCCTTTAATTGTTGATGTAACTCAGCAACTAAAATGTAGGGAAAAGATTGCTATTGCTACTAATGACAGTTTATTGTGCGAATTTCTAAATACAATAGATAAAGATAAATGCATTACCACAATTGCTAAATCAACCTTAAAAATTGAGCTATGCGGACAATTAAGTAATGACATATCTCAAGATTCTTGTAGAACGAAGATTGCAAAACTAAGCAATAACCCAGAATTGTGCTCAGAAATAAAATACAAACAGATTAAACAAGGTTGTTTAGACTCTTTTGAAAATCAAACATTTACAAGTTAATAATATACAACAGATTAAAATTATTTTACAATTAAGTCGCTTATACCAAAAGATAATCCTGGCATTAATTCTGTTTTAAATCCCCATCTTTTTAATCGATGTTGAGTATAACCTAAACAACCACGATCATCAACATAATGACCATCTGCTAATAAACCACCGCCCAATTTAAAATGAGGTATAGAAAAGCAAGATAAAAAATGATGTAAATCTTTCCAACTATTCAATTCTGGTTCAGGATCACCCACTAATGTTGGGAGGTAATACCTAAGTGGTGTAATTTCAGAAGCGTTAACGCGATTAACAGTAGTATACAGTTTATTGGGAATGGATTCTTCCATTATTAAAATAGGACCAGAATATTCTCTCAGAAATTTTTCCATTCTCATCGGATAATCATCAAGAAAATATTTATCTAGCCTAAAAAAAGGATGAACTACAATTGCTAAAGAATCCGAAGAAGAAAAATTAACAGAATCATCGAAACTATAAACTAGATCTTCCAACAAAGATAAGTTCTCATCAAACCACCTTGCTGTTGATTTGGACATCAAAAAAAAGTAATAAAAAAATAAATCTAATTTAATCAGCAGAATTTTTCTTGTTCCAACTATACTTCCGCATGGTAGCAGTCTCTCCGTAACCACAAGAAGAGCATCTTTTCTTTCTAACGTGAAAGGAAAATCCCCCACATCTTCTACAGATTATATGTGTCTTCTTGCCAGATTTGCGGCCCATACTTGCTGTTCCTTTGGTCATTTTCTTTCTCTAATCTAAAAAATTTAAGCTGGAGAAATTATCGTGATGGTGTCTCCTCTTACAAAGACCGTACCCAATTTTCTGGTTACAGTACCATCTTTTCTTTCTTCCGCGTCTTCTAAAACGATATTAATGTGAATATCAAAAGCTTTTAACTTTCCAATATAACTTACTCCGTTTTTTAAGTCAAGCATGACGTTTTTACCCCTTGCATGATTTAATGTGTCCAATGGTCTTGATCCTTCATCCATTTTAATAATGCACCCCCAAGTGATTAAGCTGTAAAGAAAGTGTTGGTTATATAAATGTTTCTGTTAGTTGAAATAAAGTGCTGTTAGCACTGTTAAGTTATGAAAATTTACAAAATTTTATAAAGAAGAAATAAAAAACAAATGAAATTATGCTAACAAGAACAAAAACAATAATTGCAGGTTTGGCTTTATTAGTCGGTTTGGGAGTAGGCTACCAATGTTCCAGATCCCCACCAGAGATAGTAGCTGTTGAAACTCTTTCTCTTAATTTAGACAACAACAAAAGGCAAGTTGCAACAAAATCCTTAGAAGATGGTTTAAAAGATTTAGCAGAGATAGCTAGAACAGCAGATCAAGAAGAAGCTTATGCATTCCTTCCACAAACTCAAGAATGGATTGAAGTAGGAGTAAATGAAAATGATGACAAATTTAATGGCAACGTTTATTGTCATCAAGGACAATGCGTAGGTTATACTAAAGTGAGTATTGACTCAGACAAATTAGAGGAGTTAATGAAGAAACATCCGGAAGTAAGGGTTTACCATATCCATCCAACAGATTTTGCAAAAAAACTTATTGCAGAATATTTTTCTCAAGCACAGAAAGGAAACCTTGATCAAAGAGATGCTTATTTCCAAGCTAGACAGGAAGTAGATTTTCACGGATTACCTAGTACTGACGATTTGTTAAAAATTTTTGGTGATGAAAGAGACATTTACTCAATTAATCCACAAGGTAAGTTAGTGATGGGTGTTGTTGCTGAGGATTCAGTAATCACCTTTTCTTTAACAGATTACGGGATAAATTATTTTGGAGAGATGGGTTGGTTTAAATGGCAATCCTTTCGCACAGACTTCAGAAGAGATCGTTTTTTCCAAACAATTCCCTGGACACCATCATTTGATTCAGATCAAAATAGAGAAATGGCCTGTGAGACTCTTTCTGGACCATATTTGCAAGTAACTTATCAACGTTTAAATAATAGTAACAGCTTAGAAGATACATTTTAGAGAAAGTATTATAAACAAAATAGAGAGTAAGACAAAAATGGTAAATTACACAAAATTAATCAAATACATCCAAGATTATGACTCTGAAAGAGAACTTTTGATCAAAAAATCAAGAGACGTTCTAAAATTAAGTAAACAAATCATCTACGCCATACATAGAGATGAGATTGTTGAAGCTGCTAAATTGATTGTTCAGATTGAAAAAGAAAAAGCTGCCCTGGATAATATGTCTAAGCATAGTCCTAAGATGAGTTGTGAAGGCTCTTACAAAGTAGCGATTCAAGAATATGTTGAAGCAATACTTTATTTTAACTTTGTTAAAAATGGTAAGTTGATAGACTTAAAAGTTGCTCCAGAACATTTTGTTTTAGGAGTAGCAGACTTACCTGGAGAGTTAGTAAGAAAAGCTGTTTACCTTGCTGGAAAGGGAGAAGTAGACAAAGTTATTAAAATTAAAGATGAAGTTGACGAATTGTATGGCCAATTATTAAAATTTGATTTCAGGGACAACGAAATCAGAAGAAAGGTAGACGGCATCAAGTATGATTTAAGAAAGTTAGAAGACTTAGTTTTGGATTTGAAATTAAAAAGAAATTGATAAGAATTTATAAAAATAAAAAAAATAAAAATGACCATTAAGAAAATTGCAAACTTTTTGTATGAAACTGGCCAATTAAAAAGAGTTAAAAGAAGTGGTTGGTGGTTGATTAATGTTAATGATCCAGAAAATGTTGCTGAACATTCACAACGAGCAGCAGTCATTGGCTATTTCTTAGCAAAGATAGAAAAGGTTGATGTCCATAAAGTTGTGATGATGTGTTTATTCAACGACATTCATGAAGCTAGATTAAATGATTTACATAAAGTTGGTCATCGCTATATTGATTTTAAGGAAGCAGAGTCAAAAGCACATGCAGAACAGATGAAAGAGTTAGATGGTTACGGAGATGAGTTGTTACAGTTCTTAACTGAATTTCAGAAAAGAGAAACTAAAGAAGCAAGAGTTGCTAGAGATGCTGATCTTCTAGAAAATGCTGTGCAAGCAAAAGAGTATATCAAAATTGGATATGCTGATGCTCAAAATTGGATCGACAATATTAAAACAATCCTTAAAACAGAATCAGCAAAACTACTTTTAACTGAAATTGAAAACACTGATCCAAACGAGTGGTGGAAAGGATTAAAGAAGATAGAATAATGAGAAGATTATTTCCAGAGTAAAACCATATTAGATTTGTTACTAATGTTTACGATAGAATGACTAAACCTGTGGTTCACAATATTTGAAATCTGGCCTACCGTGATTTCTGCAACGCATAGCAAAATCTTGATATAATTCTGCTTTCTTAGGATCAACAGAACCTTGCACAAAAGATAAACCGTCAGAATTCATCATATAAAGTGTTAAAGCATCAGAAGCTTGCTGAGAATCAAGTCTGAAAGGAGAAGACACACCTTCTCTTAAGGCTACAAATTCTAAAACTTCTCTTCCATATTTGTTATCCGGAAGAACAGACATAATTTCTTGCGCATCATGTTGATCTTGCAAAGCTCTAAAATAACCAAAAGTTAAAGCCGTAAAGCCTAAAAATAATGCAGTTGTAACTGTTGCTACTTTCATTTTAATTCCAGACTCCCTCCTTTTCATGTCAGCCACTTCCGCTTTAAAACCCTTACCGGTAGAAACAATCATAACTCTATCACTTAAATTCAGACTAACATCTTTTCTAAAACTAGAATCATAAAATACAAAACCTGCTGCTCCACTTGGTTCACAATCACAACCTTCCATTTGTGCATGTTTATATGCTCTCTTTAACTGTTTTTCAGAAACCTCTGCAACAGTGTGCCTTGGACCATGGGACAATACTTCGTGCTGGAAATGAGTATAAGGTGCAGTTAATTTATCCGCAACAGAGGATAAATCAAATTTTTTTCCACTAGTTGAAAAGAAGAAAGCATTTTTTCCCCTGGGAGTAATGCCAATCACTCGACTATTTGAGTCAGTTGCTTCAACTTCCCTAACTAAAGATAACCATAATTTACCAGAACCAATTGGACAAAGAACATAATCTGGTCGACTTTGCAAAATTAACCTAGCGTGTGCAGTATAAGATTTAGGGAAAAAATCCGTGTAATCATCTAATGCTCCTTCAAGACCCCTTACATCGCGAACTAATTGTATTCTTTCTTTAGCAGTTCTTAAAATTTGACCATTAGGAATTCTCACTTCATTTTTACTTTTAGGAATGCCATTGACCAAATTATATAATTCTAATTTTAATCCGCGCTTAGCAATTTCATCACTAATTGCTTCAGAAAAATTCCCAGAACTTATAACTACAAGACCAGATAATCCTTTATCTACGGCATCATCAACTATCTCTTCAACCCCCACTTCCTTGTGGGTAGCACCAGTTACGTCATGAAAGTTATAAACTCTTGAAAGCATTTAATAGAAAAGTCAACT